>JALYYC010000216.1 GCA_030946755.1 Candidatus Dormiibacterota bacterium
CCCCCCCCCCCCCCCCCCCCCCCCCACGCTCGGGCGGGTCACCGCCGCGCAATTGGAGGCGGCCTCTCGCCTCTACGGCGAAACGATGGCCGCCGTCGCGAAATACCGGGACCAGCGGGTAGCGATCGCCGCCGGCTACGTGCCGATGGAGCCCCCGAACAGCGAGATCGTCCACTTCGTCAACCGCGCCTACCTTACGGAGGCCGATATCCTGAAGCCGGAGCACGTCCAGTCGCTGATCTACTTCAACGGCCCGAGCGGCCCTCATCTGATCGGCTCGATGTACATCATGCCGCGGATTGGCATGCCCGGCCCGGAGATCGGCGGGGCCCTGACGAGCTGGCACCACCACGAGGAGCTGTGCTTCGACAACAAGACGAACATGGTCGTGGCATTCGCCGGGAACCCGTTGTTCGACCATCCCGGCTGGAGTCGGGCGTGCCCGCCGGGAACGAACAAACAGGAGACGCCTGAGATGCTGCACGTCTGGGTGATCAACAACCCGGCCGGGCCCTTCGACTCGGACATGGATCCGGCGGATGTGCCTTCGATCCTGGCCAATCCCTAGACCGCCGCGGCCGAGCCCCCCTCCGCGGTCGGCGGGCTCGATCATCCCCCGCGGCCGGCGACGCTCCTTCCAACGACGCGTGCTCGCCTGGTACGCGCTCAACGGGCGGGATCTACCCTGGCGCCGGACCCGCGATCCCTATGCCATCCTGGTTTCAGAGATCCTCTCGCACCAGACGCAGATCTCTCGCGTGGTCCCCGTCTACGAACGCCTGCTTGCCCGCTATCCGACCACCGCGTCACTCGCCGGGGCGCCCCTTAGCGAGGTCAAGGCGATCACCGACCCTCTCGGATACAGGGTTCGGGGCGGCTGGTTACACGCCGCCGCCCTGGTCGTCAGCGAGGAGCGCGCCGGCTATTTCCCCCGAACGGTCGCCGAGCTCCGGCAGCTGCCCGGCGTCGGGCGCTACACGGCGGGCGCGATCATGTCCTTCGCGCACCAGCTCGACGCGCCGGTCGTCGACACCAATGTGGCCCGGCTGCTCGCTCGCTATTTCGGCCTTCCCTCAACCGGCGGCGTTCCCCGGCGAAAACTCTGGGACCTGGCAGCCGCGGTGATCCCGCAGGGCAAAGGCTACCTGATCAACCAGGCCCTGATGGACCTTGGAGCGATGGTTTGCCAGGCCCGGAAACCACGCTGCGTGAGGTGCCCGCTACAACGCGGGTGTTTGGGCCGTGCAAACCGCAAGCTGGAGCCCGGCCGGGAAATCTGATAGAGTACAGCGGTCACCCGGTGTTCGGGTGGTGCTCGCCGGCCGTCCGTTCTTTTCTCGAACAGGCCGAGGCGTTCGGTTACTTGTTCGAGAAGCAGGAGTGGACGATGAGTAAGGGAACCATCAAGAAGATCGTGCCGGATCGCGGCTTCGGGTTCATCGCGGCGGAAGATGGCAAGGAGTACTTTTTTCACCGGAGCGGCGTCGACACGACGCTGAACTTCGACAGCCTGCGCGGCGGCGAGACGGTAAGTTTCGACGTCGAGCAGAGCCAGAAGGGTCCGCGCGCGAATCGCGTTCGCGCCGCCTAGTCTCCTCGAAGTCAGGAGGCCGCCCACTTCGGAGGGCGGCCTTTTCTTTTTCACGAAACAATCGGGGGGGCGGGCGCGTTGTAGACCCGTGACCGAGCGCCGCGTCATCGCCCGAGCGCTCTTCGTCTTCGCGCCGGTGGTGGTGGCGGCCTCGATCGTGATGGCGCTCGTCTTCGCCGCCGTTCAGCAAGACCTGCGGATGGGCGCCAACGACCCGCAGATCCAGATGGTGGAAGATGCCGCCGCCCGGCTCAACGGCGGGGCCAGCCCGGCGTCGGTCGCTTCCGCGCCGACGGTCGACCTGGCTCGGTCGCTGGCGCCGTTCACGATCGTATTCGGCCACGACCACCGTCCACTGGCGTCGTCGGCCATCCTGGATGGACAAACCCCACAACCGCCGGCGGGGGTATTCGGCGCCGTCGCCAATGGCGGTCGGAGCGAGATCACCTGGGCACCACGCCCGGCGGTCCGAGAAGCCGCCGTCATCGTCGCCTACCGGGATGGCTATGTCCTGGCCGGCCGGTCGCTGCGTCTTGTGGAGCAGCGCGCCGACGCGCTCGCGCAGGTCGTCGTCCTGCTGTTTCTCGTGCTGCTCGTCTTCACGGGGTTGGCGTCCCTTTGCGTTTCGTGGCTCTGGATCCGGGCCGAGAGTCGCGCTTGAGCCTTACGGCTGAGGGTCGCGGTAGAGCCGTACGATAGCCGCCGCCGCCTCGGCAAAGTCGGCACGCAGGGCAGACGGGGCGAGCACCTCGACGTCAGTGCCGAAGCCGAGGAGCGCGCCTCGGGCGGCGCCATCCGCGACGAACTGCATCTGGTAGGTCGCCCAGGCGGAGGCATCGTCAGCTACCTCCAGGGTTGCCGGCGCGACCAGCTGGGGGCCGCAGATTCGCAGGACCCGGTCGGCCTGCTCGAGGCGCACCCGGAGCCTCACGGCAATGCCGGTCCCCCGCTCTTCGACGCGACGGCGAAGCCGTTGCCAGAGCGCATCGAGGTCGAGCCCCGGAGGCCGACGCGCCGGCTCGTCGATCGACGTCACCGACTCGATACGCGACACGCGATAGAGGCGCGGTTCGCCGTGGTCGGCGGCAATCAGGTACCAGATCCCCGCCTTGGCCACCAGCCCATAGGGGTCCACGGTCAGCCGGCGAGCCGCGGACGCGCCGCTGCTCCGATAGGCGATCTCGAGCCGGCGCTCACCCCAGACCGCCTCCTGAACCGCGGCGAGATGAGGCAGGGTCTCGGCCTGGCGCATCCATCCGCGCGGCTCCACCACGATTCGTTCCTGGGCGCGGATGGCGCCGGAACGCTGCGCCTGCGGGAGGGACGCCATCAGCTTTCGCAGCGCCTGTTTCAGGTCCTGATCGAGTCCCAGGTCCTTCAGCGTGCCACCTCCGGCGAAGACGAAGAGGGCACGCGCCTCGGAGGCGCTGAGGCCGCTGACGTCGGTTCGGTAACCAGGCAGGAGCGCGCAGCCGCCCTGGCGACCGCGCTCCGTATAGACCGGGATGCCGGCCGCGCTCAGCGCATCGATGTCCCGGTAGACCGTGCGTTCCGACACCTCGAGGCGCTCCGCGATCGTTCCAGCGCTCATCCGGCCGTGCGCCTGGAGGAGCAGCAAGATCGAGAGCAGCCGATCAGCCCGCATCGCCGAGAGGATCGCAACTAAAACCTGACATACCTTGTCATATTAAAGGCGGATGATACGCGCGAG
>JALYYC010000218.1 GCA_030946755.1 Candidatus Dormiibacterota bacterium
GGCCTGGGCGATCGCGAGCCGCTCCGGCGGACCATAGCCGGAGCCCGCGACGACGTTGAACCCCAGGTAGGTCGATCGCCCGGTCGCCACCTTGTGCAGCTCGGCCGACCGCTCGGGGTCCCGAGCGAAGGCGAGCAGCTGAGCTCCCGAAAAGCCGTGGGCGATGTCGACCGACCCCCCGGCAAAGCGATCCATGCGTTTACCCGCATCGGGCTCAACCTCGATGTCAACCGTCCGGACCGAGGGCTGCGCACCCCAGTAGCCGGAATTCGCCGAGAGATGCAGGCCGCGGCCGCGCTCCCGCTTATCCATCCGGTAGGGGCCGCTGCCCGAGTCCGGATGCTGCGGATCGCTCAGCCAGTACGGCGGCAGCGCGAGCAGGGTGAGGAGCGTGCTGTCGGGCGCCGGAAGGTGGAGGCGGAGTGTTTGCGCGTCCACGGCCTCGACCGAGGTCAGCGAATCGCCGGCGTTGCTCGCGCCGAGCGTCCGAAAGAAGACGGTCAGCGGGCTCGCGGTCGCGGGAGCCAGCGCCCGCGTCCAGGTCGTGACGGCATCCTGCGCGCGGACGGCCGCGCCGGATTGGTAACGCGCGGATCGCAGATGGAAGGTATAGGTCCGTCCGGCGTCGGTCACGTCCCACTGGTCCGCCAGGCCCGGAACGGGCCTGAGGCTGGCGTCGAGCCGGGTCAATCCCTCGAAGATCTCGCTGCCGATTGCGAGTGAGGTCGGGTCGTTGACAAGGGCCGGGTCGAGGGTCTGCGCGTCCTCCGCCTCGATCAGCCGGAGGTGCGTCAGGGCGTTCGCCACGCGTGGGGAGCCGGAGACGGCCTGCGGGCCCGACGGCGGTGAGGTGCAGGAACTCGCCAGCAGGGCGAACGCCAGCCCTACCGCGCCGCCGGCGCGGACCACCATTTTGCCGATACTAGCAAGGTGCGGAGGCGATCCGGCGCGGCACTGCTGGCGGCCATACTCGCAGCGAGCTTGATCGGGACGGTGCCGGCGCGGGCCGCCGACACGGCCACGCTCGTCAGCGGCACGGTCTTGCCCCACACGCCCTCGTTGGGCGGCGTCGTTCGCCTCGAGCTCCAGGTCCGCAATGATACGACCCGGGCCTGGGCGGCGGCCGATCTCGTGCACCTGGTCTGGAAGGGGACGGATTCCAGGACGATTTCCGACGACAGCCGGCGGCTCGGCCAGGCCATACCGCCAAAGGGCGCCGCCCCTCTCACCCTGACCACGCTGGCGCCGACAGCAGTCGGCGATTTCACGCTGACCACCGAGATCGAGACCAATGGAGGCCGCCTCGCCGTCGGTGCGCCGAGCCCATTCCACCTGAGCGGCTTTCTCTTCAAGGGGCGCGGCAACGGACATGGGCTGGGGATGAGCCAGTGGGGCGCGCGCGGGCGAAGCGCGGCGGGCGAGGACTACCGAAAGATCCTGGCCGCCTACTACCAGGGCACGCACCTCGACAGCCGCGACACGAGCGGATCCGTCCGTATTGCGCTGCGCCACACGCCCGTCGACCTGGCCCGTCCCTGGCCGCGCCTTTTCGGGGCGCAGCCATATGTGGCCGGACCGCTCACCGTCGATGGCCAGGCGCCGCTGTCAGCCGGGGCGGGCGCGCTCCTCGCCTTCGAATCCAGCGCTGACGGGAAACCCCAGGTCTATCTGCAGGCCGCCGACGGATCACGAGGCGCGACGGTCGTCATCGGCCAGACGCTGACCATCCGAAGCGGCAACCCGGCCGGGCTCCGGACGAACATCATCCAGACGATGGGCGGCGACTTCCGGAGCGGGGCCGAGCAATGGCGCTATGCGGGCACTTTGCGGCTCATTCCGAAGGGGGGCGCCAGCCTCCTGCCGGTCAATGTGCTCCCGATGGAGGACTACCTCAAGGGCGTGGTGCCGGCTGAGATGCCGACCTACTGGGGAACCGAGGCGCTGAAGGCGCAGGCGATTGCCGCCCGGACGTACGCCCTGCGAAAGATCACATCGCGGGGTGGTGCTGGCGACTTCGATCTGGAAGGCAACGAGTTCGACCAGGCCTACAGCGGGCTGACCCAGCAGTCGGCCGCCAGCTCGGAGGCGGTGGACGGCACGCGCGGCAACGTTCTGACCTCCGGCGGCCAGCTGATCGACGCGCTCTTCATGGCCTCCGGCGGCGGCCACACCGAGAACAGCGAGTTCGGCTTCATTCACTGGAACAACGGGCTCAAGCCGGCAGCAACCTTGCCCTATCTCCGCGGGATCGCCGATCCGCTCGACCGCGCGCCGTCCTGGCAGGTCGGGCCGCTGACCCCGGAGGCGGCGGCCCAGATCCTCCGCGATAACGATGAAGACCTCGGGAGCCGCTTGCTCGGGATCGACATCCTGCGGCGTGGCCCGTCGGGTCGGATTCTGGGCGTCCGGCTCCGCGGCAGCAGCCACACGGATGAGGTGAGCGGGCCGGTCCTGCGGGCCTGGTTTGGGCTACCCGACACCCTGGCGGACGTGGTGGGAGCCGGCTAGCGTGTTCGAAGCCCTCGACTACATCTATTCGCCCAGCACCGACGTCGCCGCCGAACTCAAGGAGTTCGAGCAGGTGCTGGGGGCTCGCGTGGTCTTCGCCATCGAGGACATGGGCACCCGCGTCGCGATGATCGAGCTGGCGGCGGGTTCCCCGAATCTCCTGCTGGCCGGCCATCTCGACGGCGAGCGCGAGGTCCTGGTCTACCGGGTTGATAGCCTGGCAGCCGCTACCAGCGCCCTCAGCCGGCGCGGCTGGAAGAAGGGCCACAGGATCGAGCTACCGATGGGCCCCGCGTGCGCCTTCACGACCAAGGGCGGACACCGGCTCGCCATCTACGAACGGACGCGGCCCGACGTGGTCCGCCACTTCGAAGGGCGGCGCGACTTCTAGGACCAGTTGCTCAGAACGTAGGTGTCGGCCATCTTGTCGTGCCAGCCCTGCTTTCGGGCATCGATGCCCACCCAGATCAAGCCGAGGCCCAGCGGAAAGGACGCGACGATCAACCCGACGTATCGAACCAGCGCACTCCCGACTGAAAGGGTTGACCCATCGGTTCGAACGACCTTCATATGAAGCATCTGCATCGCGATCGTCTGGCCTTTTCCATAGCTCGACCAGAAGTAGACGAAGTAGCTGATCTGGATGAGGAGGCTAATGCCCTCCCGCCCGGCCAGACTCGCATGAAGGACGACGGTCCCCAGCGCGTAGGTGGGCAAACCGATGATCACGCCATCGATGAAATAGGCGAGGACCCGAGCCCAGAAACCGGCCTTCGGAGCGTCGCTCGCGGCCATCGTCGGGGGAGTGCCGGCTGTCCAGGCGGCGGCGGTGCTGACGAACTGAACCGGCGCCACATCGGTGGGCGCGGTCCACGCCACCGGCGCCGGACCCAGCGGTCCGCAGATGTCGCAGATCTTGGCGCCGATCGGCATCGCGCAGCCGCAGCGCTTGCAAACGGCCATTGGCCATACATCTCCAAACCCAGCCGGTATCTTCCGTGACGATCGCGCAACAAACCAACGTCAGCTTGGGTTAACCAGCCGCCACATCAGCAACCCGATGTAGGTAGACGCCAGGGCGAGGAAGAGGCCGGTCAGCATCACGTGAACGAAGACGAAGGCCCGGCCACGAGGCCAGTCGGCATGGTCGAAGTAGAACGTGTCGACCACGATGCGCGCAACCCAGTAGAGACCAATGAAGCCTGCCAGAGCGAGGGCGGCCCGATCCCCGCGCAGAAACTCGCGGTGGAGTCCGAGGGTCAGGGAGCCAAACGCAACGATTGTGAAGACCGTCAGTACATGTGGACGAACTTTGTCGATTTGGGAGCCGGAGGCAACTTTGTCGGAACGCTCGACGGCGCCGTCTGGAAGCAGCCGGAGCCGGAAAAGAAGAACCGCCGGGACAATCCCGGCGGTCTGCAATCAGGTTCTAGCTCTCGCCTTTGCCCTTGCCCGCGACGGGCTCCTTAGGTGGCTTCTCAGGCTTTTCCGGTTTCTCGGCCTTTGATTCGGGCTTCGCCTCCCGCTCCTTCTTGATCGGCGTGAGCTTGAGCACGCCGTCGATCATCTCCACCATCACCGAGTCGCCAGCGCTGAACTTCGTCGTCAGCAGGGTCTCCGACAGCGGATCCTCGATCATTCGCTGGATGACGCGGCGCAGCGGCCGCGCTCCGTAGAGCTTGTCGTACCCCTCCTTGGCCAGGTAGTCCTTGGCCTCGGTGGTGACCTCGAGCTTCATCTCATGTTCCTCGAGCCGCTGCGCCACCTTGATGACCAGCAGATCGACGATCTGCCGCATCTCGGCTGCGGACAAGGCCTTGAAGACCACCACCGCGTCGACGCGGTTAAGGAACTCCGGCCGGAACGTCTTCTTGAGCTCGTCCATGATCTTCTCGCGCATCTTGCCGTGCTCTTTCTCTTCCTGGCTGGTGCTCGGCATCGAGGGCTGGAAGCCCATCGAGGTCGTGGCCGCCTGGAGGTTCGAGACGCCGATGTTCGAGGTCATGATCACGATCGTGTTGGAGAAGTTGACCTGCTTGCCCTTGGCGTCGGCGAGCCGGCCGTCCTCCAGTATCTGGAGCAGCATGTTGAAGACTTCGGGATGGGCCTTCTCGATCTCGTCGAAGAGGACCACCGAGTACGGACGGCGGCGGATGGCCTCGGTCAGCTGGCCGCCTTCGTCGTAGCCGACGTAGCCGGGCGGTGAGCCGACCAGCCGGGCCGTGCTGTGCCGTTCCATGAACTCCGACATATCGAGCCGGATGATCGCGTCTTCGTTATCGAAGAGGAAGCGGGCCAGTTGCCGGGCGAGCTCGGTCTTCCCGACGCCAGTCGGTCCGAGGAAGATGAACGAGCCGATCGGCCGCTTGGAGTCCTTCAGTCCGGCACGCGCGCGGCGAACCGCCTGCGAGATGACCTTGACCGCGTCATCTTGCCCGATCAACCGGGCATGGATGTCGTCTTCCATCCGCAGCAGCCGGGCGGATTCTTCTTCCACGAGCCGTGAGACCGGAACGCCGGTCCAGGCACTGACGATCTCGGCAATGTGCTCCTCGTCCACTTCCGGAACGGTCGCGCCGAGCTTGTCACGCCACTCCATCTCTTCCTTGACGTACTTGTCCTTCAGCTTCTTTTCCTTGTCGCGGAATGAAGCCGCCGTCTCGTAGTCCTGGTTTGCGATCGCCTCTTCCTTCTTGATCTGGAGGTCGCGGATCTCCTTCTGCATCGCCTTCAGCTCAGGAGGCGTGGTGGTCAGCTTCATCCGCACCCGGGCAGAGGCCTCGTCCATCAGGTCGATCGCCTTGTCAGGCAGTGATCGGTCGGTCACGTAGCGGACCGACAGGTCTGCGGCGGCTTTGATCGCCTTGTCGGTGACGGTCACACGGTGGTGCTTCTCGTAAAGGCTCTTGACCCCGTGGAGGATGGAGATCGTCTCGACCAACGATGGCTCGTCGACAAAGACGGGCTGGAAGCGGCGCTCGAGGGCCGCATCCTTCTCGATGTACTTGCGGTACTCATTGAGCGTCGTCGCGCCAATGCACTGGATCTCGCCGCGCGCCAGCGCCGGCTTGAGGATGTTGGCGGCGTCGATCGCGCCTTCGGCCGCGCCGGCGCCGACCAGGGTGTGCAGCTCATCGATGAAGAGCACGACCTCGCGGCTGGAGCGGATCTCGTCGAGGATCTTCTTCAGCCGCTCCTCGAACTCGCCACGGTACTTGGTGCCCGCCACCAGCGCCCCCATGTCGAGCGTCAGGACGCGCTTGCCGCGCAGCGACTCGGGGATATTGCCAAGGACGATCTGCTGGGCAAGGCCTTCGGCGATGGCCGTCTTGCCAACGCCGGGCTCGCCAATCAGGGCGGGATTGTTCTTAGTGCGGCGGGAGAGGATCTGTACCACCCGCTCGATCTCGGACTCGCGGCCGATGACCGGGTCGAGCGTGTTCTTGGCCGCCAGGTCCGTCAGGTCGCGGCAGAACTGGTCCAGGAGTGGCGTCTTGGATGGCTTCTTCGGGTTGGCGGCCTCCTCGTCGAGGCCGCTCTCGTGCAGGAGCCGGTCGATCTCGCCCCGGACCTTTTCCAGGTTGGCGCCCAAGTCCTCGAGGACGTGGGCGGCGATGCCCTCCCCCTCGATCAGCAGCCCGAGCAACAGGTGCTCCGTTCCGACGTAGTTGTTACCCATCCGGCGGGCTTCCTCAAAGGAGATTTCGATGACCTTCTTGACCCGCGACGTGGGGATGATCTGCTGGATGATGATGCGCTCGTTCCGACCGAGTACGGACTCGATCGTGGCGCGGACCTTGTTGATCTCGACGCCGAGATTGTTCAGGACCTTGGCCGCCAGCCCCTCGCCCTCGCGAAGCAGGCCGAGAAGGAGGTGCTCGGTGCCGATATATGAATGGTGCGAGCGCTCGGCCTCTTCCTGGGCCAGCGTCAGGACCTTTTTCGCTCGCTCCGTGAATCGTTCAAAGGGGTACAACCACTAACCTCCGCATGACTTACTGATGCTAACTACTACGATACCCTGATTCTTTGCACCACTCGCGGCCCGGGATCGGCCCAGCCGCCTGCTGCGACGCTCTAGGGAGTTACCACCCTGCGGATAGGCCTAAACAATCGTTCGGGGGCAGTTTAGCGCATATTCCGGCCGAATTCACCGCGAGTCTAATAATTGCCTTAGCCCGAATCCGTTGGCCGGGCCCGAAGGCCCGGCCCTGTCGCTATTCCTGGGGGGAGGCGCTGACGTGGGCGAGGACGCGTTCGGGCTCGGCCTCGGGCACGCGCTCGATCTCACCCGGATAGTCCGAAACCTCGGAATCTTCGGCCCGCTCGGTTGGCTGCGGCTCCTCGGCCTGCTTCAGGGAGAGGCTGATCCGGCGCCGGGCCCGATCGGCCTGCAACACGCGGACGCGGAGCTTCTGGCCGACCTGGACGACGTCCTCGGTGTGCTCGACATGCTCCCAGGCAAGCTCGGAGATGTGGAGCAGGCCCTCGATGCCATCGCCGATCTGGAGGAAGGCCCCGTACTTCTTGGTCTTGGTAACCTCGCCCTCGATGATCGCGCCCGGGGGATACCGCTTCTCGATGTGGTCCCAGGGGTCCTGGCCAAGCTGGCGCAGGCTGAGGGAGATTCGGGAGGTCTCGGGATCGAGCTTGATGACGCGGACGTCGATATCCTGGCCGACCTGGAGGACGTCCCCGACATTGGCCACGCGATCCCATGAGAGCTCGGAGATGTGGATCAGGCCGTCGGCCGCCCCGAGATTGACGAAGGCGCCGTAGGAGGTGAGCCCGGAGACCTTGCCCCGGACGTCATCGCCGACCTTGAGGCGGTCGAACAGCTCGGTCCGCTGGCGGGCGCGATCCTCGTCGAAGGCCGCCTTCTGGCTGACGATCAGCCGATTCCGTTTCCGGTTGACTTCGAGGATCTTGACGCCGATTCGCTGGTTGACCAGTTCCTGGAGGTTGGCACTGTAGCTGCGCGAGACCTGGGAGGTCGGCAGGAAGCCGCGAAGGCCCAGGATGTTGACGATCAGCCCACCCTTGTTCTGCTCGCGGACCTCCGCCTCCATCAACTCGCCGGAGACCTGCTTGTCCTGCGCCTTCAGCCAGACCGACTCGGCCCGGGCGCGGCGAAGGGAGAGGACGACGTTGCCATCCTCATTCTCTGGTTGAAGCACGAAGACCTTGATGCGGTCGCCCGCCTGCAGGTCAGGAGTCCCCGCCTCCTTGGTTCCCAGCTCGCGGCTGGAAATGACGCCCTCTGATTTCGAACCGACATCGACCAGGACTTCATCCGGATCGACCCTGACGACGACACCATCGATGATGTCACCGTGGGCTAAGCGCTTGCTTGAAGCCTCCTCCTGATCGAGGTATTCCTCCATGGTCGTTGCCATGGTCTCGGAGGCTCCGTTTTGCGAATCCGTGTAATCCTGGGAAGACTCAAAATCAGACAATCCAGTGGGCACCACCTTTAGTTATTGGAACTCGTTGGTCGTCAAGTTGTAGGCAGAGGCGCGAGTCACCTCGAAGTATAGCAATCGCCGCGAAAGGAAGCCGAGCATTCCGAACTTGATGATGGACGTTGTGGGGGTGCCTGCATACACTGAAAGGGAACCATGATCCACTGGCGCCGCGACAAGACCGCGTTCGCGCTGTCGGGCGGGGGCGCACGGGGCGCACTCCAGGTCGGCATGCTCCGGGCACTGCTGGAGCACGGCATTCGTCCCGATCTGGTGGTGGGCGTCTCCATCGGGGCATGGAACGGCGCCTGGCTGGCGCACCGGCCGGAACTGGAATGGATCGAGCGCCTCGACGAAGTCTGGCGACAGGTCAGCCGGCAGTCCCTCGACATGGTCTGGTGGCGAGCCGCCCGAAACATGGTTCGCCGCCGGCCATCGCTGTACGAAGGCAGTGGGCTCGCCCGTCTGATCGGCCTGCACCTGCGGGCCCATAACTTTGAGGACCTGGCGGTCCCCCTGCACACGGTCGCCATCGACCTGACGCTCGGGACGAAGTCCGTGTTTTCCCGCGGCCCGCTGGCCCCCGCCGTGCTCGCCTCCTCGGCGATCCCGGGCATCTTCCCGCCGGTGACGATCGACGACCATCAGCACGTCGACGGGGGCATGGTCGACCCGACCGGGCTGGACACCGCGATCGAATTGGGCGCCCGCCGCATTTTCATTTTGGATTCCGGGTATGCCGGCCAGCTCCCCGCCCCGCTGGCCTCGATGAACGCCATCGTCGACCACACGTTCCAGATCGCGGCCCAGCACCGAACCAAGTGGACTATGCAGCAGATGGGCCGTTCGATCGAGATCGTCCACCTTAGGCCGAGCGCCGGCTTCCTCCGGCACTCGATGGACTTCGGCGCGACCGCCTCCTACCTCGACGAAGGCTACCGCTACACGATCAAGGAGCTAGAAGCTCGTCGGAAGGGCCGCCGCCCCGCACCGGCCGCTGCCGCCGGAGCGCCGGTCTACCACTAGCCAGAGGCCTGGCGAGGGTTAGCGGGTGACGCGGAAGCTGAAGTCGAACGCCTTGACGGACTGGGTCAGCTGGCTAACCGAGATGTAGTCCACGCCGGCCAGCGCGTAGGCCCGCGCGTTGTCGAGCGCGATCTTCCCTGACACCTCGACCTTGGCCCGTCCCTGGACCAGCGCGATCGCCTGGCGGACCTGGCCGGGCGGGAAGTTGTCGAGCAGAAGGACGTTGACCTTCGCCGCGAGGGCCTGCTCGAGCTCCTGCATATTGCCCACGGTGAGCTCGATTCGTTTCCCGGGCAGCGCTTTTTTGAGGCTTCGAACGGCGGTCGCGACCCCGTCGCTCAACGCGAGGTGTGACTCGGTGACGATCAACCGGTCGGCGAGACCCTTCTGATGGCTCATACCGCCGCCAACCTCGACCGCGTACTTCTCGAGAAACCGCAGGCCCGGCGTGGTCCGGCGAGTGTCGAGGATGCGGGTCTTGGTGCCCCTGACGGCATTCGCGAACTTCGCCGTCTGGGTGGAGATGCCGGAGAGATGCTGGAGGAAGTTCAGGGCCGTGCGCTCGGCCTGGAGGACGCTGGTGGCCGGGCCCGACACCCGCGCGATCAACTGGCCGCTCGCCAGCACCGTCCCGTCCGTGGCCCGCGCCTCGAAGCTGACGGTCTTGTCCACGAGCTCGAATACCCGCTTGAAGATCGGCAGGCCGCAGAGGACGCCGTCCTCGTTTGCGATCAGCTTGCCCCTTGCCTTGACCTTTCCTGGGAAGAGCGTCTGGGTGGTCAGGTCGCCGTCGCCGATGTCTTCAGCAAGTGCGTCCTTGATCAGGCGGTCGACCGCGCTGATCGGGAAGCGCATGGTGATGACGGGCGGCGGCGACGGCTTCGGCGCGGGTACCGGTGGAGGCTGGGGCGCGACGGGGCGCGGCGGCATCCCGGGCGGGCGGCCCGCGGTGCGCCAGGGGGAGCCGAGCCCGAGGATGGTCGGCCGGGGAAAGGGCATGGTCGGAACGCCCGGCGGCAGAGGCGGCTGAACCGGCGCGGCAGCGGGCGCCGGGGCCGGGGGCTGCACTGGGGCCGCCACGAACTCCGGGCCCCCCAGCAGGGCTGGTTGCGGGGCGGCCGCAACCACCGCCTTCGGCTCGCGCCTGGGGGTGACAGTGGTTTTACGGGCTGCAGCCGTGCTGGCCTTCTTGACGGGGGCGGCGGCTGCCCGAGGGCGTGCCGCTTTCACGGACGGCTTTCCCTTAGCTTTTGGACTTGTTGCTCGCCCCTTCTGCTTCGAGCGCCCGGTGGCACTCAGAAGCGCTCGGCTCCCAGTACGGCGTTGTCGATCAATCTCGTGGACCCAAGTTTAACAGCGATGGCGAGGACGTTGCCTGTCTGAACACGGTCGGGACGACTGAGCGTGGTCTCGTCGACCACGGAAACGTAATCGACCACCAGCTGCGGTATTTCTTCCAACCGACGCCGGACGATCGCCTCGAGTTCGAGCGGGTCGCTGATCCCGCCGTTGAACGCGCTGACGGCGGATTGGAGAGCGTCGCGGAGCTGAGGGGCCATCACGCGCTGGCCTGGGTCCAGGTAGACGTTCCGGGAGCTCATCGCGACCCCGTCCGGCTCTCGGACGGTTGGCCCCGCCACGATCCGGACCGGGAGCGAGAAGTCTCGGACCAGCTGCCGGACCAGGACGAGCTGCTGAAAGTCCTTTACGCCGAAGTAGGCCCGGGTCGGGCGGGTCAGCTCGAAGAGCTTCAGGACGACTGTCAGCACGCCGCGGAAATGGCCGGGGCGGCTGGCGCCCTCGAGCACGTCGCCCAGGGGGCCGGGATCGATCGCCGTTCGGAACGACGATGGGTAAATCTGGTCGTCTGCCGGGTGAAAGATGACGTCCACCCCGAGTGCTTCGAGGCGGGTGCGGTCGGCATCGAACGGCCGCGGATAGCGGCGAAAATCCTCATGCGGCCCGAACTGCCGGGGGTTGACGAAGATGCTCGCGATCACCCGCTGGTTCTCCCGTCGGGCACGCTGGACCAGGCTGTCATGGCCGGCATGGAGGGCGCCCATCGTGGGGACGAAACCGATCTCGTCGCCGGCCATCCGCCAGGCGAGGGCCTGCTGCTGCATCGCCTCGGCGCCCTCGATGATCCGGCTAGCGGGCAGCGTATTCGTGCTCAGGCGTGGGGAAGGCGCCCTTGCGAACGTCGTCGTCGAACTGACGCGCCGCCGCCTCGATCGCCTCCCCGAGATGGGCATACTCGCGCACGAACTTTGCCACGTGGTCCGGATTCAAGCCGAGGACGTCCTGGATCACGAGGACCTGGCCGTCGCACGACGGCCCGGCACCAATGCCGATCGTCGGGATCGTGAGCGCCTCCGTCACACGCCGTCCCAGTGGGGAGGGAACGCCTTCGAGCACGACCGCGAAGGCCCCTGCCTGTTCCAGCGCCCTGGCGTCGGAGAGGATCTGATCCGCCGCCTCGTCGCTGCGTCCCTGGACACGGAAGCCGCCGAACTGGTTGACGAACTGTGGGGTCAGTCCAAGATGGCCCATCACGGGGATCCCCATCGAGGCCAGCCGGGCCGTGTACTCAATGACCCGGCCGCCGCCCTCCATCTTGACCGTGTGTACCCGCGCCTCTTGCAGATAGCGGCCCGCGTTCCGGATCGCATCCTCGACGGAGGCGTGGTAGCTCATGAAGGGCATATCGCCGACGACGAGGGTGTTGGGCGCGCCGCGGACCACCGCGCTCGCGTGCCGGATCATGTCGTCCATGGTCACGCTCAAGGTGTCCGGATACCCGAGCATCGTCGTCCCCAGACTGTCGCCCACGAGAAGCACCGGGATGCCCGCCCGCTCGAGCCAGCGGGCCGTGGTGTAGTCGTAGGCGGTCAGCATCGTGAACCTGGTGCCTTCACCCTTCCATTTGCGCAGGTCGCGCACGGTGATCCGACTCATGCCGCCGCCTCCTTCTTCTTCGCCAATCTCATGGCGCGGTCCGCGAGCAACCGATACAAGCGTTGCAGTTCGGGGTCGTTTTTGAGCGCCTCCAGGTGGCGCTCGATGGTGCCCAGATCGCCACGTGCCGCGGGGCCCGTGAGTGCCTCATCGGGGTTCGTGTTCTGCAGGTTGGCGACCGCGCCGGCAAGCAAGGTCGTCATGCCGCGCTCCGCCGCCTCCTTGTCGAGCCCGGCCGCCCGGGCGAGCGCCGCGGCTTCCGCGACCAGCATCACCGGATAATTCGCCGCGAACACTGCGGCAGCGTGGTAGAGGGCTCGATCGATGCCGGCCAGGTCGAAGGCGTGCCCGCCGATCTCCCCGGCCATCGCCGTGAGCTGGACCCGAAGCGGCGGATCCGCGTCGACACCGATATAGCTGCCGGGCACGTTGCGTGCGGCTCGCAGGCCGCGACGGAACGTCTGTAGCGGATGGAAGACGCCGATCCGCACCCCCGCTTTGGCCAGCGGCTGCAGCGGGTCGCGGCCCTGGGCGCCGCTGAGGTGGACGGCCGCCTTGCCGCCGTCCGGGGCGAGGTTGGCGGCCATCGCGGCGGCGACTTCCCCGATGACGTCATCGGGGACCGCCAGCAGGGTCAGGTCGGCCAGCTCGAGCGCGGCCGCGGGGGTCGGGCAGGCGCGCGCGCCCAGTTCCTGAGCCAGGCTGCCGATACTCTCGGGGTTCCGTCCACCGATCGCGGCGACGCTGTAGCCAGCCGCGTGGAGGGCGCGCCCGAGCGCTGACCCGGCGCGGCCGGGGCCGATGATGGCGATAGTCGGTCTCTGCATGGTTTCCGTCTCGGTCTCGCGGGATCCAAGCGGGCGCTGTCGCGAATCTTAGCGCAGAAACCTTACGGTCCGGAAGGGTCAGGCGGGCGTCGGCTCCAGACGCCCGGGCGGCAGTTCGGGGCCACGGTCCTCCGGCTTGGGCTGCGCCTGCGGCGCCCGGGGCGTTTCCGCCTTGGGCCGCTCCGGCAGCGGCGGGACCTTTCCGTCCGGCGAGTTGATGACGGCATCGATCTGCCAGCCCTCGATCGTCTCCTCTTGCTTGAGGTACTCGGCCAGCAGCACCATCGTGTCCCGGCGCTCGGTGAGGATCTTCTTGGCACGCTGGTAGGCGCTGTCGACGAGCCGGTGCACCTCCTGGTCGATCTCGCCGGCGACTTCCTCGCTGTAGTTGCGCTGCTCGCCGAGGTCCCGGCCAAGGAAAACGAGCTCTTCTTTGTGGCCGAAGGTCAAGGGGCCGAGCTTGTCGGACATTCCCCACTCGGTGACCATCCGGCGGGCGAGCTTGGTCGCCTTGCCGATGTCGTCGGAGGCGCCCGAGGTGATGTCACCAAACGTGATCTCCTCGGCGACGCGGCCGCCGAGCATTACCGCCATGTCATCGTTCAGCTCGCTGCGTGAGACCAGGTAGCGGTCTTCCGTCGGCAGCTGCATCGTCCAGCCGAGCGCCATACCACGCGAGATGATCGACACCTTGTGCACCGGGTCCGCGTTGGGAAGTGACTTCGCGACCAGCGCGTGGCCGATCTCGTGGTAGGCGATGATGTTCTTTTCCTGCTCGGTGATCATGCGCGACTTGCGCTCCGGACCGGCGATGACCCGCGCGATCGCCTCCTCGAGCTCGACCTGGCCAATCGCCTTCTTGTTGTTGCGCGCGGCGAGGATGGCGGCCTCGTTGATGAGGTTGCTCAGGTCGGCGCCGCTGAAGCCTGGCGTCTGCCGGGCAAGGACTTCGAGGTCGACCTGGCCATCGAAGGGTTTGTTACGCGCGTGCACCTCGAGGATTGCCCGACGCCCGCGGATGTCGGGGCGGTCGAGCGTGACGTGACGGTCGAAGCGGCCGGGGCGCAGTAGCGCCGGGTCGAGGACATCGGGACGGTTGGTCGCCGCGATCACGATCACGTGGGTGCTGGTCTCGAAACCGTCCATCTCCACGAGCAACTGATTGAGCGTCTGCTCGCGCTCGTCGTGGCCACCGCCGAGGCCGGCGCCACGCTGGCGGCCTACGGCGTCGATCTCATCCACGAAGACGATGCAGGGGGAATTCTTCTTCGCCTGGTCGAAGAGATCGCGCACGCGCGAGGCCCCGACGCCGACGAACATCTCGACGAACTCCGAGCCCGAGATGCTGAAGAACGGCACGCCTGCCTCGCCGGCCACGGCCTTCGAAAGCAGTGTTTTGCCGGTGCCGGGCGGCCCCACCATCAGGACACCCTTGGGAATGCGCGCCCCGAGCGCGGTGAACTTCTCCGGGAACTTGAGGAACTCGACGATCTCCGTCAATTCCTGTTTCGCCTCCTCCACGCCCGCGACGTCGTTGAAGGTGACCGCCGGTTTGTCCCCCGCGAGCAACCTGGCCCGGCTACGACCGAAGGAGATGGCCTGGTTGTTTCCGGTCTGGGTCTGGCGCAGCATGTACCACATAAAGCCGCCGATCACCAAGAACAGGATCACGTTGGGCAGGATGACCGAGAGCAGAACGTTCGACGAACTTGGTGACTCGGTGTTGAAGTTGATCTTGTCGTCGCGAAAAATCTGCTCGAGCTGGAACGTGTCGCGGAAGATCGTCTTGTAATTCCTGCCGGCGTAGTCCCAGGTGACCTCGGACCCGGACGACTTGATCGTGGCGTGATCGATCTGGTGGTTGTCGGCCGCCTGGATCAAATCGTAGGTGGCTCGGTCGGTGGGCGCGGAGATATTGCTGAAGCTGCGGTATGTCGCCCAAATGATGGCCAGCAAGCCCGCGAGCAGGATGAAATAGAAGATGTTTCGGTTACGTCCGCCTTTCATTGGCGCCGCTCATTGTAACACCGGATTTTTCGAATTCCTTCCACGTCAGCGCACCGTCAGATGAGATCAAAGCGGGGCGATTTCGAGATGCAACTGGTGCTGCGTCCGACTGGTAACCCGTTTGCCTTCGGCGACCGTTACGGAGGGGATCCAGACGATCTCCTCGCGATCGGCGACGATTGGCAGGCGGTCGCGCATCAGCCGCGGCACGCGGGCGTCGACGAGGATGTCCTGAAGCCGCTTGGTTTGTGCCATTCCGAGCGGCTGCATCCGGTCGCCGGGCTTGCGGGTGCCGACGCGGAGCGGCAACCGGACCCGGTCGGCATCGAGGTGGCCGACCGTATCGCGGGCCTTGAAGCTTGCGGGGTCGCACCGACAGGTCGCGACCAGAAGCCGTCCTGGCGTTATGGCGTCCGGCATCGCCGGCTCGTCGCGTCGCCGCGCCTCCGTCGCCTCGAAGCCGTCCGGCCCGTGCCGGCGGCGCGAGAGGCGGCGCTGGATCGCGAGCGGGAGCGCCTGGAACGCCTCGCGGTCATCGGCGATGGCCGCGCTCACCTGGTCGACCTGCTCCTCGAGTAGCCGGTCCTCCTCGCCGAGGATGGCCGCCGTCTGCGCCAGCAACCGTCGCGCGGCCGGATTGAAGGCATCGATGGCGGGGAGGATGACCTGGCGGATCCGGTTACGGGCGAAGCGCGGGTCGTCGTTGCTCGGATCACGTCGCGGCGTGAGCCCTTCAACCTGCAGGTAGTGCTCGATCGCCGCCCGATTGACGTCGAGCAGCGGACGGGCGAGGTCGACCGTTCGATATCCCATCCCGGCCAAACCACGCGAGCCGCTGCCCCGCAGCAGATGCAGCAGCAGCGTCTCGACCTGGTCGTCGCGCGTGTGACCCAGCGCGATCGCGCTGCTCGTAGTCCGGGCAGCGGCCTCGCGCAGGAAAGCGTAGCGGGCCCGACGTGCGGCCGCCTCAGTGTGCGGCAGGTCGGACTGGGCGCGACCCAGGACCGTCGCATAGCCCCAGGCCCGGGCAAGGTCCCCGACGAAGCGGGCGTCGGACTCGCTATCCGGCCGCCACCCGTGATCGAAATGGGCGATCGTCAGGAGCAGCGGAACCGATGCCGTCAGGGACCGCAGGATCGACAGCAGGGCCAGCGAGTCGGGTCCGCCGGAGACCGCGACCACTACGCGCTCGCCGGGTTGGAAGATACGGTGTCGGCGAATCGCCGAGGCGACGCGGGTTCGGAGCATCACTCGAATGTGGCGGAGGCAAGGATCGAACTTGCGACATACCGGGTATGGGCCGGTTGCTCTACCACTGAGCTACTCCGCCCCGTAGCGCATCGGTTAGTTTAGCAAGGATGTCGCCCTCGTTTGCAGAGATCGCGCCGCGCTACGACGCGCTGCGGCCGCTCTCGCCCGGAGACCAGGAGCGGCTGACGCAGATGCTGGGCGGGGCCGGGCTGCGTGCAGAGGATGTTGTGGTCGAGGTCGGCTGTGGCACCGGACGGATCACCCTGCCGTTGGCGGCGATGACCCCTGCGCGGGTGATCGGCGTCGACTCCGAGGCGCGGATGCTGGAAGTCGGGCGGGCGAAGGATATCGCCGGCCGCGTCGACTGGCGCCTTGGCACCGCCTACCGGGTGCCGGTGCCAGACGGCGACGCGGCTCTGACGGCGATGGTGATGGTGGCGCACCTGCTGAAGCGGCGGGGGGCGGCCTTCCGGGAGGCCCGGCGGATCCTTCGACCCGGTGGCCAATTGTGCCTGTGGACCTTCACGCCCGCGCACGTTCGGAGCTTCTACCTCAACCCCTACTTTCCCAGCATCCCGGTGATCGACCTGCCGCGATTCGCCGAGATTGCCGTCCTCGAGCGAGAGTTGCGGCGCGCCGGCTTCGCCGAGGTGGCCGTCGAGATCCGGGAGGAGGAGCGCGTGCTGCCGATCGCGGACGTCGTGGACCGGGTCCGGGGACGCTACATCTCGACCCTGGCGATGCTGCCGCCCCTCGAGTACCGGCTCGGCCTGCAGCGGCTGGAGGAGCTGCTGGCGCGGGATCGCGGGGCGATCATGCATCAGCGATCGGAGTGGGCGGTGCTGACCGCCCGCTGAGGCAAAAAAAGAGGAGGACCCGCCGGGGATCCTCCCTTGATCTGTATGGTTGCGGCGGGCAGATTCGAACTGCCGACCTTTGGGTTATGAGCCCAACGAGCTTCCACTGCTCCACGCCGCACGCAGCCTCCACTGAGGCGAGAGGGTCATTCTAGGCGCGGTCTCATCCCCCCGTCAAGCTGCTGGGCGCCGGCTACTTGAAGCGGCCGCCCCGCTTCGCCTCGAGATTGCGCTTGATGTCCAGCAGGCGCTCCTCGCTGGTCTTCATGAACTTGGAGAGCTTCTCCTCGAACACCGGGTCCGCCCCCTCGGGTAGTTCGCGCTTTCCTCGCCCGCCACGGCGGTAGGATCGGGGCAGGACGGGCGGTCCCATGGGGACGGTCGCGCCGCCGCCGGCACCATCCGCCACTGCGGCCGCCTGCTTGAGCGACAGATCCATCTTCCCGTTGGTCGCGTCGACGTTGAGGACCTTGACCTTGATCTTCTCGTTCATTTTCAGATGGTTGTTGACATCGCGGACGTACTCGTTCGCGATCTCTGAAATATGAACCAGTCCGGTTCCGGCTCCCTCGATCTGGACGAATGCCCCGAAGTTGGTGATTCCGACGACGGTCCCTTCCACCACCGTCCCTGGCGTTACTGCCACCTAGCCCGCGATCCCTCCTAGTGCCATAAGCTCTGCCACCACTTTTCAACCGCCGAGACGACGCCACCGACCTGCTTGCTCGCCGGAGCGGCCGAACTCGGCGCCGCCGACGGTTGGGCTACAGCCGGACTCGGCTTAACGATGACATAAACCTGCTCCCCGGCTCGGGTGAAGCCCTGCTTGCGGGCAGCCTCCTCCATCGCGCCGGGCGAAGTGGCGACCCCGAGCTGCCTGGTGGTCTCCGCGTTGTGAACCGCCAGCTGGGTATTGCCCTCGCGCAGGCTCTGAACTTCGTGATTCAGTCGCAAATTCAGCATCAGCTCTGAGCCAAACGCCCACACTCCCCAGACGACGATGGCCCCCACCACGATCCAGATCAAGCGATCGGGCGCGGCCAAGTGGACCTTCGCGCGGGAGGCTTTCGACTCTGGAGTGCTCAAGACGTGATCTGGGATCGTTGCAAATTCAAGCCGGCCCGAAAACGGACTGGATTATAGGGGCCCACCCGCCAGTTGGCAAGGCGGTCAACTCGCCAGGCATCTCATTTCCCTCGTTTGGCGGCCTCCCAATACCGATCGAGCTCCTCCATGGGCAGCTCGGCCAGAGCCCGGCCGTCGGCCCGGGTCGCCGTCTCCATCAGCCGGAATCGGGTCTCGAAGCGAGCGGCGGCGTGGCGGAGGGCGTCCTCCGGATTCATCCCCATCTTGCGGGCCACATTGACCATGGTAAAGAGGAGATCGCCGAATTCCGCCTCCCGCTCCTCCGGCGTCGCCGCCTGGCGCAACTCTTGGAGCTCCTCCCGCACCTTTTCCAGGGCTCCCTTGACATCCGGCCAGTCAAAGCCAACGTTGGCGGCCCGGCGCTGCAGCGACCAGGCCCACTGGAGCGCGGGAAGCGAGCGCTGGACGCCGTCGAGGGCGGAGGTCCGGCCATATTCCGTGGCCTTGAGCGCATCCCAGTTCCGCAGCACCTCCTCGGATCCCGAAACCCGGGTAGTCCCGAACACGTGCGGGTGCCGCCGGACCAGCTTTTCCCGGACCGCGTCGGCGACATCACCAAGGGAAAACTCACCTGATTCTTCGGCAATCTCCGCCTGCATCAGGACCTGGAGCAAGACGTCGCCGAGCTCTTCCCGGAGCTTCGCGGACTCGTGCTCGTCGATGGCTTCGAGCACCTCATAGGCCTCTTCGAGCATCGTCGCGCGCAGTGAGCGGTGGGTCTGTTCGCGGTCCCACGGACAGCCGTCCGGAGCCCGGAGTCGGTGGACCACCTCGATCAGCGCGGCGAGCCGGGCGAGCGGATCGCTAGCCATCCGCCGCCGCCGCGGTGGCATGCACGACGGCGATGTCCCGGCCGGCGGCTCGGAGCGAGGGCAATCCGAGCGCGATCACGGCCACGCCGACAACGCCCGAAAGGACAAATGGGACCCAGACCCCGAGCCCGAAAAGCGCGCCGCCGATCAGCGCCCCGACCGCCTTCGCGGCCGACTCCGCTGTTCCGACGGTGCCGACCGCCCGTCCGCGCTGGTCCGCGGGGACGGCGCTCATCAAGAAGGCGTTGATCGACGGTTCGGCGAAGGCCGCGCTGCTCCCTTCGACGACGCCCAAACCGATCACCGCCGGAATGCTCGTCAGGAAGGGATAGATGGGCGCGAGGAGCGCCGTCGTTGCGGTTCCGCCGACCGCCAGCCAGCGACGGTCGAAGCGATCCGAGGCCCAGCCGGCGAGTGGCGCGGTCAGAACCAGGGGCAGGGCGAAGAGCGTGAACGAGAGCCCGACCACCCAGTCACTCGCCCCCAATGTCTTCATGAACAGACTCCAGATCACGTTGTAGACGCCGTAAACGAACCCGATCCCCAACGAGAGCATGACGAGCCCACGGACCGCAGCAGCCCCAGCGCGGAGCACGGCCGCCGGCTGAATTGGGCGCGCTCCGGTTGCGACAGCCGGCCCACGATGTGACTCAAGAGCGAAGGCCACGACGACGGCCGCCAGCAGGAGGGCGACGCCGGTGACCTCGAAGACAACCGCCCGGCCGAAGACGGCCAGGACGCCGCCGAGCGCCGGCCCAACGATGAGGCCGGAGAGATCCGCGCCGGCAAGCCAACCATAGGCAATGCCGCGCTCCTCCGCTGGCACCAGGTCGGCGACGACCGCGCGCGAGCCGGGCCGGAAGGTGGCCGCGCCCAACCCCTGCACGAAACGCAGAGCGATCAGCCAGCCGATGGACAGTGGCAACGCGAAGGCGGCGATCGCCGCTCCGGACACCAGCAGACCGGCGACCATCAGCGGCCGGCGGCCAAGACGGTCGGAGAGGCGGCCAGCCGGATACTGGCCGAGGAACTGTGCCACGAGGTTGGCGCCGACAACGATGCCGACCATGGTGTATGAGCCGCCCTTCTCGCGCAAAAAGAGCGGCAGGATGGGGAGGACCGAGCCCACCCCGGTGCTGTTGATGAAGACGGCCGCGATGATTCCCCAGAGCGCCGTCCGCGCTCGGCCCCTACTGGAGCGCAAACGCAGTCGCCTCGATCTCGACGAGCCACTTCGGGTCGATGAATCCGCGCACTCCGATGATCGACGTCACCGGCTTGATCGCGGCGAAGACCTCGCCGTGCGCCTTCCCGATCTCACGCCAGCGCCTCGGCACAGTCGTGAAGATGCGGGTCCTCGTCACATCCTCGAGGCCCGCGCCGACGGCGTCGAGCGCCTCAGCAATGATGCGCAGGCACTGGCGTGTCTGTTCGTAGACGTCCCCCTCGCCGACGGTCGTTCCATCGGCAGCCGTTGGCGCGCAACCCGAGATTTCAATCGCCGGCCCCACGCGCACGGCGCGTGCGTACCCTACGACACGCTCCCATTTCCGTCCGGTGGTAACGACGCGCCGGTTCACACCGCCACGGGACTGGTGCAGAAGGCACAGCGCGTCGCTCCAACCGGGATGTCGCTCAGGCATTCGCTGCATTTGCGCGTCGTCGGATCCGGAGGCGGCTCACGGCGCGAGCGGGCGAGCAGCCGATTGATCGGAACGACGACGAAAAAGAAGACCGCGGCTGCGACCAGGAGGAAGGCGATCACCGCGTTGAGAAAGTCGCCGTAGCGGAAAACGCTGTGGTTGACGGTGAACGTCAGGCTGGAGAAATCAGGATTTCCGAAGAGCGCCGCGATCAGGGGCGTGATCAGATCCTTGACCAGCGCGGCGATGACCGCCCCAAAGGCGGCACCGATGACGACCGCCACCGCGAGGTCGACCATGTTCCCACGTAGCAGGAATGTCTTGAAGTCTTTAACCACAACCTGTTCCTCCAGCAATCTCGATGTCGGCTGGCCGTAGTGTATCTAGACGGCGATGGCAACTCGGCCGAGGCGCTCGATTTCGCCGAGCACCTCGGTCAGGCGCTCTTTCCACTGCGGGCCGGCCTGGCGCATCGAGATCCGGACCTTTCCGAAGCGCACCTGCAGGATCGACCGAAACTGCGCCTCAAGGCGTCTCGGGTCGCCGGACCAGTCCGCCGGCAGCCGCAAAACCAACCAGTCGCCGTCGGTCTCGATCGAAGTCAGACCCGCCTGGCGGGCGAGCAACTTCACGCGCAGCGCGTAGATGAGGTTCCGGACCGGCGTCGGTGGCTTGCCGAAGCGGTCGGCGAGGTTCGTTTCAGCCGCCTCGAGACCCTCTTCGTCCGCGACCGCCGCCAGCTCCTGGTAGACCTGCAGCCGAAGCTTCTCGTCCGGGACGTACGCGCGCGGCAGGAAATGCTCCAGTGGAAGGTCGAGACTCAGACCAGCCGGAAGTTCGACGACCTGTCCGCTCTTCTGCGACTCGACCGCGTCGCGCAACATCGCGTTGTACAGCTCGAGGCCCACCGCGGCGATGGCGCCGTGCTGGGCGGTGCCGAGCAGGTTGCCGGCGCCGCGGATTTCGAGGTCCTTGAGGGCCAGCTTGAACCCTGAGCCCAGGTCGTGCAGCTCGGAGATCACGTCCAACCGTTTGTCGGCGTTCTCCGAGAACGAGCGCGTCGGGTTGTAGAGAAAGTAGGCATAGGCGCGCTGTCCGGCGCGTCCGACGCGGCCTCGCAACTGGTACAGCTGCGCCAGTCCCATCCGGTGGGCGTCGATCACGACGATGGTGTTGGCGTTCGGGATGTCGAGGCCGGACTCGATGATCGTCGAGCAGACCAGCACATCGGCCTCCCGGTTGATGAACTTGACCATCACGTCGGCGAGCGTGGTTTCCGGCATCTGGCCGTGGCCGACCAGCACCCGCGCATGGGGTACGAGCCGCTTGATCCGCTCCTCGGCTTTGCGAATCGTCTGCACCCGGTTGTAGACGTAGAAGACCTGGCCGCCTCGCTGCAGTTCCCGCTGGATGACCTCCTTGATCAGATCGTCTTCATCGGCGGTGACGAAGGTTTTGATCGGAAGCCGTTCTTCCGGGGGCGTCTGGATCACCGATAGGTCGCGGATCCCGGCGAGTGCCATGTGGAGCGTCCGCGGGATCGGCGTGGCCGAGAGCGAGAGGACGTCGACCGACGCGCGCAGCTGCTTGAGCTTCTCCTTCTGCATGACGCCGAAGCGCTGCTCCTCATCGAGGACGACCAGCCCGAGGTCGCGGAACTGGACATCCTTCTGCAGCAGGCGGTGCGTGCCGATGACCACGTCCACCTCGCCCGTTTGCAAGCGCCGGAGGGTGTCTTTCACCTCGGCATCGCTGCGGAAGCGCGAAAGCATGTCGACTTTCACGGGAAAGGGACGAAAGCGCTCGCTGAAGGTCAGGAAATGCTGCTGAGCGAGTACGGTGGTGGGTACCAGGACGGCAACCTGCTTGGAGTCGGTGACGGCCTTGAAGGCGGCGCGCACGGCCAGCTCGGTCTTGCCGAAGCCGACGTCACCGGCCAGCAGCCGGTCCATCGGGCGCGAGTCCTCCATGTCGGCCTTGATCTCGGCCATGACGCGGATCTGATCGGGCGTCTCGTCGTAGGGGAAGGACTGCTCGAGCTCGTGCTGCCAGGGCCCGTCGGAGGAGTAGGCGTGGCCCTCGACCATCTGGCGCTTTGAGTAGAGATCGAGCAGGTCCTTGGCGACTTCCTCGACCGACTCGCGGACTTTCTTCTTGGCGCGATCCCACTCACCGGAGCCGAGGCGTTGCAGGCGCGGCGCCGCATCCCCGCCGCCGACATATTTCTGCACGCGCTCGAGGTGCTCAACCGGGACGTAGAGCTTGTCCCCCTCCGCGTACTCCAGCTGCATGTACTCACGTTCCTGCCCGCTGTCGCCCATCAGCCGCATGCCGACAAAACGTCCGATGCCGTGGTCAACGTGGACGATCAGGTCGCCCGGCTCGAACTCCAGCTTCCAGGTGGCAGAGCGAGCCCGAATCACGCCGCGGCGGACCCGCTGGCGCAGCCCGCCAAAGATGTCGCTGTCGCCATAGACGTCGAGCTCAGCCGCGGGCAGACGGAAACCCTGGGCGACCGGCTGGCTTCCCAGCACGATCAAGCCGGGCATCAAGGGTGTGTGCGACCAGGCGAGCAGCCCGGCGGCCGGGTAGACATCGCGGTCCTCGAGCAATTCGCGCAGGCGGGCTTCCTGCTGAGTCACGATCAGGATCCGCTGTTTCGTGCGCGCATCAGTCCTCACCCGCTCGGCCAGCGCGTCGAGCCGGCCCGCATAGGCGTCGATGGGCTCGAAACCCAGATCGACGGCGCCCTCGTCATCGCCGCGAACCACGTCGAGCGTTCGCCAGCCTGCCCCTCGCTCCTGCAGCGCGGCGACCGGGACGAGGCCGGTGCGAAGCCGTGCCGGCAGCTCGCCCCGTTCGACTTCCACGGCAACCAGTTCCTGCAGCTCTCGTTCGCGCTGCAGCGCCTGCGCAAGGTTCCGCTGCGCGTCGATCGAAACGATCAGCGCCGACGCCGGAAGATGATCGAGGAGTGTCGGTTGCGACGGTTCGAGGTAAGACTGGAAGCCCTCGACGCCGTCGAAGTAGGCGCCCACTCGAACCCGCTCGATGTCTCCGAGCCAGTCGTCGCGGACCTCGGCCAGGCACCGGCTAAAATCCAGCTCCCCGAGCGCCACCTCGCCAGCAGCGATAGCCTCCGGGGTGAGGATCACCTCGGCCGCGGATAGGATTCGAGCCGCGGGCACGCTTCCAACCGAGCCCTGTGACTCGACCTCGAATTCCCTCAACGACTCCAGCTCGTCCCCGAAGAATTCGGCGCGGAGGGGATGGCGACGGTCGGGCGGAAAGGCGTCGAGGATGCCACCGCGGAGGCTGAATTCGCCGCGCGCCTGCACCAGCGGCTCGCGCCGATACCCCAGCGTCGCCAGCCTGTGCACGAGGTCGTCGAGGCCATAGCGTTCTCCTGGCTTGAGCGTGAAGGCCCACTGCTGAAGCGCTTGCGCCGACAGCGTGGGTCGGGTCATCGCGGTCCACGAGCTAAAGCAAACGACCGGGTCGGGCGAGCCGAGGGCATCGATCGCCTCGAGGCGCCGGCGGACCGTTTCCTCATCGGGCGCGAGGCGGTCGAACGGCAGCGTCTCCACCGCCGGAAAGACCACGGCGCGGACGCCCTCACCGAACCAGGCGCCGACCTCGGAGAAGGCGGCCTCCGGATCCGCCACCAGGGCCAGGACCGGGCGACCGGCGCGGCGGGCCAGCCAGGCGGCGAAGACTGGAAGCGCGCTCGCCGGCAGTCCGTGCCCCTCCAATCGATTCGATGGCGCGCGCCACCAGGCCTCGAGCCGGCTCCGAGCCGGGAGGCGATCGAGCAGATCGAGGAGCGTCTCAGCCATCAACAGCCATGCAAAAATGCGCCCGCGGCACCGTGCCGGGGCGGCTGCCGGCTAGCTTATCAGCACCCTTCCGAGCACTTCCGCTGCAGACTCGATCCAGCGCGCGTCGCCGTGCTGCTCGCGCCACACCCAGTACTCACTGCCCCAGAGCAACACGACCTCGACCTCCAGCGCCACCAACGCGGCGGCCAGGTCCAGCATGTCGGTTGGACGGACACTGAGCGGATCGGCGTGCGTCTCCGAGGATGCCTCCCAGGGCTCCGCCTGCGCCTCCGTGATCCAGAAATGCTTGCGCTGCTCCCGGGCTATCCGCTGCCAGCGCCGCACGTGGTCCAACTGATTGTCTTCGGATCTGGCGACCTCTTGCTCCTGCGCGGTCTTCCACCATCCGATCGCCCGGTAGACGTCCAGCCCGAGGATGTCGTCGCGCCGCAACGTTGCCAGCGCCTCTCGTTCCGCCGGCACATCAAGACCAAGGCGGCGCATCCAGTCGGACCGGAAGTGCGTCGAGGCCCGGTCCAATCCTGCGCTGAAGTGGACAAAGGTTGTGACGATCACCGGTCGAGGGTCAAGGGATTCGACGATCTGCCGCTCGGCGAGGATGATGCGGCGGCCGAGCCACCATGCGTGCGGACCGGATCGATTGAAGGGTTCGTTCTCCAGTTGCCAGGCAACGATGTTGGAATTCGTACGGTATCGCATGACCGTGTCGCGCACGAACTTGAGGGTCCGGCCCCCGAGCGACCCGCGTGCGACATCGCTGCCGAACGGCGCCTGCGGTTCCAGGCGCTCCGGAACGTAAAACTCCGGCCAGCCGAGCGCCTTCATGCCGACGGCGAGCACGACCCGCTGGCCGGAGCTCGTGGCTTCCTCTATCAACCAATCGAGGTGCTGGTACCCGGCCTCGTCGATTTCGCGCCACGAGGCAGAGAGTCGAACGACGCCGAATCCCATCCCGCAAATCCGGGTGAACGCCCGCTGATAGTCGAGACTAAGGGACTCAGCGCGCCAGCGTGTGAAGCTCGTACCGATGATGGTCAACGCGCTTAGGCCGGGGGTGGCGGTGCCTTACTCCGCTGAGCCATCCGCAGCATGTACCACATGAACGCGCCGATGACGACAAACAAGATCACGTTCGGCAGGATTACCGAGAGCACAACGTTTGATGACGAAGATTGAGTCACGGTAAAAGAAGCGTTGGCCGCGTGGAACCTATCGACGAGCTGATAGCCGACCGGGTAGACGGTCCGATACGTGTCGCCACTCGCACCTTTCCAATCGACGCGATCGCCGTCGGAATTAAAAGTGCCGCTCACGACCTGCTTGCCGTCGAGGGCCAACAGCAGATCGCTCAGCGGCTTCTCGCTCGGGCTCGACGCACTGCCAAAGCTCCGGTAGCTGGCCCAGATGACGGCAAGCAGGCCTGCCAGAAGAATGAAGTACAAAGAGCGGCGCCTGCCCTGGAACATCCGTCGATTCTAAGGTCGGCCGATGCCGGTGCCACACCGCATTGACTACGCTACTCGCGGTGTTCCGCCGCAAGCCGTCCCGACCGCCCGCATCGAATCGCTGGCTCGTCATCGGCCTCGGCAACCCGGGCCGGGACTACGAGCAGTCGCGACACAACGTCGGCTTTCTTTGCGTCGATGAGCTGGCGCGGCGCCTGAGGATCCGCGTCTCCGAGCGCGGCGCCAAATCGCTGATCGGCCGCGCCCGCGACGGCGATCGGGAACTGATCCTGGCGAAGCCGCAAACGATGATGAACCTGTCGGGCCTGGCGGCCAAGGCGCTGCGCGCGAAGGACGACATCCCCCTCGACCGCGTCCTCGTCATTCACGACGAGCTCGATCTCCCGTTCGGACGGCTGCGCATCCGGAAAGGCGGCAGTTCCGCCGGCAACCATGGGCTCGATTCGCTGATCGCGTCCTTCGGCAGCCGCGAGTTCATCCGCTTCAGGGTCGGCGTCGGCCGCCCGGTCGGAAACGGCGTCGACTACGTGCTCGGCCCATTCACGCCATCGGAACGCGAGCAGTTACCCGCCATCATCGGCCGCGTCGCCGACGCCGTCACGTCTCTGATCGACCTCGGCCAAGAACGAGCGATGACGGATTTCAACAAGGGTTAAACGCGCGCGGGACCGTCAGGTCCCGGGCGCGTCTCCGGCCGGCACGACCCTGGTCCGATGGCTGACCTGCACATAGGCGAGCACGGCGAGGCCCGCGAGGCCGGTGAGCGCGCCGCCCACCCAGACCGCCGCCGGTGGCCCGAAAGCGTGGGCGACCGCACCGGCAAAGAAGTTGCCGAGCGGCGTGACGCCGACGAAGAGCATCGAGTACAGGCTCACCATCCGTCCCTGCATCCGATCGGGCGAACGGACCTGGATATAGGTGTTGGTGCCGATGGTGTAGACGGCGAAGGCCCACCCGATCACGATCAGCAGCAGGAACGCCTGAGTGAAACCCGGCGTGATCAGGAAGGCGAGCTCCATCGCTGCGAACAGCAGCGCGCCAAAGACGATCCGCCGTGGCTCGAGCAGAAACGGCCCGACCGCGGTCATCGTCAGGGCCCCGATCAGCGAACCGACCCCCTGCGCGGCGAACAGATAGCCGAGGGCATCGGCGTTGGCGTGGAGCACGACCCGGGTAAAGATCGGCAGGACGAGGTTGAAATTCGCTCCGAAGGCCCCGGCCACGACGAGCAACGTGAAGAGGCCCAGGAGCATTGGGGACCGCCTGACGTAGCGCAAGCCCTCGCCGATCAAAGTGATGGCGCGCTGCGGCGGCCCCGCCGGGATCGGGCGTCGGCGAATCGTGTAGAGGGCCGCCACCACCCCGAGGTAGCTCACCGCATTCAGCCAGAAACACGCGGCGACGCCGAAGGCGGCGATGACGAGACCGCCGATCGCGGGCCCGATGATCCGCGCCAGGTTGAAGGCGGTCGCATTCAAGGCAACGGCGCTCGCCAGTTCGCGGCGCCCCACCATCTCGAGGACGGTCGCCTGCCGCGCCGGGAAATAGAGCGCCTGGTTGATGCCAAGCAGCGCCGCGATTGCAAACAGGAGAGGCAGGTTGATCAGGTGCGTCACCGTCAGCAGCGCATAAAGGGCCGCCCCGGCGGCGGCGATGCCCTGGGTCAGGAGCAGGACGTCACGGTGCACGAAGCGGTCGACCAGCGCGCCGGCGTAAAGACCGAAGATCAGGATCGGTCCGTAGCTGAAGGCGCCGAAGAGCGCGAGCGCCAGGGCCGAATCGTGCGAGAGCTGCAGCACCAGCCAGGCTGCGGCCACCGATTGCATCCAGGTCCCGATGACGGAAATGCTCTGGCCGACGTAATAGCGGCGGAACTCCGTGTACTGAAGCGCCGCGGTCTGTAGGAAGCCGCGACTCCGCGGCGCAGGTGGGGAAAGCGTAGGGCGAATGCCCGTTAGTGTAGCGAGGCCGGCGCGGCGAGCGCCGCCGTGGGCTCAGCTGAAATGCAGGATGTGGCGGGCGAAGAGGAGCACACCCGTCAGGGCGGTGCCGATCGCCGCCATCAGGACCGCGGAGGCAGCCACGTCCTTGGCGCGGCCGATCATTGGATGCCGCTCCGGCCACGCGTAGTCGATCAAGACCTCCAGGGCGGTGTTGAACAGTTCCGCCCCGATGACGACGGCGAAGCAGAGCACCAGGCCGACGAACTCGAGGGCGGTGAAATGAAAAAGGAGGGCGGCCACCAGCACGACCGCCGCGGCCAGGAGGTGGAAGCGAAGATTCGCCTGAGACGAGACGGCCCAGGCGAGCCCCCGTCCCGCGTGGCGGAAGCTGTAGATCGTCCGCCGCAGGTCGAGGCGACGCGCTCGGTTCCGGCTACCAATCCGCTCCGCCTCGAAGTCCGCGTCTGACCGACCGGTCATGCCGGCAGGCTCAGGATCTGATCTGTCAACGCCGTCATCGTCGCCGCCTCGTCCTTCTCGGCATGGTCGTAGCCAAGCAGGTGAAGGAACCCGTGCACGGCAAGCATGCGGACCTCATCATTCATCGGGTGCCGCGCGGTTCTCGCCTGCTCGCGGGCTCGCGGCAACGAGATGACGATGTCGCCCAGCCAGTGCTCGGTGCCGGGAGGCGCCTGGAAGCGCTGATCAATGGGCTTCTCCTGGGCCGCGAACGCGAGCACGTCGGTCGGCTCGTCCAGGCCACGGAAACGGCGGTTGTACTCGCGGAGGTGTTCGTCCCCGGTGAGCGTCACCACGGTGACGGTCTCCTTGGGGACCTTCAGCATCCGGGCGCCGGCTTCCAGCACGAGCTTGAGGCCATCCAGGTCCACGCCCGACGCGAGCGAGGAGGGGCCCCACCGGCTCATCTGGATGAGCACGACTGTATGCTACCCGCGATCAGGGCTCGGTGCTGACTTTTCGGTCGCCCGCCGCAGCCCGCCCCGCCAGGTAGCGGATGCCGATCAACCCGGCCGCCAGCGCGATCCAGACGAGCAGGATCCAGTCCTGGGGAACGTCCGAGCGCCGACCGAGGTCGGCCGCGAGCGCGTCCGCGAGGATGAAGCAGCCGATCAGCAACAGGCCGACGCCTTCCATCCGGGTGCGGGTCCGATTCTCGCCGGCGGAGGCCCGCAGGAAGGCCGGAACTCGGCCGATCGCAATCATCGAGATGGCCGGGAGGATCACCGCCGCCGCGACGACGTAGGCCAGCACGATGACCGAGTTGGATAGGACCACACGTCTATATCGCGGCGCGATGGCCGACATTGCTGCCCGTGACCGTCTCGCGACAGATTGGTTAGGTTGTTGGGCGAAGCCCCGTTGCCGGCCTCGGAAGCGGGATCGTCTTGTCGTCCGCATCGAGCGTGCCGTCGTGGCCGCCGAGGGTGGTGTCGACGGCTCCAACTCTGGCCGCGTCGCCCTGCGCCGCCGCCGGGTACTCGATCCGGGCGTGGTAGATGCTGACGACCATGTTCGTGAACGCGTCCTCGATCAGTTTGAGATCGTGGAAGGATAGTTCGCACTCGTCGAGCTGACTGTCGCGGACGAAGCCCTGGATCATTCGGTGGACGTGCTCGCGGATGCTTTCCGTGCTGCGGTCCTTGAGCGTCCTGGTGGACGCTTCCACGGTGTCGGCCATCATCACGATCGCCGCTTCCTTGGTTCGCGGCCGCGGCCCTGGATAGCGGAAGTCATCCTCGCGCACATCCAGCCCCTGCTCGAGTGCCTGGCGGTAGAAGTACTTCTTCACCGTGGTCCCCTGATGTTGCTGCACGATGTCCTTGACCGCCGTCGGGAAGCGGTAGTGCTTCAGGAGGTCCACGCCCTCCGTGACGTGGGCGTTCAGGATGTCCGAACTCGTGGTTGGAGACAGATTCTCATGGATGTTGCCGATGTCGGCCTGGTTCTCGACGAAGAAGTGCGGTCGCCGAATCTTGCCGATGTCGTGGAAGTAGCAACCGACCCGGGCGAGCACGGCGTTGGCGCCGACCGCCTCGGCGGCGGACTCTGCCAGGTTCGCCGCCACGATGGAGTGGTTGTAGGTGCCGGGAGCGCTCACCATCAACCGCTTCAGCAGCGGGTTGTTCGGCGTCATCAACTCGAGCAGCTTCATCGGCGTGATCACGCGGGTGATCTCGCCGAGAAACGTGAGCGATCCGGCGGCGATCAAGGCCGCCACCAATCCGTTGACGAGAACGATTGCCCCCAGGCCCAGGACCTCGTCGATCGATTGTTTTCGCTCGATCGACGCCAGCGAGACGACCGTGACCAGTTGCGCCCCGGCGACCAGGATGCCGGCAGTGACCCATTGCCCGAGCCGCTCCAGCCGGTGGACGTAGATCGCTCCGATCGAGCCGCCGAGGAAACCCATGAGCGTGAGATCGAGCAGGTTGTCGGCGATGATGCCGGTCATCAGCCCGACCGCGAGCGCGACGATGATGCCCAGGCCGGTGTCCATCAGGGCCGCGACCAGCATCGGCACCGCCGCCATCGGCACGAGGTACTGCGCGCGGGGGTCGAGAGGTACGGCAACTTTGGCGATCAGAAGAATGACCAGCATCAAACCGCCCAGCGTCGCGAGCTGCCGTGGGTCCCGAAGGATCGCCGGCTTGAACTGCATCAGGTAGCCCAGCGCCAGGGCGAACAGGATGAGGACGAGCATGAAGGTGGCCAGGATCCGTGACCAATCGGCCTTCGGGGCGAGCAGCCCGACCGCCTGCGCCTCTTCGAGCTGGAAGGGCGTGACCTGGTCGCCGTAGCGGATGATGGTCTGGCCCTTTCCGACCGTGACGAAGACCGGGGGAACGGCATCACTTGCCTGCTGGCGCTTCTGGTCGGTCTCGGTCTGCAGGAAATTGACCTTGAGGTAGTCGCGAACCAGGCTGGCGACCAGGGACCCGCCGGTCGCGTCGAGATGGAGCGCGGCCGCTCGAGTTCGGGCGGTGTCCTGGGCGCTCTTCAGCGTCGCGGGCTTGATGCCGTTGGTCTCGAGTTGCTGGAGGATGTCCCCCGCACTTTTGAAGACGGCGGCGACGGTGCCCTCGTCAGCCTGGAGCAGGTACTGGCGCTGGGCATCGGACAGTTGCGTTTCGAGCAGGCTGAGCTGGGCGGCCCGGTCCGGACCCGATGCTGACGAGCGCCGAAGATCGGCGACCCGGGTCGCCAGGCTGTCGACGGCCTGGCGCTGCTGGGTGGCGACCGAGCCGTCGAACTGATCGGAGACCTGCTTGGCCGCCGCGGCGCGCGCCTCGTCGCGCCGGCTCTGGCTTTCATAACGCGCCGAGCGAGGCGCCACGACCTCCTGCGAGGAGACGTCGCCGGCGCGAAGCGTTAGCCGGTTGGGGAGGAAGTTCTGCGCCACCACCAGGGAGATCAGCAGCGCGATCAACAGCGAGATGCCGGCCGAGCGGACGTAGGGGGGCCACCGTCGCGTGCCAACAGCGTGCCCGAGCCTAAGGTCACGGGCAAACAGCCGTCCACGACGGCGGAGACGTTCGAGGGCCGCGGAACCGCGTTCTTTCACCGTTTCAACCGGGAACTATGGAGCCTGAAGCGGCACCACGTTGCCTAGGCCGTGCGGGCCCGCCGTTTACGCGCCGCGGCGATCTTCTTTTTCTTCTTTACGCTTGGCTTCTCGTAGTGCTCGCGCCGGCGAACCTCGGAGAGGACGCCGTTCTGCTTGATCTTCTTATTGAAGCGGCGAAGGGCGCTCTCGAAGGTCTCGTTCTCGCGGACCTTGATTTCGGACACGTGGACTGCACCCCCTCTTACGTACGAACTCCATGTTGGGCAGAGTATAGACGCGCTTCAGTTTAGGTGTCAACCTAAACTGGCCCGTATTCGCGGGCATCCGCTACTCGCTACCCACAGTCCAGTCGCGCGACTTCGCGAGCCGGGCACGGGCCGGTCACAAGGCTTCCGAGGCCAGATGGGGTTAAGAGATTGACCGTTTCTCTTAGACAGAGGACCAAATCCTCGAGGAGGAATCATCCGAATGTTTACGCTCTTGACGACCTGGATCAGCGAGCGAATCATCACGGTCACCGCGGTGAGCGTGTTGACCGTCGCCGCTGTCCCGACGACGCTCGTCATCGTTTCTTCAAACGGCGACCACAAGACGACGGTCGCCGTCGTCCAGCCGGTCGATGCCAAGCAAAAGGTGGTGCTGATCGGCGAGGTCAAGAAGGCCGGCGATGCGGTCATCGCAAAGCTCAACAACGCCGAATCGAGCTGCAACGGGACGGTCGCCACGACCGTCAGCACCTCGAAGGTTGCGCCGGCCAAGATCCAGTCGCAACTGGCCACGGCCAAGACGCAGATTCACGGCAGCGTCTCGCCCTTCGTCGCGGCGATCCTAAAGGACGAGGATCGCTTCGCCCATCTCACCGTCATTACGCCTCAGGACGAGGAGAACGAGCTGCACGAGATCAGCTTGATCCAGCTCACGGCCCTGGGCGACGGCCATTCCGCCGGTACGGTGACGATCACCTGCCAGACGATCGTCATCACGATCACGCAGACGATCCAGATCACGATCACGCCGGCGCCGGTCTGCCCGCCGACCATTAGGAAGGAAGGCGACGACTAAGCGCAACACCGACTGAGGCGGGAGAGCAATCTCCCGCCTCTTTCCGTTTCCGGGGTTACCAGAGCTCCCCGCCGCCGACCATGACATAGAGGATCGGCCCGATGCCCCAGAGGACGCAGACGATCGCCCAGATGACTTTCTGCAAGGCGTTCAGATCACGGCGACCCGCGAGGTTGACGAGGCAGAGGATGAAGGCGACCGGATGGAGCACGATCGAGACCAGGACCTCAAGAAGGAACTTCATTCATTCATTGTGCCAATGGCGAGGACCCGCAGGCTCTCCGGGCTGAGCGGCTCGCCGTTCCAATCGCCGTAGAGATCGACTCGGGCGAAGCCGGCCTCAAGAAGCGCCGCTTCGACCTCCGAGCCGCTGTAGATGCGGATCGCATGGACATCGGTGGCGCGGGCGTTGGGTGTGCTGACGGTACGTCGGACCGTCAGGCGCCGTCCGGCACGATCGAGCTGCCGTTCCTCCATGACCGCTGTCTTGCCTACCGAGAACCACTGGCGAGGCTCGAACTGCTCCCGCTCGCGCTGGCCATTGAGGACCTCCAGCACGAGTCGGCCACCCGGGACCAGCACGCCGGCGGCCGAGCGCAGAACCTTCCGGTCGTCGGCCTCATCGGCAAAGTAGCCGAAGCTGGTGAACAGGCTGAGAGCGATGTCGAAGCGGACCCCCCGAAGCGGCGGTTCCCGCATATCGCCGTGGACCAGCCGGAGGCTGACGCGCGCCGCCCTGGCGCGGGCGGCCGCCACATCGAGGAGGTAGGTGGAGAGGTCGACCCCGGTGACGTCGTAGCCGCGGCGGCCGAGCTCGATGCCGTGGCGACCCTGCCCGCACGCGAGGTCGAGGATGCGCGCCGGCGGCCCGAGGTTGAGCAGGACCCCGAGCTGATCGACCTCGATCGGAGTGCGTTCCGCGAGGTAGTCGTCGTAGAGACTGAGGTAGGCGGGCCCGAACCAGCTTCGCCACCAGTCGGGCGCCGGCTCTTCCATACCTTTATATATAGGCTCCGGAACCATGCTGCCCGAACCCGCTTCCCACCCCGCCCATCTCTGGCGAAACCCGGAGCCGAAACGCGCCTACGACGTCGTGATCGTCGGCGGAGGCGGACACGGCCTGGCGACCGCCTATTACCTCGCGAAGAACCACGGGATCCGCAACGTCGCTGTCCTCGAGCGAGGATGGCTGGCGGGCGGGAATATGGCGCGAAACACGACCGTGATCCGGTCGAACTATCTGTGGGACGAGAGTGCCGCCATCTACGAACACGCCCTCAAACTGTGGGAAGGGCTTGCCCTGGAGCTCGACTACGAGATCCTCTTCAGCCAGCGCGGCGTACTGAACCTGGTGCACAGCCAGGGCGACGTCAGGGAGGGGATGCGTCGGGTCAACGCCAATCGCCTGAACGGGATCGATGCGGAGTGGCTGTCGCCGGCCGACGTCAAAGCCTTCTGTCCGATCGTCAACAT
>JALYYC010000245.1 GCA_030946755.1 Candidatus Dormiibacterota bacterium
GGAACCCACGCGTCCTCGTAGGCGTGGTAATTGACGACCTCGCGTAAGCTCGGGCGCTTGCTCGGGTCGCGCCGGCTAAAGTCCTCCGGCACGGGCTGCGCCCATTGGTCGGGCTTGATCTGGGCCACCACACGATGCAGGGCCTGATCGGCGAGGACGAAGACTTCGGGCTCCTTCATTTGGCCTCCTTTCCGCCTGTTTGGGCAGAGTGCACAAAAATGGTCTCGGGAACTCGTCGCGCCCGTCCGATGACGGCGACCGTGGCGGCCCCTACCATCACAACCGCACGTCGAATTATCGCGCTCACGGAGGGTCTAATTTATGGCGATCGATCAGGGCGTCCGCGCCAGGAAGGGCAGCAAATCGGACGCGCAGTCCGTCATCGACCTGGCCAGCAAGCAAGGCCTCAAGATCGTCGACCTCAAATTCGTCGACCTGATCGGAACCTGGCAGCACTTTTCCATTCCCGTCCAGGAGCTCGCGAAGAGCTTGTTCGAGGACGGGATCGGTTTCGACGGATCCAGCATTCGCGGCTTCCAGCACATCCACGAGAGTGACATGCTGCTGATCCCCGATGCGTCGACGGCCATTGTGGACCCGGCCTGCCGTGTCCCCACGATGTCGATCACGTGTGACGTCTTCGACCCGATCACCCGCGAACCCTACTCGCGCGATCCGCGCTACGTCGCGAAGAAGGCGGAAGCCTACCTTGCCACGACCGGCATTGCGGACACCAGTTTCTGGGGCCCCGAGTGCGAGTTCTACATCTTCAACAGCATGCGGTTCGACCAGAACCAGTACTCCGGCATGTACGAGATCGATTCGGTCGAGGGTATCTGGAACTCCGGCAACAACCACGAGCCGAACCTGGCCTACCGGCCGCGCTTCAAGGAGGGATACTTCCCTGTCCCGCCGACGGACAAGCTGCAGGACCTGCGCTCCCAGATCGTGCTCAAGCTGATCGAAGCCGGGATCGATGTCGAGGTCCATCACCACGAGGTCGGGACCGCCGGCCAGACCGAGATCGACATGCGGTACGGCACCCTGGTCACGATGGCGGACCAGGTCATGCTCTACAAGTACATCGTCAAGAACGTCTGCGCGCAGAACGGCTTCGTCGCAACCTTCATGCCGAAGCCCCTCTTCCAGGACAACGGCTCGGGCATGCATACGCACCAGAGCCTCTGGAAGGACGGCGTGCCGCTCTTCGCCGACAAGAACGGCTACGCCGGCATCAGCGAGATGTGCCGCTGGTACATCGGTGGGTTGCTGAAGCACGCACCATCCCTGCTCGCCTTCGCCGCACCCACGACCAACTCCTACCGCCGCCTAGTTCCCGGCTACGAGGCCCCCATCAACCTCATCTACTCCAAGCGCAACCGCAGCGCCTGCGTGCGCATCCCGATGTATTTCACCGACCCGAAGTCGAAGCGGCTGGAGTTCCGGACGCCAGACCCGTCCTGCAATCCGTACCTGTCGTTTGCCGCCTGTCTGATGGCGGGCCTCGACGGCGTGCAGAACAAGATCGAACCGCCGGAGCCGATCGACGAGGACCTCTACGAGCTCGCGCCCGAGCGCAAGGTCCATGTCAAGAGCACGCCCGGCTCGCTGGCCGAGGTCCTCGACGCGCTCGCGATCGACAACGAGTACCTGACGCGCGGCGGCGTCTTCACGAACGACCTGATCGAGACCTGGATCGATTACAAGCGGGTGAAAGAGTACGACCAGGTCGCGCTCCGGCCGCACCCGTGGGAGTTCATGCTCTATCACGACATCTAAGTAAGCGACCCTCCTGGCGGCTGCCACTCGCCCTGGCAGCCGCCTCGTTTCATCACCGGAAAAGGGAGCAACAGCGATGGATACGCCGGTCGAACACGACAAGCCCTGGCGACCCGCCGATCATCCCGCTCCCGGTCCGTCCTGGGAGCCACACGACCTCAAGGCCGAATCGGACCATCGAGGGACACCTGACGGCGAAGACTGAGGCGACCGGGGCGCGTGCCGCCGGCCCTCCGCTCGATGGCGTGATGGGCCAACTGACCGAGCACGGCATCCGGTTCGTCGATCTGCAGTTCGTTGATGTGCTGGGAACGGTGAAAAGCATCACGATCCCGGCCGCGCGGCTCCCGCGAGCGGTGAAGAACGGTGAGTGGTTCGATGGCTCGTCGGTCGAGGGCTTCGCGCGCGTCTTCGAGAGCGACATGTTCCTCAAGCCCGACCTGGCCACGCTCACCATCGCCAGGACGGCACCGGCATCGATTCCAACCGCCCAGGTCATCTGCGACATCCTGACGCCGGAGGGGGAGCGTTTCGCCGGTGACCCGCGCGGCGTGCTGGCAAAGGCGCTGCACGAGGCCACGGCCATGGGATACGACTACAGCGTCGCCACCGAGCTTGAGTTCTTTCTCCTCAAGGCTGGCAGCGCGGACGGCCGGCCGCTTCCGGTGCGGCACGACAGCGCCGGCTACTTCGACCATCCACTCGACATCGGCAGCGAGGTCCGCCAGGAGATCGTCGCGGCCCTCGATGACCGCGGCATCCTGGTCGAGACCAGCCATCACGAGGTCGGCGCCGGCCAGTACGAGCTCGACCTCGCGCTCGGTGGTGCGCTCCGCAGCGCCGATCAACTCGTCACGCTGAAGTACGCCGTCAAGTCGGTGGCCCAGCGTCGCGGCCTGCACGCGACCTTCATGCCGAAACCGATCTTCGGGGCGGCTGGGTCCGGCATGCACACGCACCAGACGCTGACGCACGTCGGGAAAGAGACCAACGCCTTCTACGAGCGCGCCGATCAATATCACCTGTCGCCCATCGCCCGGCACTTCATCGCCGGCCAGCTGGCGCACGCCC
>JALYYC010000248.1 GCA_030946755.1 Candidatus Dormiibacterota bacterium
CTGCCAATCGCTCATCGAGTTGCCGAGCGGCGCCAGGCGACCGCGCCGCCCGGGTCGCGAGCACGAGCCCAGCGAGGATCAGGATGAAGCCGATCGCGGCGCCGAGAGTGAATGGCTCACGAAGCAAGATGACGCCCAGGGCGAGCGCCACCGCCGGATTGATGTAGGTGATCATGGTTGCGCGGACCGAGCCAGTTTCCCCGATCAACGCGAAGAAGACGAGGAAGGCAACCGCGGTGCAGACGACGCCGAGGATGGCGACGGATCCCAGTACCTGGATGGATGGTAGGTGGTTCGGGAGATGCGTCAGGGCAAGTGGCGCATACACGACTGCGGGCAGCGTAAGGGAAACGGCTACCACACCGATGCCTGGAACGTCCGAGAGGCGCCGCGCGATAATCAGCGGTCCCACCGCGTACCCGATCGCGACTAGCGCGACCTCACCGACGGCGGTGAGATCGCTCCCCGAGACATTGAGCCCAACCAGGGCGGCGACGCCGATGAAGCCGACAACCAGTCCCACGATTCGGCGAGCGTCGAAGCGATCGCTGGCGCCGGTCAGCCAGCCCAGGAGGACGCCGACAAAGGGTACCGCCGCGATCAACAGGCCCGTCAGCGAGCTGGTCAGGTGGCGCTCGGCGTCGGAGAGCAGCACCCAGGGGAGTGCGACCTCGGCGACCGTGTAGGCGAGAATCGCCCGCCACCGCGGCAGCAGTGGGGCGAGACCGTTTCGAGCCGCCGCCAGGGGAAGGAGCAGCAGCGCTCCGAGCGCGGTACGGAAGAAGACCAGCGTGATCGGACTGAGCTCGCCGACCGCGACCTTGATCAGGAGGTAGGGAATGCCCCAGATCAAACCCATCGCTGCGAAGAGGAACCAGCCGCGCCGCGTCATCGTCTCCATGCTATTCGGCTAAGGCAGAACAATCCGGGCGCAAATTGCAAGTAGCGGCCGTCGGACGTCATCCCAACCACGTTCGCCTAGACTTGCCTCCTTGAAAGGAGAGGTGCGAGACCGGCGGCTGGAGCGGCGACCGCCGCGTTCAAAGGGGCGCTCAGCCGATGACCTGAACTTCGTGAAGCTGATATCGCACGAGCTTCGCGGGCCGACGACGGTTCTTCGCGGGCACTTGAGCATGTGGTTGGAGGGGGACGGCGTGGGTTTCCCGCCCGAGCTTGTCCCGGCGCTGCGCAGCTGTTACGGCAGCGTGCTGCAGCTCAACAACCTGATCAACCAGATGATCCTTGCCGTTCGAATCCACGATGGCGCCCTGACGCCGGCCTGGCGCCCCGTCGACTTCAGTAAGTGGCTCCGATCCTTCGCGCACGATAGCTCGATGGTGGTTGCATCCACCGGCCATGGGTTTCAACTGGAGCTCCCTCGGAGACGGCTATCGGGTCGAGGCGATACGCTGCTGCTCGCGACCGCCATCTTCAATCTGGTCGACAACGCCCAGAAGTTCTCACCCCAGAATTCGATTATCCGGCTGGCCGCCCGGTCCGAAGGCGACAGGGTGACGATCGAAGTGATCGACCAGGGTCATGGGTTTCCAGATGGATTCAAGCTCGAACCCTTTGCCCGGATAGACCGTGAGCTCGGGTTCGAGCGTCCCGGGGTCGGCGTCGGGCTCTTCATCGCGCAGGGGGTGGCCCGCGCCCATGGCGGTAACCTAAGCTTTATCTCGACCGCGACGGGCAGCACAGTTCGGCTGACGCTGCCCGCCCATGAGGAGGAAGCTGCATCGAGACCGTAAATTCGGACCTGTCGCTCGGATTCAGTGGTGACACGTTACCGATCGGCAGTCACGTCTGCTTCTACTACTCCAATGAGGACGTCGTGCAGCAGAGCCTTGCGTTCCTCCGGGTTGGCCTGGACGCGCCTGAGGACTTCTGCGTCCTGTTTGCCGACCGGAGCCGGTTCGCATCGCTGACCGCCTGGTTGCAGGATGGCTATCGCGGACAGGTTCAGGCCGAGATCGACCGCGGCAAGCTCGCGCTTATCGGCGGGTCGCCGACCCGTGACGGTCTCGTGGCCAACATCGGAGCGACCCTCGATGCCGCGATCAAGACCCGGGGCTACAAGCGAATTCGATTCCTTGGATTCATCGGTTGGGGACTGCCGGATTGGCCGGACGAGGACTCGTTGCTCGAATTCGAAAGCGCCGTCAACGAGGTCGTGACGGCTTACCCTGCGGTGATCATCTGCACCTACGGGGTACCCAAGCTGCCTGGGACCAGCCTGATCTACGGTGGGCTGCGGACCCATCCGCTGGTGGCGTTGGAGGGCGGGGCGTTCGAGCCCAATCCGTTCTACGTTCCGCCCGACGGTTATCAGGCCCAGTTGCCGAAGAAGAAGTAACTCACCCGACACCCCGGATAGAATCGACGGGCGCGGAGCGGTCGCCTAGTCCGGTCGAGGGCGCGGCACTGGAAATGCCGTAACCGGGGTAACTCGGTTCGCGAGTTCGAATCTCGCCCGCTCCGCC
>JALYYC010000015.1 GCA_030946755.1 Candidatus Dormiibacterota bacterium
TGCAGAGCGATCGCTATCCAACCGCCACCTTCAAACTCACGAGCCCCATTGCGCTTCCGGGAACGGCCTCGAATGGCCAGATTGTCCAGGTCTCGGCGGTTGGCGACCTGACGATTCACGGCACCACGCACAATGTGACCATCCCGATGACGGCCAAGCTCAGCAGCGGCCAGATCGAAGTCGCCGGCGCCATCACCTTTCCGTTTAGCCAGTTCGGCATGACGCCGCCCAACATCGGCAACTTCGTCACCGTCCAGAATAATGCGACGATGGAGTTCCTTCTCTTCTTCCAGCGGGCGGGAGGACAGTAAGGATGCGAATCCTGGTTGCGGAAGACGATCGCGGTCTCCGGGAGGTTCTCGTCCAGGGTCTCGAGGACGCCGGCTATATCGTCGACGCCGTCGAACGCGGCGATGATGCCATCGAGCAGTTCAAGTTCTACGCCTACGATGTCGCGATCCTCGATTGGCGAATGCCGGGTGGCTCGGGCGTCGAGGTTGCGACCTGGGCGCGTCGAAACGACCGACCGACGGCGATCCTTATGCTGACCGCGCGCGACACCACGTCAGACCGGATCCAGGGCCTGGATGCCGGAGCGGACGACTACCTGGTCAAACCGTTCGATTTCGGTGAGCTGCTCGCCCGGGTACGAGCTCTCCAGCGCAGGCCGCGCGGGGTCGACAGCCCGATCATCGTCCGCGGCAGCCTCGAGCTCGACCCAGTGCGGCGCCAGGTCTCGCAAAATGGTCGCGCGCTCAACCTGACCGCGACCGAGTTCAGCATCCTGGAGATCCTGATGCGCCGGACACCTGCCGTCGTCGAGCGCAAGGCGGTTGCCGAACATGCCTGGCGTGACGAAACGGATCCGCTCGGCTCGAATACGATCGACGTGCAGATGAGCCGACTCCGGGCCAAGCTGGTGAACTCGGGCGTTCGCGTGCTGACCGTGCGCGGCGCCGGCTTCCGCTTGGAGGTCTCCTGAGCACCGCCACCGTCGACCTGGTCGCAGCCGGCGCCCGCCGCGTCGCGCTCGTCGCCACCGGCATCGTTGCCGTCCTCTACCTCCTGGTTGCCGTTGCCCTGGTCTTGGTCACGACGCATAACCTCACGGCGAACATCGACAAAACGCTGTCGGATTCGCTGACGGCATTCCCATCGCAGCGCGGCGGCCCGCCGGATCATTCCTTCAACGGACCGCCCGGCGCGCCGAGGTTTGGCGCTCCCGTCCAGTGGTGGATGTACCATCCGGATGGCAACTACGATAGCCGTAGCCCCGATGCGCAGAGCATCGATCTTCCCGTCTCCTACAAGACGATCACCACTCCGCAGACGCTCCGGGTTTCGGGTACGGATCTCCGGGTGCGCGGCGGTCTGGTCGGTGATGACTGGACCGTGGTGGGCCTCTCCATGGACATTGTCTACCAGGCACGCTCTAACCTGATCTTCACCGAGGTGCTGATTGCGCCGGTCCTGCTCGCGATCATCTTCCTCGGCGCGCTGGCGATCGGACGTCGCGTTGCCTCCCCGATCGAACTCGCCCGTCAGCGGCAGATGGAATTCACCGCCAACGCCTCGCACGAGCTACGGACGCCCCTCTCCGTGATCCAGGCCCAGACGACGCTTGCGCTCGCCCAGCCCCGCGACGAGGGATGGTACAAGCGCGCCTTCCAGCGGGTGGACGAAGAGAGCAAGCGGATGCGCGGACTCGTCGACGACCTGCTCTGGCTGGCCCGCTTCGACGCCACCCGTGCCGCGGCAACGGCGCAACCGATCGACGTGGGCGTGCTGGCCCAGCAGGCGGTCGACCGCTTCGCGACCGTTGCCGAGGCCCGTCATCAGCGGCTCAGCCTGGCAGTCGGGAACGGCGCGTTCGTGATAGCGGCATCCCCCGAATGGATCGATCGGCTCCTTGGCGTCCTGCTCGACAACGCCTGCAAATACACGCCGGAGGGAGGAACCGTCGATGTTCGGGTGATCGCCGATGGCGATCGCGTGCGAATGGCCATCGACGATTCGGGCCCCGGCGTGCCTGCCGAGAAGCGGCAAGTGATTTTCGATCGCTTCCAGCGCGGCACGGATCAAGCCGGTGGATCGGGCCTCGGCCTGGCGATCGCCGATGCAGTCGTACGCGCAACAA
>JALYYC010000076.1 GCA_030946755.1 Candidatus Dormiibacterota bacterium
AATCGAGGTTGGGGCCGATCAGCCGGCTCGGGGTCACGCCGCAGCCGGTCTCTCGCGAGTCGGTCGAAAAGGCGCCTCGGACGCGGACGGCCGATCGCGTGGTGCCGTCGGTCTGCCCCTACTGTGCGGTCGGCTGCAGCCAGCTGATCTACGTCAAGGACGAGAAGATCATCGACATCGAGGGGAATCCCGAGTCACCGATCAACGAGGGGACGCTCTGTCCCAAGGGCGCGTCGACCTACCAGTACGTCGTCAATCCGAACCGGGTGCAGACGGTGCGCTATCGCGCGCCCTATTCCGACCACTGGGAGGATCGGCCACTCGAGTGGGCGATGGACCGCATCGCCCAGTTGATCAAGCAGGCCCGCGACGAGACCTTCGTCGAGCGGACCGAGGATGGGAAGCTCGTCAATCACACGACCGCCATCGCGACCCTTGGCGGCGCGACCATGGACAACGAAGAGAACTATCTGATCAAAAAGTTGTTCGGCGGCGGGTTGGGCGTGGTCTCGATCGAAAACCAGGCCCGAATATGACATAGCTCGACGGTCCCCGGTCTGGGGACAAGCTTCGGCCGAGGCGGTGCCACTACGTTTCAGCAGGACCTGGCGAACGCCGACGCGATTCTGATCATGGGATCGAACATGGCCGAAGCGCATCCAGTCGGCTTCCGCTGGCCGATGAAGGCGAAGGAAAAGGGCGCCCCAATCATCCATGTCGATCCGCGCTTCACGCGGACCTCGGCGGCGGCCAACCTTTACGTGCCGATCAGGCCGGGCACTGATATTGCCTTCCTCGGCGGGCTCATCAACTACGTCCTGACCTATGACAAGTGGTTCAAGGAATACGTAACCGCGTACACGAACGCCTCGACAATCGTTGACGAGCGCTACATAGATGCCGAGGACAACGACGGGATGTTCTCCGGCTTTGACGCCAAGAACAATCGCTACGACACCGCCACCTGGACTTACGCCGGTCCACCGACCGAGAAGGAGGACGCCGCTTCCCACTCCGGACATGGTCAGGAAGGGACGAGTCCAGCAAAGCACGCGCCCTACCGGGACGAAACCCTGCAGGATCCGCGCTGCGTCTTTCAGATCCTCAAGCGGCATTTCGCTCGCTACACGCCGGAGATGGTCGAGCAGATCTGCGGGACACCCAGGGCCTCCCTTATCGAGGTGGCCGAGATCCTGGCAAAGAACTCCGGACGCGAACGGACGTCGGCGATTTGTTACGCGGTGGGCTGGACGCAGCAGTCATTTGGGCCCCAAATCATTCGGGCCGCCGGAATTCTCCAACTCCTGCTCGGCAACATGGGACGACCCGGTGGCGGGATCATGGCTCTGCGCGGTCACGCCTCTATCCAGGGGTCGACCGACGTGCCGACCCTGTTCGACCTCCTGCCCGGCTACCTCCCGCAACCCGCCGCTTTCAAGGGTGATGACTCCCTGGAACAGTACATGCGCGAATCCCAAATTCGCGGTGGGTACTGGTCCAATCTGCCCAAGTTCATGGTCTCCCTGCTGAAGGCGTGGTATGGCGACACTGCCTCGAAGGCGAACGAGTTCGGATACCAGTGGATCCCGAAGATCACCGGTGATCACTCGCACATCACCACGACGACCGAGATGGCTGATGGCAAGGTTCGGGGATTCATCGTCTTCGGCCAGAACCCCGCCGCGGGGAGTCCCAACGCGCGCCTCCAACGCAAGGCCCTGCGTGAGCTCGACTGGCTCGTCACCATCGACCTTTACGAGACGGAGACCGCCGCCTTCTGGTACGCCGCTCCGGAGGGCGTCGATCCGAAGACGATCAAAACCGAGGTGTTCTTGATGCCCGCGGCGGCTCCGGCAGAAAAGGACGGCACCTTCACGAATACGCAGCGCCTGCTCCAGTGGCATGACAAGGCCATCGACCCGCGGGGCGACACGCGTTCCGACCTCTGGTTCGTCTATCACCTCGGTCGACGCCTCAAGGCGCTCTATCAGGACTCGACCGCGGCAAAAGACCAGGGCTTGCTGAGCCTGACCTGGGATTACCTCCCGGAGACGGCCGACCCCCGCTGGCGCATCCAGGACGAGCCGTCCGCGGAGCGCGTGCTCAAGGAGATCAACGGCTTCACCGTCAGCGATCGGAAGCAGCTCTCCGGATTTCCTGCGCTCAAGGACGACGGATCGACCGCCTGTGGCGTCTGGATCTACTCGGGCGTCTTTCCGGGCGAGGGACAGAACATGGCGCGTCGCCGAAACAAGGGCGACGGCTACGTGAGCCCCGAGTGGGGATTCGCCTGGCCTGGGAACCGCCGGATGCTCTACAACCGCGCCTCGGCAGACCCACAGGGCCGGCCGTGGTCCGAGCGCAAGAAGTATGTGTGGTGGGACGCCGCGCAAAAGAAGTGGACCGGCCTCGATGTTCCTGATTTCCCGGAAGCAAAGGCCCCTGAAACGCCGGCAGATGTGGATGGCTCCGGGACGGACGCGCACTCAGGATCGGACCCGTTCACCCTGAAGGCCGACGGGCGTGGCTGGCTGTTTGCTCCAAGCGGTCTCAAGGATGGCCCGCTGCCGACTTACTACGAGCCGCTCGAGTCGCCCCTGACGAATTCGCTGTACGACCAGCAGAGCAGTCCGGTTGCCAAGCGGATGGCCCGAAAGGACAACCGGCTGAGTCCGCCGGGCGACCCCCGGTTCCCGTTTGCCGTCACGACCTACCGCGTCACCGAGCAATATCTCTCGGGGGTGATGTCGCGCTGGAATGGATGGCTCGCCGAACTGATGCCCGAGATGTTCGCCGAGATCAGTCCCGAGCTTGCTGCGCTACGTGGCCTGACCAATAAAGATTGGATGACTATCTCGACGCCACGCGGCGAGATCGAGTGTCGGGCATTGGTCACCAGGAGGATGCGCCCGCTGCACCATGGCGATGCGGTCATCCATACGGTCGGCCTCCCGATCCACTGGGGCTACAAAGGCCTGGTCCAGGGGGCGATGGCGAACGATCTCGTCGCCCTCTCTGAAGAGCCGAACGTCTACATCCAGGAGGACAAAGCCTTCACCTGCAACATTCGCAAGGGACGCCTGTGATGGATCAATACAGGCGCCTGATGAATCTGGAGGAACCACCGCCGCCGCGGAAAACCAAGGGCTTCTTCACCGACACCAGCCTGTGCATCGGTTGCAAGGCGTGCGAGGTCGCCTGCAAACAATGGAACCAGCTGCCGGCAGACGGCTTCGCGATGACCGGGAACAGTTACGACAACACGGGGACGCTCGGTGCCACGACCTGGCGGCATGTGCAATTCATCGAGCAGGCCAAGGCGAACGGCAGCCGGCAGGACCAGCGCTGGCTGATGATGTCCGACGTTTGTAAACACTGCGCCAATGCCGCCTGCCTCGAGGCGTGTCCAACCGGGTCGCTCGTGCGGACCGAGTTCGGCACCGTCTACGTCCAGCAGGATATCTGCAACGGCTGTGGCTTCTGTGTCCCGGCCTGTCCCTTCGGCGTGATCGACCGAGCCCCAAAAGGCGGCCATTTCGAGGCTGGCACGGCGCACAAGTGCACCCTCTGCTACGACCGGCTCAAGGACGACATGACGCCGGCCTGCGCCAAATCCTGTCCCACGGCTTCGATCCAGTTCGGCGACGTCGCGGAGTTGCAGGCGCGGGCCCGGGCTCGGTTGGGCGAGCTCCGGGCGCGAGGGGAGACGAAGGCGCGGCTCTACGGCATGCCGGAGGGACGGGAGGCGGCGGAGGTTGGCCCGCTGCACGCGTTCTTCCTCCTGCTCGACGAACCAGCCGCCTACAACCTTCCGGAGGTCCCTCGGCTGCCGCGCACGACGATGGCCGAACGCTACGGGTGGAGCGCCGCCGTCGGGCTCGGGTTCGCCCTGGTCTCGGCGCTGGTCTTCCGCCGCGGAGCGCGGTGACCTCGCCTTCGTCGTCGCGCGGCTACTACGACTACCCGGTCGTCAAACGGCCGGTGTGGACCTGGGAAGTTCCCGTGTATTTCTGGCTTGGCGGGATCGGCAGCGGCGCATTCATCGTCACCTCGCTCGTGCAGCGGTTCGGGTCGCGCGATGACGCCCGACAGACGGCGGACGGGTTCTACCTTGCCGCGGCCGCGCTCCTTCCGTGCACGCCATTGTTGATCAAAGACCTGGGACGGCCCGATCGCTTTCATCACATGCTCCGGGTTTTCAAACCGCTGTCTCCGATGAATCTCGGCGCCTGGACACTCGCCTCCTTCACGCCACTGGCGGCTGCCCGCGCGGCGGCACAGGCGGCCGACCAGGGGCGGCTTCCGGTACCGATGCGGGCGCTGGCCCGGTTGCTACCTCGCTCACTGACGGAGCTTGCCGGCAGTCTCCTGGGGCTCACCCTTGCCGGCTACACCGGCGTCCTGCTGGGCGCCACCAACATTCCCCTCTGGGCACGGAGCAAACTCCTGGGCGGGCTTTTCACCGCCTCGGCTCTCTCCAGTGGCTCGGCGGCGGTGAGCCTGATGGCAGCGGGTCGGCGCGCTCCGGATGCGACCCTCCACCGGCTGGCGACCGTCGAGTCGGGGATGTCGGCCGCTGAACTGGCGCTGCTGGCGGGCTTTTTGGCTCAGTCCAACGCGGCGGGCAAGCCACTGACGGCTGGCCGGATGGCCGCGCCCTTCTGGGTGGGGGCCGTCGGGATCGGCACGGCGCTGCCTCTCTTCCTGCGCCGTCTCGGCCTCCGCGCTTCAGGCCGGCGCTTGCGCTTCATCTCGACGCTGGCCGCGTTGGCCGCGATCGGAGGCTCGCTGGCGCTCCGCTGGACCGTGTTCGAGGCCGGCAAGGATTCCGCCCACGACCAGGCGGCGTCGTTTGACCTCTCCAGCTAGCCGGAACCGGTCAGGCCCTGACCCGCCTCAGGCAGAGGCGGAAGCGTGACCCGCTGCTGTCCGTGCTGGGCACGGTCACCTCACCGCCCATGGCCCGCATCAGCCCGCGCACGATGGTGAGCCCGAGCCCCATGCCCGTCACCGATCCGGCGGACTGACTGCGGTAGAAGGGATCGAAGATGCGCGGAAGGTCGCCCGCCGGGATCCCGTGGCCGTGGTCCACGACGGTGACGAGGACCTCGTCGGCCGTGACATCGATCTGGCTGCTCACCGCCGCCGTGTCGCTCGAGTACTTGATGGCGTTATCGATCAGGTTGGTCAGGACCTGGCGCAGGCGTTGTCGGTCCGCCAGCGCCAGCGCCGGCCCGGCCCCCGTGGCGTCGAAACGGCGCTTGCTGAAGCGAAGCCGGTATTCCGACTGGACCTCCTCAAGGAGCTGAGCGACATCAACCGGTTCTACCTGGACGGCGAAATTTGCCATGTCGATTCGCGCCGCCGTATTGAGGTCGTCGATCAGCCGGATGAGCAGCTGGGCTTGCGTTTCCAATCGCCGCAACATCGTCAGCCGCTTCGCTTCGGGAAGGCGCGGGTCGGCAGCCAGCTCGGCGAAACCGCGAACCGCCGCGACCGGCGTCCGCAGATCGTGGGCGATCGAGGCCATCGCCGCGCGCCGACGCGTGTTGATCTGATCCATCTCGGCGGCGTGTTCGCCGGCCTCAAGCCGTAGGCGGGCAGTCTCCAGGAGAGCCCCGGCGATCGTCCCCAGCTGCGCCAGCAGCGCCTCCTCGAGGTCCGTGAAGGCGGGTCGATCCACCCGGTTGGCGACGAGCAGCTCGCCGACAACATTCCCTTTGCTGAAGAGTGGGACGCCCAGGAACGCCTCGACGGGAGGATGGTGGACCGGAATCCCGACGGCCCCGGGAAATTGGCGCACGTCGGCAATCCGGACGATCGATCGGGTCTGCAGCGGCCTGCCGAGGATGCCGACCAGGTCCGGATGGGTGCGGTCGAGCGGAAAGAGCTCGCGTGGGGCGTTGTAGGTGAAGCCGGTCGCCCGAAAGGTGTCCCGATCGGGCTCGACCAGGACCAGCGCCGAGAAGTCCGCCGCGACCAGCACCTTGGCGAGGTCGGTCAAGGACTGCGCCACCGCGAGGACGTCGGCCTCGGCGACGATCGCCGCCGTCGTCTCCGCGAGTTGATGCAGCTGACGGATCAGCGCTTGCCCGGTCTCGTCGAGTTGTGGGTTGGGCTGCTCCTGGATGAGGATCGCGCGCCAATCGGCGAGCCCGCCGCCGCCGTCAAGGGGGATCGTTCGGCAGCGCACCGGGATCACCCGGCCGAGCTGGGAGCGGACCGCGCCCGCGGCCTGCTCGACCTCCTCCAGCTCGGCACGGGTCCGGGCGAAGGCATCGGCGTCCGCGAACAGGCTGGCGAAGGGCTGCCCGACCAACCGGTCCTCGGCGTAGCCGAATGATCGCTCGCCCGCGGGGTTCCAGCGGCGGATCCGCCAGCTGCCGTCGAGCACCGCGACGGCATCGCTGATGTAAGAGAACAGGGCCCCGATTTTGCGAGGGTTCATGACGCCCTCGGCGTCGCGCCCGATCACCGGGAAATTATAGGATCGCTCCGTCAAATTGTGACGGCGTCGTTGGGCGGCAGCCCCGGTCGCTCGCCTTCGGGTCGAGACCTACTTGTTGAGTTCGGATGCGGCCTGCTGGACCTGCGGCGTCGGGCTGGCGCCGAGCTGCGTCGTGAATTTCCAGCTCCGGCTGAATGGAACGCCGTTGATTGTGCCGGTTATCGCCATGCTGTAGGTCGTTCCGGCCTGGAGCGGGGTGTTGGCGAGGTACGCAAAGGAGTTTTCCGTGGTGGTGGTGGCCGGATCGCCGGGCATGAGAGACACCCCGGCGATGTCACCGCCGGACGGCCCGCGGAACTGAAAGCTGTTGATCTTGACCCTGGCGTTCCGATCAAAGGTGGCAGTCACCGGATAGCCGATCGGGTAGGCCGCGTTCGGCGCCGGATCGGGGATTTCATTGCCGTTGAAGGCGACCGGGACATTCGTCTGGTTCGGCGCCGGATAGAGGATCACCTGGCCGGTCGAGGTCTCGCGATAGGACATGTCCATCACCTGGGCCGTCAACGGGCCGAGGTAAGCGTCGCCGTAGCCCAATTCGAGCAGGTCGGCCCGAAGAATCGGGAAGCGGTGGTAGACGGAGTCGATCCAATCGGAGACGGCTCCCGCCGGGTCGCTGCGGTGGGTGATCACCTCGGCCATCGAGCGAGTTGGATAGCCGAAGTGCTGGGCGCGCGTGAGGACGTTGTCGCCGACGTAGCCCTGGCCGTCCGACTGCTCCTTGTGGATTCCCAGGTCGCGGATGCTCGGGCTCGCAGCATTGAAGAAGGTGTAGTAGGCATGGGCCAGGGCGGATTGGTGAATGATCGGCGAGCTACCCACCGGAGGGAGGCCGGCAAGCTTTCGGTACCGGTTCACCGTCGTCAGCGCGACCGCCTCGCGGTTGGCGGCCGCCTTATCGAGATCGACATAGGTGGAAGCCGGTGCCGGGCTTGCCGCGGGCGCGACCAGGTGCTGGGCAGCATCGAGCGCGGCCGTCTCGTTCTTCGACAGGTAGCGCAGGACCGCGACGAGGTAGGCGCCCGCTTCCTGGTCGGTCGGTTGAGCCGCCAGCGCAGCTCGCTCATCGGCCGCCGCGCCCGTCGGATCGTGGTCGAGCGCGACCGCAATCTGTCCGAGAATCTTCAGGTCAAGCGCGTTGCGCGGTTGCAGCTGGAGGGCTGCCCGATACGCCGTTTTGGCCACGGCGTAGTCCTGCGCGAAGAGGGCGACGTCGCCCAGCTGTTCACGAAGGCCGGCGTCGTCAGGCGACAAACTGGCGGCCCGTTGCAGGTACCCCGTCGCCGACGGCAGATCCTGGCGCGCGATCGAGAAGCGGGCCAGCTCGAGCAGGCGCTCCACCCAGCCGGGCTGGGCGCCGGCCGCGAGCTTGAGATGGATGAGTGCCTGCGGGTAGTCCTTCTTGTCCCGGTAGAAGTTGCCCCAGTTGCGCTCGACCTCGGCGCGGTCATAGTCCGTTCCATGTTTGGCGAGGTCCGCCCCCTTCTGCAGCTGGGCCAGCGCCTCCGTGTATTTGCCGACGTCCGCCAGGGCCTCGCCGTAAAACGCGTGGGCCAGCGCGGAGTTGGGGGATGCTTTGATCGCCGCCGCCCCCGCCGCCGTCGCTGCCGCCAGGTTGTTGTTCCAGTCCTGCACCCGGGTGAGGATGGTCTCCACGTAGCCATCGGTCGGGGCCTGCTTCTGCGCGGCCAGCGCCTGGTCGAGGGCCTGCGGCTGTTTCGTCTGATAGTTGAGGACGAGGGCGTAGTCGGCCAGCAGCCGCGCATCATGGGGGTGGGTTTTGAGCGAATTCTGGAGCTGCACCGTGGCCTTGGCGTACTGGTTGTGGAACATGAGGTCGAGCGCTGCGTCAGGGTTGGTCCCGCTTGGCTTGGGGACGACCTGATCGCACGCAACCAGGAGGGCAGCGAGAACGAGGACCGCAAAGCGCCGCCTCACGATGAGCCAGTGTACCGGGGCGTCCTAAGAACTCCTTAACGCCGGGGCGTCACAAAATCGTCACCTGCTCGTAGGCGCCGCCCTGAGCGACCGCACCTAGACTCACGCAGTGACCGAGCGGGCTCGCAAGCTTGACGCGGGCCGTCTGCGCGTGCTGTCCGGGGGGACGCCGACGCCGGCGCCGTCCTACCGGCTGCTGACACAGGTCAGTGCCGCGCTCAGCACGTCGCTCGACCTGGATCGGACGCTCAAGGAAATCCTGGAGCGGATGAACGAGTTGGTCGCCTTTGACGCCGCCACCATCTTCCTCCTGGATGACTCCCGAACCGAGCTTCACGTCAAGGCCGCGCTCGGCGTCCCGGTCTCCCTGGCTGAGGTCAATACCTTCCAGGTCGGCGAGGGTGTGGTCGGCTGGGTCGTCCGGCACGGCAAGACGGCCCTGATCCCGGATTCCACTAAAGACACTCGTTACAAGACCACCGGTGCCGAGCGCCGCGCGAAGACGGTGCTGGCCGCGCCGCTCCGCGCCCAGGACACGCTCCTCGGGGCGCTGGTGCTTGTCCGCGACGCCGCGGAGCCGTTTGGCCCTGAGCACCAGCGACTGGTGGAGGCGATTGCCAGCCAGGCGGCGGTGGCCATCGATCATGCTCGGCTGTACGAGACTGAGCGAGGCTCGAGGCGGCGCGCCGAAGCCCTCCTGGTCACCGCGCAGGCATGCAGCGAGGCGGTCGCGCTGCCGGAATTGCTCCAAACCGCCGTTAAAGAGGTGGCCTTCACCATGCGTGCCACAGCCGCCGCTATCATCCTGCCCGACGAAGAGGGTCGAACCATCGAGGCGGCCTTCGACGCCGCGTCCCCGGCCGCCGCCGCGCTCGAGACGCTCCCCGGTCGCCCGGTATCGGATGTCGGCCTGATGCAGGCCCTGCAGGAGGCTTCGGCCCCGGTCGTCGCCACCGCCGCCCAGCGCGCGGGCCTCGAGACCTGGTGGTCCGGCGCGGAGGTTTCGGCCGTCGCCGGGGTCCCGATCCGATGGCAGAACCGCCTGGTGGCGGGGCTGGTGCTCGGCTACGGCCGGGCCGAACGGCTGATCCCCGCCGAGTTGGAGCTGCTTGACGAGATTGGCCGCCAGGTCGCACTCGGCATCGAGCGGCTCCGGCTGCAAAGCCGGGTCCAGGAACAGCAAAGCGAGATGGCGATCGTCGCCGAGCGCAACCGCATCGCTCGGGACATGCACGACGGGCTGGTCCAGTACGTCTACGCGCTCGGGCTTCGGCTCGAGCACGCGCGCGACCTGGTCGTTTCGGACCCGGGGGCGGTCGCGTCCTTGCTGACCGGCGCCATCGAGCAAACCAATCATGTGCTGGGCGAGATGCGCACCTTCATCTACCAGCTGCGGCCGATCATCATGAAAGAAAAAGAGATCGGCCAGTGGGTGGTCGACCTCTGCCGCCAGTTCCAGCAGGCCACCGGCATCACGGTCAGGGCCGAGGTCGGCGAGTCGGCCGGGCAGGAACTGTCGCCCGAGATCTCGATCGCGCTCTTCCGCATCATCCAGGAAGCGCTGTCCAACATCTACAAGCACGCCAGGGCGAAGAACGCCGGCCTGACGCTGGAGTTCGGCGCCGAGAGCGTTCGCCTCGTCATCGAGGACGACGGCGCCGGGTTTGCGCTCGAGGAGCGGCCGGCACCGGGAATCGGGCGTGGACGCGGCCTGACCAATATCGAGGAGCGGGTGCGCGATCTCGGCGCTCGGGTTCGGCTCGAGAGTGCGCCCGGGCGGGGCACGCGCCTGGAGGCGGAGTTCCCGTATGGGCGATGACTGAGGCGACCGTCCGCCTGCTGATCGCCGACGATCACGAAATGATTCGGCTTGGCCTTCGCTCCATCCTCGAATCGGACCCACGGATTCGTGTGGTCGGCGAGGCCGGCTCACCGCAGGACGCGGTCTACCAGGCGGCGCTGCTACGGCCGGATGTCGTCCTGCTCGACGTGCGGATGCCCGGCGGGAGCGGCGTCGAGGCATGCCGGGAGATCCTGGGCCGGAATCTCGGCAGCCGCGTCATCATGCTGACGTCGTTTGCCGACGAGGACGCGGTCTACGAGTCGATCATGGCCGGCGCCTCAGGTTACCTCCTGAAGGAAATCAACAAGGCCGCCCTGATCGACGCCGTCATCTCGGTGTCGGAGGGCCGGTCCCTCCTCGACCCGGAGGTCACGCGGAAGGTGCTGGAGCGGATCCGGAAAATGGCGGCGAGCACCGACGAGGTGGTCAAGGCGGCCCTGTCCGAGCAGGAGAAGCGGGTGCTCCGGCTCGCGGCCCATGGAAAAACCAACAAGCAGATCGCCGCCGACCTGTTCCTGTCCGACAAGACGGTCAAACATCACATCTCCAACATCCTGAGCAAGCTGAACCTGAGCTCGCGAGCGCAAGCCGCGGTCTGGGCGACCCAGCACGGGCTGCTGGACGAGTTCCCCGAACGAAAGGCGAGCTGACCGTGTCGGTGCCGGTTTCACCCCCGGTCCACGTTTCAGTTGCGGAGACGCTTGCGCCGACTATCCGCCGTTTGGCCCAAAGTTCGGCCGTCCGGCGGATAGGGAAGGGGGCCGGCGCAGGCTACGCTCCTCGATGCGCCGGGCGACTCCCGTAAGCCCGAGTTCCAGGAGGCCAGGATGTTACTCGTCGACAAGCTGAACAAGGGCCGGTTGCCGGAAAAGCCGGAAAACGGCGGCGAAGGGACGCCCGCGCCGCCGCCGCCGCCCCTGGGCGTCAAGGCGCCCTCGATCGCATCCCGAATCCCGAACGTGGAGCGCATCAAGAAGACCATCCACGAGCAATTGATCGCCTCGATGGGGTTCAACTCCGACAACCACAAGCGCGAGGACGTCCTCCAGCGGATCGGCGAGCTGGTCGATCAGTACTGCGAGGAAACGAAGCTCAAGCTGACCAAGTTCGACCGCGACGAGCTGTGCGAGCTGATCATCGATGACGTTCTCGGACTTGGTCCGCTGGAGAGCTTGCTCTCAGACCCCGAGGTCAGCGAGATCATGGTCAACGGTCCGAAAACAATCTTCATCGAGCGCCGCGGACGCATCACGCAAACTCAGCTGGAGTTCGAGAATGAAACCCAACTTCGCAAGGTCATCGATCGCATCGTGGCGCGGATCGGCCGTCGAGTCGACGAGTCGTCGCCGATGGTCGATGCCAGGCTGCGCGACGGCTCGCGCGTGAACATCGTGATCCCACCGCTGGCGGTGCAGGGATCGAGCATCACGATCCGGAAGTTCTCGCGCATCCCCCTCAAGGTGCAGGACCTGATCGGCTTCGGAACCCTCAACAAGGAGATGGCGGACTTCATCCGCGCTTGCGTGCGTTCGCGAATCAGCATGGTCGTCAGTGGCGGGACCGGCTCCGGGAAAACGACCACGCTCAACGTCCTCTCGAACTTCATCCCGGAAACGGAACGCGTCGTCACCGTTGAGGACACCGCCGAGCTGCAGTTGCGGCAGCGAAACCTGGTCACCCTCGAGGCTCGCAGCGCCAATGTCGAAGGCCGCGGACTCGTCAGCATCCGGGACCTGGTAATCAACGCCCTCCGCATGCGTCCTGACCGGATCGTCGTTGGAGAGTGCCGCGCCGCGGAGACGCTCGACATGTTGCAAGCGATGAACACCGGCCACGACGGCAGCATGACGAGTGTGCATGCCAACAGCCCCCGGGACGCGGTCGGCCGCATCGAAACCATGGTGATCATGGGCGGCTCCGACCTCCCATTCCAGGCGATCCGGGAGCAGATCGTGGGCGGCATCACGCTGTTCGTTCAGCAGGCACGCCTCCGAGACGGCCGGCGCCTGATTACCCACATCTCGGAGATCACCGGGATCAGCGGCAACCAGATCCAGTTGCAGGATATCTGCGTCTTCGATCAGACCGGTATCGACCAGGACGGCAACGTCCTCGGCGCCTTCCGCTGGACCGGGGTCATCCCCAAGCTTCTGCCTCGCCTCAAAGCCAACGGGGAGGACTTCGACACCGCCGTGTTCGGCGCGCCCGGCCTGCAGGTCATCGACGGGACGAATCCGGCCGCTGACGGCGGCGCTGCCCACCGGGCGATGGCGGACTAGCGGTGGCTCCCTGGTTCTCCCGGCCCCCGCAGCCGGCGGCGTCGCCGGACCCCTCGTCAGCCGTTGCGGCGTCGAATCCGGCCGATGCCGCGGTCTCGCCGCCGCCAGCCCAGCTGGACGAGGCCCGTGCCGTCGCAGCCCGGCTGCGGCAGGATCTGGCCGACCTGCTCAAGGCGAATCGCCAGCAGGGCCGCGTGCTCGAGCGCAACCAGAAACAGCTCGAGCAGGCGGAGCAGGAGGTCGGCCGCCAGCGCGATCAAGTCGCCGCCCAGGTGAAGGACACCGCGGCCCTGCGGGCGGAATTGTCCGCTCAGGCCGGCCGGACCCGTGAACTGGAGGCTGTCGTCGAGAAACACGCCACCCTCCAGGTCGCGTACGACACGCTCGACCGCGAACGCCAGGACCTGACGGTTCGCTTATCGGAGGTCACCCGCAGCCGGTCGAATCTGAACGCCGAGCGCGACCGCCTGATGGCGCAGCTGGCCTCGGCCCACGCAACGCTGGCCGCCCGGGACGCGGAGGTCGCTTCCCTTACCAACGAGCAGGAAACAACCAAAGGCGAACTGGTCGCGGCGCAGAAGTCGGTCACGGACCTGCGCGCCGATGTCGCCCGCCTGAAGGCCGACCGCGAACGGGTCGCGGAGTTCGAGGCCGCTCACACCCACCTCCAGCTCGAGAACGAGACCCTGGTGGCCCGCTGGGACGTTGCCCGAACGCAGCTGGCGGAAGCCGAGCAAGCGCTTACCACCGCCCAGGCCACCATCAAGGCGGCGCAGCGCCTCTCCTCCTCGGTCGAATGGCGTGGCGCCCTCGACAGCGTCCTCGACGCTGCCTCAGAACTGGTCCGGTTCGAGCGCGGGACACTCGCCCTGGTTGACGAAGTCCAGGAAGAGCTCAAAGTGGAGGCGGCCCGGAACAGCCCAATCGCGGTCAGCGAGATGTCTCGCTTCAAGGTCGGCGAAGGCATTGCCGGATGGGCGTTGTCCCATCGGGAGCCGGTCCTCGTCCGCGACAGTCGCTCGGATGCGCGTTTCAAGGCATCCGACCCCAAGCACCAGCCGCGATCCTTCATCGCCGTGCCGCTGCTGGCCGACAACGAAGGCCTCGGTGTCCTCACGCTGGCGCGCTCCGCCAGCGACCCGTTCACGGATCTGGATCTCCGCAACCTGGCCCGCGTTGCCACCGATGCGTCCAACGCGCTGATCAACGCTCGCCTCGTCGACCTCCTCAAGCAGCGCGAAGACCGGCTGACGACGCTGGTTCGCAAGGCGCGCGAGCTGACGGCGGCCGACGACATCAAGGCCGTGGTCGAGTTTGCCCTCTCCAGCGCGCGCGAGCTGGGCGGCGGCCGTGGAGCACTGCTCGCCGTGCGGAATCCCAAGACCCTCGAGCTCGAGATTCTCGGCAGTCACGGGTTGCCGGAAACGATCGCCGAGCAGCGCATCGCCTGGGGTGCGCCGGCCGCCGCGGACGTGATGCGGACCGGCAAGCCCTGGGTTTCGCCGATGCGGGAGATGCTGCCGCCGGCCCTGGTGGAGGGCGTCGAACGGGCGGGACTCAAGGTGCTGGTCTCCGTGCTGTGCGGCCGGACCGCGGCCCCGAAGCCGGTCGACGAAACCGCCTTGCTGACCCGGGCCGATATGCAGTCGTCGTCCGACGAGACGAGCGGCGTGCTCAACGTGTACCGCGACACGCTGGACCCGATCCGCCCGGCCGACCTGGACCAGCTCAAGGCGTTTGCCGAACAGGTGGCGGTGGCGATCCAGAACGTTCGCCGCGCCGACCGAGTCAAGGAACAGCTCCAGGCTTCCGCGTCGCAGAACACCCGGATGATGGGGCGGGAGCGCTACATCAACCAACTGCTCTTCCGCATTCAGCAGCTCGAAACTGAGCTGGGCCGCTACAAAGCAGCCTGACCGCTACCCCTCGGGTTGACTACCCGAGACGGCGCTTGCGCTTGGAGGCCAGGTTCAGTCGACCGAGGATGAAGGCGTCGATGACCCGATGCGAGGCGACGACCCCGTCGCCGACACGTCGCGAGCCCTTTCGGCGATCGGTCTTCAGATCGATCAGGTATTGCTCCTGCTGGGCCCAGACAAGCTCGATCAAACGGCTGAAGGTGACCCCGGCCTCGACCACGATGCCCTCTTTTTCGATCCGTTCACGGACCGGAACGGGAAGCTCCTTCGCCTCCGCAAGGTTGAGCCGCTCGAGAGCCTCCAGCAGGTCGTCAAGCCGGCGCAGATGGTACCGCCGCTCCGCTTCGTTCCCGTACGCGTGTGGTGTTGCGTCCAAGACGTTCTCCTTGAGGCGTTCTACGCCCGTATAACTCCGGACCCGGGGATAACTTCGATTCCGCGTTGCGTGAGCGCGTCGATGACCCGGTTGACCCCGATCGAGTCACTGGGGATATGACCGGTGATGATCAGGTTTGTATTCGGGCGCTGCAGTTGCTCGAGCTCCCGCAGGTCCCGGTCGTCCAGGTGCATCGCGAGGATGGTGTTAATGCCGTGCTCATAATACGTGCGATAGATGCCGGCGCCACCATTGGTGCCGGCGGCCATCTGGACGATCCAGCGGCCAACGAGGTTCGAGGCGGTCCCCAGCCAGATTTCGGGCTTCACCAGCGAAGCCGCCATTTCAGGGATCGTCGCCAGCGCGGCCACCAGCTCGCCGACCGTGGTGCCGGCGTTTTGCGTCGTCGCTCGGACAAAATCCATAAAGAAGCGCCGGGCCAGGATGTCAGCGGCGAGGTGGATATTCATCAAGGGCATCGGAAGACGCCGGGCCGCATCAACCACCCGGTCGTAATTGGCGCTGTGGAGGGCGCGGCCAATGGGTTGCCGGCGGGCGAGCATCAGTTGGTTCGCGAGGGCTTCGGGGATCCCTTCGGCCACCATCTGCGACGCATGCCGCTCGATCACGGCGGTGATCCCCAGGCGCGCGCTCGAGCCGACGGGATGATGGGCGATCACGCCATCCAGCCCGAGCGTGTGCGCGAGCAGAAGCTCGCCCACGTCCACATCGATGCCAAAGAGGATCCGCCGCACCTCGCCGTCGACGTACACCTGCGAGTCGGGTGGGGTCGCCTCGCAGCCGGCCAGATGGTTCGCGAGGGCCATGATCTCGCTCAGGCGCACGGTTGCGATTATGCTGGTTTCCGCATGGAGGGCGGGTTCGCACCGACATTCAAGGAGGCGGTGGGCCGCTGGCGGCGGCGCCACCGGCACCCACCGGCAAACGAGACCTGGTTCGCGGTTCACTACCGGGTCGGTTGGCTGGTCGAGCGGCTGAACACGCTGGAAAGTATTCATCTCCTTCGCCAGGGGCTGGACGTCCGCTCGCTTAGCGCCGAGCGACCGGCGCGTAAGCGCAAGGGGGAGGGCGAGGGTGAGGGGGCGCACGATGGGCAGGAGGCCGCCCCTGGCCGGGACGGTGAAGAGATGGCGGACGATGAGGCGGACGAGCTGGAAAAACCGGTCACCGAAGCGGTCACGCCCGCGGTCGAAGGCGGATAATCGCCTCATGCGGCCGCACATCCGACCACGGTGGATCAGCGCCCTCCTCGGCGGCATCGTCCTGCCCTTCGATCCGATGCTGGGCATGGTGATGCTGGTGATCGGCCTCTGGCAGCCGAAACGCAAGCCCGCGTCTGACCCGCCAAAGCTATGAAGGTCTACCTCGGTCGTGCCGTCAGCGGCCAGCTCGGGCCGCGAAGCCTGGAAGCCATTCAGCTCGCGCACCGCGCCCTGACAACGTCGGGCGTGGGCATCCTCTGCGAGCGCGTCGCCGACCCCGACTACCGACCGGGCCTCGATCGCCCGGAATTGATTGCGGAGATGATGCGACGCGAGCTGCTGGAAGCGGATGCCGGTTGCATGGAGATGACGGGGCCGAGCACGGGGGTCGGCTACGAGGCCGGCTGGCTGGCGGGCCGGGGCCGTCCGGTGTTGATCCTCTACGACGCCGACGAACCGGCGTCATCCTCGGTCGTGCGCTTTCCACCCTTCGACCATTGCATTACCTTTGGTTACCGCGACCTGATGGAAATCCATTCGGCGGTCGAGGACTTCGTCCGAACGATCGCCACCTCCGTCGCCTACCGCGCGAACGCTTAAGCCGGCCCCGCGCCGCGCGGGGTCGATCATCGATTCGTAGACTGGACCGATGGGGTTTCGCGCCTGCGTCCTGACCGTCAGTACCAAGGGGTCGCGCGGCGAACGCCTCGACGAGAGCGGCGAGAAAGTGAGCGAGATGCTGGCGCGGCTGCCCGCTGAAATCGTCGCCCGCGCCGTCGTCGGCGACGACGTCGGCGAGATTCGCGCGCAGGTCGACGCCTGGATCAAGGCGGCCGACCCGCACCTGATCGTGCTCACGGGCGGGACAGGGTTGGGCCCGCATGACGTGACGCCGCAGGCGCTCGAGCCGGTCCTCGACTACGTCATCCCGGGCATCGGCGAGGCGATGCGCGCCGCGGGTCTGAAGAAGACGCCGCACGCGATGCTGTCCCGCTCGCTCGCTGGCGTGGCCGGCCGGACGGTCATCCTCGCGCTTCCGGGCAGTCCACGCGGCGTGGCGGACAGTCTGGAGGCGGTGCTGGAGGCGCTCCCCCATGGCGTGCGCACGCTTCGCGGCGAAGTCGGTGACGCGCCGGCCGCTCACCGGCCGAGCTAGTGGGTCAGATTCGGGTCGGGATCTCGAGCTGGACCGAGCCCACCCTGATCAAGGCTGGCACCTTCTATCCGCCGGAGGCGACCACCGCCGAGGAACGGCTCCGCTTTTATGCCTCGAAGTTTCCGATCGTCGAGGTGGATAGCACCTTTTACGCCATCCCCAACGAGAAGACCGCCCAGCTCTGGGTCGAGCGAACCCCCACCGATTTCGTCTTCCACGCCAAGGCGTTCGCGCTCCTCACGCAGCACCCGACTCCACCCGCTCGGCTTCCCAAAGCGATTCGCGAAAACGTCTCGGGCGCAAAAGCCAACATTTATCTGAAAGACCTCGTGCCCAAGGACCAGGAGAATATCTGGGACCGATTCCGCGAAGGATTGCAACCGCTGCACGATGCGGGCAAGCTGGGCGCGATCCTCTTCCAGTTCCCGAAGTGGTTTCTGCCATCGCCGCAGTCGTATCGCTTCATGGAAGACCTCCGCGAGTGGCTCCCGGATTTCCGGATCGCCATCGAGTTCCGCCAGGTCTTATGGATGAAGGAGGTTCGGCGCGATCGCGTGCTGCGCTTCCTCAAAGATCACGGCTTCAGCTACGTCGCGGTCGATGAACCGCAGGGCTTTCCATCCAGCGTGCCGCCCGTGGTCGGCACGACCGCACCACTGGCCATGGTCCGCTTCCACGGCCGCAACCGGGAAACCTGGGAGAAGAAGGGCATCAGCACGGCCGAGAAATTCCGCTACCTCTATTCGAAGGAGGAGCTCACGCCCTGGGTCCCAGGCCTTCGAGCGATGGCGAAGGAGTCACAGGACGTTCACGCGGTGATGAACAACTGTTATGCGGATTACGCGGTTCGCAATGCCGAGGACCTGACCAAGCTCCTCGAGTCCGGCCCGTAGCGCTCGAAGGGAATCCGGCCCCGGCTCAGTTGAACCTGTAGCGCGCAGGCGCCAGCATGCAGGCTTATCAGTCCCCGCCCTGTCCCTACTGCGGTATCACCTGGAATCCGCCAGGTGCGCAGACCTGTGCCAACTGCCGAAACACCCTACCGCCGGCCGGGTACGCCCCTCCCGGCTACGCGCCCCCTGGCTATGCACCCCCCGGCTACGCACCTCCTGGCTACGCACCTCCTGGCTACGCGCCCCAGGGCCAGGCCCCGCCAGGGCAGTACCAGCCTGCCGGGCCTGGCGGCTATCCGGGCGCCCCGGGCTTCCCGCCTGCCGGCTACCCGCAGGACCCCTACGGGCAAGCGCCGCCGTACGGCCAGTTTGCCCCGCCCGGGCAGGTCCCGGGCCAGGCACCGAACGCTGCCGGCTCGACGCTCCAGCTCTTCGGCCGCAGCGTCGCGCTCCCGTTCGCCATCCCGACGGAGGTCCTTCGCCTGCAGCGTCCTATCCTCTACGCGGTCGCCGGCGTTGCGCTGCTGCTGGTCGCCGTACTGGGCGTGCTGCCGGCCGTCGCCACGCGGCAGATCAGCCAGGCGCAGCAGGCTATCCACACGACCGTCTCCCATCAAGCCGCCGTCGACGCGGCTTTCGCCGCCTTCTTCGCGCCGAACCCGGCAACCGTCGATCCAAATGCTGAGAAGGTGGCCACCCAGAAGCAGGCGAAGTCGGTGACGGCTGGGCTTGCCAGCGTCCAGGCAGACGAGTCGGCGCTGCGCTCAATCGACCAGGGCCTCTCATGGCTGCAGCGGGTTACCCCGTCAAAGGCGGCCAGCATCACGGCCGAGCGCAAGCGACTGAGCACGGCGCTCACCGCGCTCGGACGCGCGGACCAGGCCCTGACCGCCGCCGTCAATGAGGTCAACGTGGCGCTTCCCTACCTCGACGCCGTGATCGACTACAGCAAGATGACCACCGCCCTGGCCAAGCACGACCTGGTGGGCGCCGGCTCGCTCTATCCTGATGCCCAGCAAAAAATGGAGGCGGCGATGGCCCTCGATCATGCCGCCGGACTTCCGCCCGCCCTCGCCAAGCAACTCAGCAGCTTCAACGATGCCCTGACCAGCACGGAGTCCCTGGTCCAGGCGCTCCAGGCCAAGGACGCCGCCGCCGTCAAGAAGGCCACCGACGCGATCCAGGTCGCCCTCAAGGCGATGAACACCCCGGCGGAGACGGTCCCGGCCGACTACGAGACCAAGACCTTCGGGCCGATGCAGACGACCTACGACGCGGCGATGAAAGCGCTGAAGGCTTAGTCCGGCCGCGTCAGCGCGCCGCTCTTTCCTCCCTGCTTGAGTACGAGCTCCAAACCCTCGATCGTCATCCAGCGGTCAACGCTCTTGGCCATGTCGATGATGGTGAGGGCGGCGACCGCCGCCGCGGTCAGCGCCTCCATCTCGGCCCCGGTGCGGGCCTCACAACGCACCGTCGACTCGATCCGGACGGCCGATGCCGATTCATCGGCGACGCAGGAGACGTCGACAAAGGTCAGCGACAGCGGATGGCACATCGGGATCAGCTCGCTGCAGCGCTTGGCAGCCTGGATCCCGGCGATCCGTGCCGTACTGAAGACGTCGCCCTTGGGCAGGTTGCCGGCGACGATGGCACGAATGGCCGCCTCGCTCATCCGAACCCGCGCCCTCGCCCTCGCCTCGCGCTGGGTGATCGGCTTTGCCGAGATATCGACCATCCGGGCTTCACCCGTCGGATCGATGTGCGTCAGGTGATCCGCGCTCACGCGTGACCTCCTCGAAGGCTATCGAGGTCGTCTCGCCGGACATCCTTCTGATGTGGCCGGGCTACCATACCCCGCGCGATGGCGCGTTCGCCGAAGCGGGCCCGCAGGCTATCGAGCTGGGCATCGAGCAGCGCCTTCCGCGACCCATGTGTCTCGAGCAGGTTGAGCTGGGTCGCACCGGCTTCGAGGTTGCTGACTCCGGCGCCGATAAGCCGGACGGCGCGGGTGCGGTCGAGCTGGGACTCGAACAGGTCGCTGAGCGCCTTCGACAGGTCGTCGTCACGATCGGATGCTGTCGACAGTGTCGCCTGGCGGGACTGGGTATCGAACGGTTGATATCGAATCTTGAGCACCACCGTTCGGGCGGCCAGTCCGTGCGCGCGGAGGCTCTGGGAAACATCCTGCAGCAGGCCGAGGACCATCTCGCGGAGCCGGCCCGGATCGCGCAGGTCTCGATCAAAGGTGACCTCGCGCGAGATGCTCTTCGGGTCGCCGGGCGCGAGCACGGGACTCGGATCGACCCCGCGGGCGTGGGCGCCGAGCTGGCGACCGTACTGACCGAAGAGCTCGCCGAGCAGTGGGTCGGGGAGCGCGGCCAGGTCGCCGATGGTTCGCACCCCCACCCGGGCCAGCTTGGCGACGGTCGCCGGGCCACACCCCGGCAGCCGTGACAACGGGAGCCCCTTGAGGAAGTCGGCTTCCTCACCGGGAGGGACGATCACCAGTCCTCGCGGCTTGCGCAGATCGGAGGCGACTTTGGCCACCAGCTTGGAGGTGGCAACCCCGATGCTGATGTCGAGGCCGCACTCGCGCCTGACCTGATCGCGGAGGCGCGTCGCGACCCTGGCAGGCGGTCCCATCAACGCCTCCTGGCCGGTCACGTCGAGGTAGGCCTCGTCGAGCGACATCGGCTCGATGACCGGGGCGTAGTGGTCCAGGATGTCGAAGACAGAGCGCGATGCGTCGCGGTAGGCCTTGAAGTCGCAGGGGACGAAGATCGCCGTCGGGCACAGGCGCCGGGCGCGGCTGAGTGGCATCGCCGAGCGGACCCCGAACGGCCGCGCCTCGTAGGACGCGGCCGCGACGACGCCGCGTTCCCCCGGCTCGCCAGTGCCACCGACGACCACCGGCTTGCCGCGCAATTCGGGCCGGCGCAACTGCTCGACGGAGGCATAAAACGCGTCCAGGTCCACGTGCATCACGACCCGGGTCATCTGGCAATCTTCGCACCTGCTTGGTCCGGCTGCGCGACGCCTCAAACGCTCGCCTGGCACTGGCGCGCCGCTCGCGTGGGCCGGCAGGCCCGCACGGCGTATCGCGCAACGTGGACC
>JALYYC010000129.1 GCA_030946755.1 Candidatus Dormiibacterota bacterium
AGCACGACGTCCGCCCACGGGTTGGCGAGCGCCGCGGCGATCGCGACCTGGTCCTCGGCGGCGAGCCGTCCGTTCGCCAGCGCCTCCTTGATGATCACGCCCCACCCGGCGTCATGGGCACGCGCCAGCGCCGGTCCGGCCGACGGCTCCAACAGGTTCCAGGTCGCTTGCACCGATTGAAATGGATTAACGCCGCCGACCTCGACGCCCAGCGCGCGGTCGACGACCTCGGCCTGTCGCGGACCGCTGACCGACAGGCCGATCACGAGGCCGTCCTGGCGCAGCCCAGCCAGTGCCGATAAGACGTCCCGGTCTTCCAGCACGCCGCTCTCCAGCGTCGCCGAATGAATCTGGTACAGCTTGAGACAGTCACCAAGCAATCCCTGGCTTTCCTGCAACTGCCGCCGCAGCGCGGCCAGTGAATGATCCTTGACCTCGTGGACCGGGGCATCCATCCGCCAGTTCCCGACGTAGGTGTAGCCCCACTTGGATCCAACCGTGACCGCTCGCGGCGCAAGTCCGCGGCTCTTCAGCCAGGAGCTGAGAAACCGCTCCGCGTCCCCATAAGAACGCGCCGCATCAAAGTATCGGATGCCGGCGTCGTAGGCAGCGGTCAGCACCTCGTGCGCGCGGCGTTCGAGCGCGGCCTCGCTGCGATCGTCACCGAGGTCGCGCTCCCGTCCCGCGGTGATGTACGCGGGGCGGCCGACCGCTGCCAGGCCAAGCCCCAGCGGCGTGACGGAAAGGCCGGTCCTGCCGAAGGGCCGCGACTCCATCAGGCCGCCTGCCGCTAGGGCTCCCGCAGGATCCGCGCCTTTTCCTGCTCGAATTCCTTGTCCGTCAGCACGCCGGACGCCCGTAACTCCCCGACCCGACGCAGCTTCTCCAGCCGGTCGCCCTCCGGTACTTGGGCAGCCGGCGCCTCCGGCATCGCCGGTTGCGCGGCCGCCACCATGGCCGCGATCTCGTCGCGAACGCGCGCGGGATTGAGGTACACCGGAAAGAAGGCCCGCCCCGCGGCCCAATCGACGACGATCGAGCCGGAACCGACCCAGTGCTTGCGGACCGCCACCGCGCTTACCTTGTCGAGTGGAATCAGCGCCGCATCGCGCCCGGACGGGTCACGGGGACAGATCAGCCGGCGGGTCGTCAGCATCATCGGCTTGAGGGAGACGCCCCAGTCTTTGCCAACTCGGACCACGAACTCGTCCTCGTCCAAATGGCCGCCGTCGGGCAGCGCTAGATCGTCGATCAGGATCGGCAACGGAAACGTGCCCTGCAGCCGGGTCAAGTTCGCCTGCCGGCGGGCGGTGCGACCCTGGGCGTCATCCATCGCTCAGCTCGTGACCTTGTCCATGGTCCGCGCCCCAAGCGCCGCGGCTGCGACCGCGTCGAGGTCGCTGTCGATCGAGGCCTCGACCCCGGCGATCACGGCGCCTTCCACAAAGGGCGCGTTGCTCACCAGCACGCGCCCAACCCCATCGGGCAGCTGCTCGATCGCCATCTGGGTACTGAGCACGGCGCTGCCCAGGTCCACGAGCACCAGCACCCCCGCCGGACCGCGGACCTCCTGGATGGCGGCGAGGATCGCGGTGGCGTCCGTGCCCAGCCGCCCGTCTGCGGTGCCAGCCGCGACCGCGATCTTCACCCGACCCTGCGTCATCTGAGAGGCGAGCTCGCGCGTCCCATCGCCGAGCTGGCGGCTGTGCGAGACGAGGACCAGGCTAACCGTGTCCATACGCCCTCGCCAGGATCTCGATCGGATGCGCGGATTTCGCGCCCGCCCCGTGTTCGACCTGCATCCGGCAGGTCTCGCAGTCGGCGAGCACGGCGTCGCTGCCGGCAGCCTTGACCGCTTCGAAGAGGCGGCTGCCGATCTTCATCGAGAGGTCGTACTTCTCCACCTTGACCCCGTAGGTCCCGGAGATGCCGCAGCAGCCTTCGTCCACCTCGGCCAGTTCGACGCCCGGGATCAACCGAAGCAGCCGCATCGCCGGGTAGCCGATCCCGTGCGATTTCAGGTGGCAGGGGGCGTGATAGAGCAGCCGCATTGGCAGTGTTTCGAACTCGAGGTTCAGCTCGCCGGCTTCGTGCAGCATCCACAGGTACTCGCAAATGTCATAGACGCGCCGACCCAATCCCTCGGCGCCGGGGATGTCGAGCAGGTGGTCATAGTCGTGCTTCAGCATCAGGCCGCAGGAGGTCGAGCTGGCGATGATGTCCACGTTTTCCGGTAGCGTGCTCAGCCGCTGCACGTTCTCAACCCCGTACTTGCGGGCGAGGTCCATGTTCGAGTTGACGACCGCCGGGATGCCGCAGCACTGCTGCTTCGGCACGATCACCTCGATCCCGTTGCGTTCGAGGATGGCGACCACCTGCTCGCCCAGTCGCCGGTCGTTGTAGTTGACCCAGCAGCCATAGAAGTACGCGACCGTGCGCCGCGCCTGCGCGGGGCTCGGGCGCTTGCGCATCCAGCGCTCGAACGTCAGCCACTGGTATCTCGGCAGGGGACGCTTGTGGTGAATGCCGATGACGCGTTCCATCAGCCAGCGGGCCAGTGGGTTCCGATTCCCGAAGTTGGCCAGCGGTGCGGTCATGCTGCCGAACTTGCCGAGCAGGCGGGTATGCCCGAGCACCCAATCGCGCAGCGTGCGACCTTTTTCGTTGGCGCCCTTGTTCTGCGCCCGCCGGATGTACTCCTGGATGCTCACCTGGGAGGGGCAGGTGATCTCGCACAGCTTGCAGCCGGAGCAAAGGTCGAGGCCCGCCGTGACGGTCGGCTCCCGCGGATCCCGGTAGCGCTCCGATTCGGGCCCGAGGTACTTCGGGCCGCGGAAGATGTCGGTGGAACGCGCCACCGGGCATACCGTGTTACAGGCCGTGCACTTGGTGCAGGCTTCGACCGACGCCGCCTCCTCGACGGTGTCGGAAAACGGTCCCTGCTCTTCGGTGATCATGCCGCCATCGCCTCTTTCGCGGCGCGGTATCCGGTTGCGATCGCCAGGCCGCCGCGCGACCGCGTTGAGGCCGGGTCATAGCCCGCGATCGCCCCGCCGGCGACAAAGACATTGCCGGCCAGCGGACGCCCGGCGTCGTCAGCCGGTTGCAGCCGGTCACTGACCGGGTAGCCGACCTGCGCGTACGGCTGCGGCTGAAAAAGCGATTCCCCCGCGCGCTCGCTCGGCACCGCGGAGGTCGACAGGGTCCGATGGAAAAACGGGTCTCGAACCTCGTGCGCACCGGCCCGGAGCGCGCCATCGACCCAGTCCTCGAGCGCCAGGACGTAGCTGCGCGCCTCGATCGGCTGCTCGTGTCCGGCCGACTTGAGCATGATCCGGCGGCATTGACCCGCGTCCACCTCGGCCGCGTGGGCGGGCGCCGCCCAGATGATTTCCACGCCGGTTTCCTG
>JALYYC010000134.1 GCA_030946755.1 Candidatus Dormiibacterota bacterium
GGCACTCGCGACGCTCCTCGTCGAGCTCGGCAGGCTGGGCAGACAGTTCACGCGTTGCCGCTTGGCGCTGCGCCAGCTCGTCCCCGTGTGCCCGCCAGACCTCACGCGCTCGTTCCAGCTGGCGGAACAGATCCTCGTGGCGTTGGTGAGCGAGCGCGGCCCGAAGCTCGATCTCCTGGCGACCGTGCACCTTGACCGCCAGGTTCGCCTTCGCCGCTTCGACACGTCTCTCGATTTCAGCGACGGTGGCGGTCAGCGTGACCTGGGCGGCGGCGATTTGCTCCTGGCGTTCCAGCACGGTCCGCTCCGTTGCCTGGCCTTGCTCCAGCAGCGAGGTGAGACGGGCGACCTGGGCCCGGACCTGCGATTCCTGCTGGTCCTCGCGAACGAGGGCGGCGCGCGCGGTGGACGCGGCGCCAGCCGTCTCCGCGACACGGCCTCGCGCGGCGTCGAGCGTGGTGGCGGCCGCTGCGCGCTCTTCCTGGAGACCAGCCCGGCGGCGGGATAGGTCGTCGTGGGTAGCCAGGAGTTCCGCGCGGACGGCGCGCGCCGCGGCGAGACTGCTCTGCGCCAGCCGGACACGCGCCTGAACTTCGAGCGGCGCGTCGCGGAACGCCCCGCCTCGATAGGAGACGGCCGTGATCACCTCGCCTGCCCGCGTGACCGCCCGGTAGGAGGGGTGCCTGAGCACCAGGTTCCTGCCCTCAGCCGCGTTCGCCACAAGCATGGTCCGATCAAGGAGATGCGCAAGCAACCCGCCAACGTGCGGCGGCGCAACGATCAGGCTCGCCACCCCGACGAGCCCGCTCCATTCCGGTGCCGCCAGCGGGTTGTCGGGCTCGTACACGATGGTCTCGCGCACGCCCCCCGGTTGCGCCAGCAGGCTGAAGGCGCGCTCAGCGGCTTCTCGGTCGGTCGGAACCCAGGCGTGGAGCCAGCCCTCGAGGGCGGCCTCGATCGCCGGCCGATCGTCTTCGGCAACCTCGATCAGTTCAAGCAGCTGCTGAAAGCGCGCATCGTCGGCGAGCCTGCCTTGCGGCAGCGCGCCATCACGGAGCCGCTCGAGGGCTCCCACCTCGGCCTCGAGCGCTCCGGCGCGGCCGGTGAGCTCCGATAGCCGATCCTCGGACTGGGCGAGTTCCGCCGAGGCGCCACGAAGCTGCTCCTCAGTCGCCCCAGCACCGGACAGCGCGTCCCGCAGCGTGTCGTTCGCTTCGGCCGCGCGTAACTCGCAGCGCTGAACCTCCTCGACCGCCGTCGCCCGTCTTGCCGACCACGATTCGAGGTGCGCATCAGCCTGCTCACGCTGCTCCGACAGGAATTGCACCCGTCCTTCCACCTGCCGGAGCTCCGCATCGGTCGCGACGGCGTCGCGATGCAGATCCTGTCGCTGTTGCGCCAGGGCTGCCCGTTCCTGTTCCAGACCCTCGAGGCCCTCGCGTGCCTCGCGCTCCTCGGCACCGGCGGTCTCGACGCCGCCCTCCAGGGCTCGTCGCTCCTCATCGGTGTGCGCGGCTGCCTGCTCGAGTTCCTCGACCACCCGAACGCCGGCCTGCGCGGTCGCCGCCAGCCGGACCATCTCCTGTTCCGCCGCGGCCAGCGCCTGCGCCGCTGCGGTGGCGCGCTCTTCCGCGATCCGTGCCTGGTGCTCGCGCTCGGCCAGCTGCAGCCGCAGGGTGGCAACCGCCTCCTGGTGCTTCCAACGAGCCTCGCGGGCCTCGAGGAGGGCGGCCCGGTGCTCGGCATACCGTGGGGCAAACTCGTCGAGCGCCTGCCCGGCGACAGTACGTTTTTGTTCAGCGGACTGGCGCCGGCTGTTCGCCCGACGGAGCTGTACCATCGCCTTTCGCCAGGCATCCCTGGCCAGGCTGCCTTGAAGGACTTTCAGCTGGTCGGCGATTCGCTGGTATTCCCCGGCCGCCGCCGCCTGCGTCTCGAGCTCCGCCGCCCGCGGCGTCAGCTCGGCGAGGATGTCGCGAGCGCGCCGCATATCCCGCTCGGCTTCGGCCAGGCGGTTGAGCGCCTCCTGGCGCTGGTCACGGAGCCGGCGCACGCCGGCCGCCTCCTCGATCAGCTCGCGACGAAGGCCGGGCGCGGCCTGGATGACGTAATCGATGTCGTTCTGGGCGGTAACGGCGTAGCCATCCTGGCGGAGACCGGTACTGGAGAGCAGCAGATCGATGTCCTTTAAGCGGGCGCGCGTGCCGTTGATCAGGTAGTCACTTTCACCCGAGCGGTAGAGCCGGCGCGCGACCTCGATCTCGGTGAACTCGACGTTGAGACGTTGATCGGCGTTGTCGATCGTCAGGCTGACCTCGGCCATGCCGACGGCCGACTTACCGGGGCCGCCGGAATAGATGACGTCTTCCATCCGCTGGCCGCGAAGGCCACGGGCATTGCGCTCGCCGAGGCCCCAGCGAATGGCATCAACCAGGTTCGATTTGCCGCTGCCGTTGGGGCCGACGATGGCGGTGATGCCACGGCTGAAGGGGAGGTCGGTTCGACGCGCGAAGGTCTTGAACCCCTGGATGCGCAGTGACTTCAGATGCACAGGCTAGCGGGGTGCGCGCATGACTGGGCCTTCGCGCCCATCAGAAACGAATGCATGGACCACGGCGCGGGTCACGGGGAGTATTAGACCACGCGCCCGGTCTGCGTGGCAATCGGCACGCTACCGCTGCGCCTCATGCGCCGCGACCGCTTCGAGGACCTCGTCGGGCTTCGGTGGTTTGTCGAGCGCACCGAGGGCCGAGAGCGCCTCGCGGGCCGCCATCTGCTCGGCCGAGCGCTTGGTCCGCCCCTCCCCGATCCCCTTGATCTCATTCCCGAAGGTGACCTCGGCGGTGTACTCGCGCCGGTGGCCGGGGCCGGAGGAGGCGACGATCTCGTACTGCGGGGTGGTCAGGAACCGCTCCTGGGTGACCTCCTGGAGACGTCCCTTGTAGTTGTCGTCCGGCCAGGCCTGCACATCGATCAGGCTGCGAGAAAAGAGTTTGTAGGCAGCCCGATAGCCCTGGTCGAGGAAGATCGCCCCGATGACGGCCTCGAAGGTGTTGGCGAGGATCGACTGCAGCGAGCGCGCACCGGTCTTGTGCGCCCCCTTGCCCAGCAGCAGGTAATCGCCAAGGCTGAGCCGACCACCGAGCCGCGCCAGGCTTTTGGTGTTGACCACCGAGGCGCGCAGGCGCGTCAACTCGCCCTCGTCCGAGGTTGCGTAGGTGTGATAGAGGTGCTCGGCGGCGATCAACTCGAGGACCGCATCGCCGAGGTACTCGAGCCGCTCGTTGTCCGCATTGCCCCGCTCCGGGTGCTCGTTGTTGTACGAGCGGTGCGTCAGCGCCTGCTGCAGCAGGGCAGGATCGTGGAAGCGAACGCGAAGCGTCCGCTGCAGCTTCTGCAGGGGGTCGTCGGTCGGCGTGGGCTCTAGTTCAGGTGGTGATTCCGAGCTTTTCTTGAACGTAGTCCCACGCGGCACCGACGGTCTGGATCTTTTCGGCGTCTTCGTCAGGTATCTCCATTCCGTACTCTTCCTCGAAAGCCATGATCAATTCGACCAGATCGAGGGAGTCCGCATTTAAGTCGTCGACAAAGGAGGCGTCAGGCGTGACTTGCTCGGTTTCGACCCCGAGCTGTTCGGCAATGATGCCTTTGAACTTATCGTAACTCGCCCCGTCCATCCCCGGCACGATTGTACAGCCGCCCGGGCCGATCAAGCTCGGTCAGTTTTCAGGGCCACCGGCGCTTTCTCGCCGTGCGAACTCAGCCTCGATAGCCTGTCTACGAGCCTTCCAACCGAGACCTTTCTCCCAATCCTCAAGCAGCTTCCAGCGAGACATCTACGACATCAGGGCTTAGATCGGTAAGCCGCCGTCGATGCCGAGGACCTGTCCGGTGATGTACGACGCGTCGGGCGAGGCGAGGAAGACGATCGCGGGGGCAACGTCCTCAGGGACTCCAATCCGCGGGATGGCAGCCGCCTTGCGAGCCTTCTCGAGCAGCTC
>JALYYC010000143.1 GCA_030946755.1 Candidatus Dormiibacterota bacterium
CAGCGCGGCGACGGTATCGGTTGCCGTCAGCTTGACCAGGACCCCATCGATTGGCGGGACCAGGACTTCCTGGCCGGCGCTCAACTGATCCACGAGGGAGGGGTTCGACCACAGCAGCGTGTTCACGCTCAGTCCGTAGCGGCCTGCCACGGCTCGAAGCGTCTCGCCGGCCCTGGCGCTGTAGTGGACGATGTCGCGATGCTTATCGGTGCTTGCCGGGGTGACGGGCAGAGCCGGGACCACCATGGCCCCACTCATCGACCAGCCAATGCCGTCCACCGCGCGGCCGAACTGCGCCTGGGCCACCGGGGTTCCGGGAACGTTGGAGCCTGCCAGCGCCGAAGTGGCGCCGACCGGCATGTGCAGCATTGCCCAGGGCATGGCCGCTGCCATGACAAGGACGGCCGAATGCGTTGCAAAGCGCGGCGCGGCGTATTTCAGCGACGTCCCCCTTTTCCCCTTCCGAATTGGCCATCGCACGCGGCCTACATGGAGACAAACTCGGCTGGCAGACTCGGCTTGCATCGCTGTGGAGGGCTCTCACTGCCTCGTCACGCTCGCGTTACCGCGCGACCGTAACCAAAGCGGGAGTGGGCGGCAGGGGCCGCCGATACAACTTACAATGCGCCCATGGCCATGCCGGCCGACGCGTCGGGGCGGGACCGGCTCGAGGCCGCGCTGCGAGGTGATCCCAACGGCCTGCCTCCCCCTCCCTTCCCGACCCTTCTCACCGATGCGTTTCACCGCAGTTTCCGACGGAACCGCGACCTTCGAGATGCCCGTCTCCGCCGATCACTACAACCCCAACGGGGTGGTGCACGGCGGCGCGATCGCCTCGCTGGCGGACAGCGCCATGGGCTTTGCCGTCTACAGCACGCTGACTGGCGGCCAGAACTTCACAACCGCCGAAATCCACATGAACTTTCTCAAGCCGGCCACGGTCGAATCCGGAACGCTCCGAGGTACCGGGCGGGTCCTCCAGCGCGGACGCCAGGTCGCGGTGGCCACGGCCGATGTGTTCGACAGCCATGGCCAGTTGATCGCGACCGCGAGCTCGACCAACGTCGTACTGGCACCGAGGTTCCAACCGATCGAATCCCCGCAACCCGAGGCACCCACGCCGGCGGCCCAACCCCACTCGATCGCGCCGAGGCGATCGCGGCGGCGAATTCCCTGAGGAGTCGCTGACCGATCAGGCCCGGCGCGCGAGGAGCGCGTCGACACAGGAGAACGGGGTCGCGGTCCAGGCGGCCAGGCGAATCAAGGGCGTGACGGCCGGCCCGTGGAAGTCATCGCCGCCCGTTGCGACCCATCCGTAGGACGTCGCCGTTTTTTGGAAGCGCGCCATGAGCGCCGCGCTCGTCGGGCCGTAGGGATCATCCGGCGCCTGCGGGTAGGTGACTTCGAGACCGACAACCCCGGCCACCGCGCAGCTCCGAAAGAGGACGTCGAGATCCGGGACATGGTCATAGACGCCCGGGTGGGCCAGCACGGCGGCACCACCGGCGGCGGCGATCAGCGCCACCGCCTCCTCGAGCGGCAGGTCCTTCGCACGTGGCACGTTGGCCAGCCCGCCCGGACCCATCTGCCGGTACAGCTCCTCGCGCGAGGCGGTGGGGTTGGCGGCCTCGATCGCCGCCACGATGTGCGGCTTGCCGACATTGCCGGTGGCCCGCGACCGCACCGCATCCCAGTCGACCCGATAGCCGGCGGCGGCCAGGCGGCTCACGGTCTCGCGTTTTTGCGCTTCGCGCGAGGCGCTGGCCTCGGCGAGCCGCTGGCGGAGCGGCCGACTCTGCGGATCAAAGCCATATCCGAGGACGTGTACCTGGACGAGCCCCCGCGAGGGGTCATCCTCGATCGAGAGTTCCACGCCCGGGATGATCCAGACACCCCGGCCCTCGAGCCCGCCCAGCGCGTCGATTCCGGCTAGCGTGTCATGGTCGGTCAAGGCGATGGCCTTGAAGGCGGCGGCCGCGTGAGCCGCGACGACCCGGTCCGGCGCCAATTCCCCATCGCTGAAGATCGTGTGCAGGTGGAGGTTTGCCCGCCCCTCCGATGTCGCGGCCAATGCCTCGACATCTTATGTCGTACCCAAAATCCGGAGCGTTTTGGCCTCGGCCGTGTTATAACCGTGTGCGCGTTCTCATGAGCCCTGATCGCCAGTCGTCCCTGAGCCTGGTCCGCCGCATGGTGGTCGCTAACCTCGACAGGCCGCTTCCCGAGGTGATCGAGCGCGCCCTGCAGTGCCTGATCGAGTCGTTGGACGTCCGGGCGGCTTTTCTTGGCCGCCTTGACGATGGAGCCCTCGAGATCCTGGCGGCAGCTTCGACCGGCGGCCCGCGACTGGAGCGCGGCGATCGCTTTCAGCTCGAGGACACGTTTCTCGCCGTCCAGAACCGCGAGGACGAGATCGTCAACGTCCGGGACGCGAGCAAACAGGAGCCGTTCAAGACGCTCCTGATGCGGCGCCAACTGGAGATCTCGAGCTACCTCGGCGTCAACGTCACGATCCCAGGCGGCGGGCCATTCGGGACATTGGCCGTCCTCGGGAAGGGGGCACGGGTCTTCACGGAGCAGGATCAGGACCTGGTCCAGGTGATCGCGGGCCTCCTGGCGCCACGGCTGAAACACGACGAGGTCGCGCGGGTCGATGGCCATGGCCGGGTGCCTGTTTCGGCCATCCGGCTCGCCTCGGCGGACGTCAAGGAGCCACTTGCCATCCTGCGCGGCTACGCGGACATGTTGACCAAAAACCAGGTTCCCCCGGACGAGATGCCGCTCGTGGCGCGCCGGCTCGCGATGCAGTCCGAGACATTGATACGAGTCGCGGACCAGGTCCTGCTGATGTCACGGCTCCCGATGGAGCTCGCCTTCACGGTGCGCGTGTCGCTGGTTGATGTCTCGCAGACCTCGGCACAGCGCATCCGCGACCGCATGGCGGAGGCCGGCATGCAGCTGCGTCTCCAGTTCGATGCCCACGGCGAAGTGTGGGGCGATGTTGCCCTGCTCGAGGCGGCGCTCGACGAAATGCTGCAGAACGTCATCACACATGCTCGCACGGCGACCGTGGTGCAACTCCGCTTGCGGGAGTCCGCGCGTGATCGAGTCCAACTGATTGTCAAGGACGACGGTCCCGGAATCAGCGCCGACCGCCTTGCGGAACTGTTCGGTCCGATGCCGGCGGATGAGCCGCCTGCCCGTGGACGAGGGCTGGGCGTTTACCTGCTTCGACGCGTCGCGGCCGCGCACGGCGGACGGGCGTGGGCGAACAGCCTCGAAGGCAAGGGCACCACCTTCTACCTCGAGCTTCCGGCTGCCTCGCCCGATGGTGACAGCGTGCGCGCCTCCGTGGGCAGCCAGGCTTCCGCCTGACGAGACCGCTGAAGAAGCTGCCGCCGGCGCGCACCAGCCGGTGCGATGACCCGCCTCCGGCCGCCCTGCTCGATGGAATCGCCCAATTCAATCAGCTGGAATTCTTCGAACAGCATGAGACGCTCGAGGCAATCTGGATCGTCGAACCCGATGCGGTTCGCTACCTCTACCAGGGGATCCTCCAGATCGGTGTCGGTTTCTATCACTGGCGGAGGGGCAACTGGCACGGCGCGGTGACCAAACTCCGCCAGGGTCTCGAGAAGCTCGAACCGTACCGGCCAGCCTGCATGACGATCGACGTCGAGCGCCTCGTGCTCGAGAGCCGCGCGCTCCTCATGCCCCTGCAGGCCGGCGGACGCGAGAACCTGATGCCGTTTCCATCAACCGGCCTGCCACGCGTTCACCGGATACCCATCACGACGTAACCGCGCCGCGACCCAGATGACGAATAGGCCACTACGACAGCCGTTTTACTGGGGTATGAACCGAAATCTTATCGGCGCCTTATTCGTGGCGGGAGGGCTGATGCTGTCGACTGGGGTCGTAAGCTCCGCTCAAACCGCTCAGATTTCGACGACGCCGTTCACGCAGCAGATCAATGACTGCAGCGCCAGGTACGCAGTCACCCATCCGGCCGCCGGACTTGGCGGCGAGACCGCGAAGGAAGCCGCCGCGGCGTTCCTCGAGGCGACGAACGCGCAGTCGGAGGTCGCCGGCGAGGCGAACTTCAAGCTCGGCGAGTTTGCCGCAGAAGCAACGACCGACGAAGCCGACGGCGCGCCCAACACGGCCGACCTCACCGCGGAGGTGACAGCGATCGTCAATGCGGCGTGCGAGGAGCTGAAGGCGATCAAGGCCGAGTACGACGCGGCGGTCGCGGACCTGACCGCTCCGGCGACGCCCGTGGCGGATATCAAGCCGGAGGTCAAGACGCCGGAAGTCGAGAAGCCGGAGGTCGAGAAGCCGGAGGTCGAGAAGCCGGAGGTTCAGAAACCCGAGGTTCACAAACCCGAGCTGGAGAAAGCCGGCAACAGCAAGGGCAACGACTAACGTCGTCCCGTTCCGTCACAGAGAGAGGCGCCCCGGGGCGCCTCTTTTCATTGCCGGTCGGAGAGCCGGAGACCGAGAAGACCGGCGGCCTGTCTCCAGCCGGGGGCGTCCAGCTGGGCGGCTCGCTCCAGCCCATCCAGTGCGCGTGGGGTGTCGAGGTCGTCCTCGAGCGCCTCGAGGATCGCAGCCGTCGGCGCGACCCCGCCACCGGGAGGCTGCCCGCCCGCACCAGCACGGAGCCGGCCAACCCATGCAGCCGCCTCGACAAGCTCATCCTCGCGGTACTCCCAGGCCTCCCGATAGTGATGGCGTAACAGCGTCACCCGGATGCTGTCGGCGTCAAAGCGCGGCAACAGGTCCCGCACCAGCACCAGGTTGCGAAGCGACTTGCTCATCTTCTCGCCCTCGAAGCGCAGCATCCCAACATGCATCCAGGTCCGCGCGAACGGCCGGACACCCGTCACCGACTCGGACTGCGCGATCTCGCTCTCGTGATGCGGATAGATCAAGTCGGCACCGCCGCCATGGATATCGACCTGCTCGCCGAGGTGCTGGAGCGCCATCGCCGAGCACTCGATGTGCCAGCCGGGACGGCCATCACCCCAGGGACTCTCCCAGCGCGGCTCATCTGCCGCGCTCCGCTGCCAGACCAGAAAATCGAGCGGGTCCTGTTTGCGCGGATCCTCGGGGTCCGCCCCTCGGTCCGCCGACAGGCGCACCATCTCATCGGGCGGCAGCCGGCTCAATCGCCCGTAGTCGGTGACGCTGCGCACCCGGAAGTACACGTTGCCCTCGCGTACGTAGGCGTGACCCTGCGCCACCAGGCGAGCATTCAGTTCGATGATCTTGTCGATCGTCTCGCTGGCACGCGGAAACACATCCGGCGGAAGGACGTTGAGGGCGGCCATGTCCGCCTGGTACAAAGCCGTCTCGTCGGCCGCCAAACGGTCCCACGTGGTCCCAAGTTCGCGCGCCCGCTTCATGATGTCATCGTCCACGTCGGTGACGTTCTGGACATAACGAACCTCGCGCCCGGCGGCGCGTAATGTCCGGATCAGCACGTCGAAGGTCACGTAGGTAAAGGCGTGGCCCAGGTGGGTCGTGTCGTAGGGTGTGATGCCGCAGACGTAGACCCCGACTGGATCGGCGCCCCCCCGAAGGGGCTGTAGGTTCCGTGTTTCCGTATTCCAGAGCCGCACGCGGTGAATCTTAGAGTGCTGTCGTCCAAGGAAGTACACCCGACGCTCGTTGCACTCCTGTGCAGCGTCGGTCCCCGCTTCCGCTTGAACAGCTCGCCCTGGGGCTTGTCGGCGGCCTGGTGCTAACCAGCCTGGCCGTGCTGGTCCCTGCGGTTTCAAATCGCCTCCACCCAGCCGCGGGTCCTTCAGCGGCCCCGACGGCGCAGCCGACCGCCCCCCCGGCCGCCGTCCTGCTACCGGAGGAATTGGACAAAGCCCTGCAGGGCGTCATGGTCCTCGTCAACGACAGGACGTTCGGGACCGCGTTCCAGATCGACCGAACCGGTGTATTTCTGACCGCCTCCAACCTTGTCGATGGGAGCCAGCATTTGCGCCTTGTAGACAACACTGGTGGTAGCCACGCGGTCCGCGTGGTCGGCTACGACGCAACCCTCGGCTTCGCCGAAATCCGCTCCGAGGTCGCCGGCGTGCCGCTGACCCTTGGGAATTCGTCGCTTGTCCAGGCCGGCGATTCGGTCGTTGTGCTCGCCAGCCAGAAGGTTGTCAACCTCAGGGCGGCAACGCCGGCCGTCATCACCCAGGTTACGAACGCCTCTTTTGGGATCCGCGCCGACGACCTCCCCGGTGAGTATGGCGGCCCGGTGGTCGGGCCTGGCGGGACAGTCCTGGGCCTGCTGACCCAACACGGCGTGGCGGTCCCGATCGCGACAGCGGAAACGTATGTCACCGCGTGGCAGGGTCAGGCCGGCACCCTGATGGCCCTCGCTCCCCTGCCGGCCGACCTGATCCTGCGCGGCAGCGAAGAGACGAGTGCCCCCGTCACCGGTGCGAGCCTGGTCTCCGTCACGCCAAGGAGCGCTCCACGAGCCCAGGCGACGGTGGTCAGCCTGCAAGGCAGTGGATTCGTTCCCGGGAGCGCCCTGGCGGTGCGCTTCCTCCCGGTGGCGAGCCCGGACGGTGCGTTCATCGGGATCGCGCCAGCCGTGGCCAGCGCCGGCGTGGTGACGGTCAAAGTGCCCGGCGGCCAGGTAGCCCAGGAATACGTTGTCCAGTTCACGAATGGGAACGGCCTCGCGTCCGAGTCACATCCCGCGTTTACGATCACCCCCTAGCCCCGCCGGTCGTAGCATTAGCCGGATGAAGTACGGCGCCAAAATGATCGCGGAGTCATCCCTGC
>JALYYC010000169.1 GCA_030946755.1 Candidatus Dormiibacterota bacterium
CGTCATGTTGTAGAGCGGGACCTGATATTGCACGATCAATTGGGAAAACGCCTCCCGATCGCCCTGGCGGGCTCGGCCGACCAGGTCGCGATCGTCCATTAGTTCTTCCTGCCGTTAGACGGAAACATCTCTAAGAAGTTCCAACTTGCCGTGCTTCGTTATACTCGCACCACCTCACCGCCGGAGTGTCGGAATGGTAGACGAGGACGCCTCAAAAGCGTCTGGGCGTAAGTCCGTGTGGGTTCGAGTCCCTCCTCCGGCAGACTCTTTTGGCCACGCTCGGTCCAATTCAGTTGCAACCCCGGGCGGCGGCCCCCATACTTCCGGCGAAGCTGGTCAAGTGGAACCTTTCGCCATCCGCCAGCGTCTAATACATGATGCGAGCCCGCTGCCCTCGCCTGCCCGCGCGAATCGCCCTGGCGGGCTTGATCGCCGCGTTCGCGCTGCCGGGGGCGGCCATCACCGGCGTCGCGGCCACCAGCCCTGTCACCCTGTCGGTCAAGGTCGGCTACCAGGGTGTTTACAAGACGCAGGAGTGGATGCCGGTGGGCATCGACGTCAAGAACAGCGGTTCCGATCTCGACGGGACGGTGCAGCTCGAGTCAGTCTTCACCTCGCAGCCCGGCCTTCCCAGTCCCGCGACCTACGAGATTCCCCTGAGCCTGGCATCGGGGGCGTCCAAGCACCTCCGGAGCTATGCCATGGTCAATCCGGCGGCGGGCCTCTCCCTGACCGTCCGGGTGGTCCAGAACGGACGCGTCCTCGCCAGCCAGACGACCACCGGCGGCACGAACGCCGGCACGCTGATCGGCGTCCTCGCGGATGACCCCAGCGCCTTCGACGACTTCGCGGCCGTGCACCCGGGTGGTACCACGGCCCACGTCGTCCACCTGCAGGCCGGGGACCTCGCCGATTCGGCGATCGTGCTCCGCGGCTTCGACCTGATCGCGATCGACGACTACCCGACGGATACCCTGACCGCTGGCCAGCGCGCCGCCCTGGGCGATTACGTCCGACACGGCGGCTCGCTCCTGCTCGGCACCGGCGCCGCATGGCGCAAGACGCTTGCCGGGATCCCGACCGAGCTCAAGCCCTTGCAGCCCACCACCACCACCACGATCGCTGCGGTCGCGGCCCTCGGCGGAGCAAGCAACATCGAGGTCGCCACCGGCGCGACCAGCGGGGGGACGGCGTGGCTGTCCGACGGCTCCCGCCCGCTCTTGATCGAGACCCAGGTCGGTGGCGGCCTCGTGACCGAGGCCGGCTTCGATTGGAGCCAGCAAGCCGTCGCCCGGTCGACCGAGCTCAAGCCGATCCTCCGGCAGGTCATGATGCGCGACCTGATGGGCGGCGCCGCGGGGCAAAACGTTCCGCTTGGGATCGGGGGCGGCGGCGGCGGCTTCGCGCAGCCCTTCGGGACCTCCGGCACCTCGATCAGCGAGCGGAGCAACGCCTTGAGCTCAGTCCTGGGTGATATCCCGGCCCTCGACCTTCCTTCGCTCCAGCTGACCGGTGTCCTGGTGTTGCTCTACGTCCTGCTGGTGGGGCCAATCAACTACCTCGTGCTGGGGGCCCTGCACCGGCGAGCGCTGTCATGGGTCACGATCCCCCTGATCGCGGTGCTCGTCGCCGGGGGCGCCTATGGGCTGGGCGTCGGCTTGAAGGGTCGCTCGGTGCAGAGCAACCAGGTTGCGATCGTGCATGCCGTGCCAGGGGCCGATCGTGCCTACCAGGAGATCTACACGGGGATCATGGCGCCGACGCGAGGCGATTACCAGGTCACGCTCACCGGCGAGAAGCTGTTCATCAGCCCGCTGAGCGCGAACGGCAATTTCGGCGGCTCCAACGCGCCAACGCGGATCAACCCGGCATCGAATGCTGTCACGCTGCAGGGGGTCACCGCCTTCAGCCTGCGGGGGTTCGCCACCGAAAGCGTGACCACCGCGCCAAAGCTCACCGGCCACCTCCAGCTGGTCAATGGCCAGCTCACCGGGCGCGTCGAAAACCAGTCGTCGATGACGTTCGATGATGCGCTGGTGCTTGCCGGGGACACCTATGTCAAGCTCGGACGACTGGCGCCGGGCGCCGGCGTCTCGGTCCAACTGCCAGTCAAGGCCTCGAACCCATTCGGCGGGGCGCCCACCTACACCCGGATCTATCCGAACAACGCCTTCGGGCCAGGGCCCAGCAATCCCACAGCGGCCGACCGCGAGGGACAGGCCCGGACCCAGGTCCTCTCGCTTTTACAGCCGGGTCTCGGGTTCAAGGGCACGACGTCGACGGCGATCCAGCCGCTGGTGGTCGCCTGGACCCATCGATCCCTCCTGGACATCACCGTCAACGGGGCGCAACCGCGAGGCACCACCGAGACCGCGGTAAGCCTGGCCCTCCCGATCGAGCAGGTGGGGAGCGGCAGTCTCCCGGCCGGGATCGTCGTCGGCCGGATCGTAGACCTCACGGGTGAGGCCCAGCAAGCCGGCCCGCCCGGGCTCTTCACGCTCCAGAACGGCGGCGTGAGCTACGAGTTCACGCCGACCCTGGCCGCCGGCACGCATCTGCGCGCTGCCTCGCTCAACTCGTCGAATCCGTTCGGTCCCAAAGTGATTCCCGCCCCGGCGATCGGTGCACCCTCGGTCAGCTCGACGCCGGCCGGCACCGGCACGTCAACCGCCGTGGTCTGGGACTGGTCACGCAGCAGCTGGACCGCCGTCGCCTACCAGGACAATGGCACGACCGCCCTCCCGGACGCCGCCATCAACCCGGTATCGGGCGCGGTTCGACTCCGGATCACCGGCGCCAGCACCAGTGTCATGACCGGCGGGGTCTCCCTGACGGGGAGCGTCCAGTGATCAGTGTCACCAATCTGAGTAAGACCTACGGGAGCCGGATCGCGCTCGACCACGTGTCGTTCGAGGTCCCCAAAGGCGAGATCTTCGGCTTCGTCGGGCCCAACGGCGCCGGCAAGACGACGACGATCCGCATCCTCGCGGCCTTGCTTGAACCGAGCGACGGCCAGGCCTTGATCGACGGGGCCGATGTCACGCGCGAGCCCGACCTCGTCCACGAGCGGCTCGGATACATGCCCGACTTCTTCGGTGTCTACGACCAGCTGACGGTGTCCGAGTACCTCCATTTCTACGCCGCCTGTTACCGGCAGCCGAAGGCCCGCCGCCAGAAGATCGTCAATGACCTCCTGGAATTGGTCGGCCTCCCCGAGCGCCGCGATCAGGCCGTTGACACGCTCTCGCGCGGCCTCAAGCAACGCCTCTGTCTGGCGCGGGCGCTGGTCCACGATCCGGCGGTCCTCCTGCTCGACGAGCCGGCTTCGGGCCTCGACCCACGGGCACGGGTCGAGATGCGCGAGATCCTGAAGACGCTGCAGGGCATGGGCAAGACGATCGTCATCTCGAGTCACATCCTGCCCGAGCTCACCGAGCTCTGCAGCATGGTCGGCATCATCGACCACGGACGCATCATCGCCACCGGCCCGGTCCACGAGGTGATCCAGCGGCTGACGAGCGGTCGCCGCCTGCGGATCACGGTACTCGGCCAGCTTGAAGAGGCCACGGCCATCCTCAAGGGCCTCCCGGCCGTGCGGGGCGTCCAGACGCCCGACCACGCGATCGAAGCCCAGTACGAGGGTGACGAGGCGACCGCCGCCGCCATCCTGCAATCACTGATCGGCGCCGGCATCAAGGTCTCGAACTTCAACGTGATCGAAAGCGACCTGGAAGACGCCTTCCTCAAGGCGACGTCGGAGGAGGTCGGATGAGCGCCGTGCTCGGCGCCTTCTGGAACCCGATCGTCGCCAAGGAATACCGGTCCCGAATGCGGACCTGGCGCTCGCCCCTGGCGATGACGGTCTACGTCCTGCTGATCGGAGGCCTGGGCTGGGCGGTCTTCGCCGCGATGGCCGCCTCCGCCCGCAGCTCCTTCGGCGGCCAGTCGGCGAACTATGGCCAGGGGCTGTTCCTGACCCTGATGATCTTCCAGATGGTGCTCCTGACCTTCATCACGCCCGCGCTGACGGCGGGCGCCATCAGCAGCGAGCGCGAGCGACAGACGATCGACCTGCTGTTTGTGACGCGCATTCCCCCCTTCTCCATCCTCTGGGGCAAGCTGCTGGCATCGATGTCCTTCGTCCTGCTACTGCTCTTGCTCTCGGTGCCGATCTTCAGCCTGGTCTTCCTCTTCGGCGGGATCGAGCTCGACCAGGTGCTGGCGGCCTTCCTGACGACGGCGGTCGCGGCGCTGACGCTCGGCGTCATCGGCATCGCCTGCTCGACCGTCTTCCGGCGCACCCTGCCGGCGACGGTGGCCGCCTACGGGGCGGCGCTCGTCATCTTCGCCGGCACGCTGCTCTACGGCCTCCTCTTCCCCAGCAACATCGATCCCCAATCAACGTCAGCCCCCGCCCCGCCCGCGGTCGTGTACCTGAGTCCGATCATCCCGCTGGTCACGATCGCGATCAACGGACCGCTCGGGTCGTACGGCATTCGGAACCAGGGGGGCGGCTTCTCGGGTCCCACCAGCGTCTCGTGTTCAAGCTCGTCAAACGGCGGACCGCAGAACTGTGTGTCGATAGGGCCGAACGGCGTCCCCGGCAAGGGCGTCGTCAACCCGGGACAGATCCAGCAGGCCACGGGCACCGTCATTCCCAGCGGCCTCTTCCATGGCTGGCAGTACTGGCAGGCCACGATCACGATGCAACTCA
>JALYYC010000180.1 GCA_030946755.1 Candidatus Dormiibacterota bacterium
GCCGGCTCCTTGTCGACCCATCCGAGCGTCTTCGACACCGCCTTCTTCCAGCCCGCCAGCCCGGCCGCGCGCTGGTCCTCGCTGGACTTGGGCTCGAACACCTTGTCCACCTGCCAGTTCTTGCGCAGCTCGTCGAGCGTCGTCCAGAACCCGGTGGCCAGGCCCGCCCCGTAGGCCGCGCCCAGCGACGTCGTCTCCTGCACCTGCGGCCGGATGACCTTGACGCCGAGGATGTCCGCCTGGAGCTGCATCAGGAAATCGTTCTTGACCGCTCCGCCGTCGACCTTCAGCGTGGTCAGCTTGACGCCGGAATCCTGCTCCATCGCATCGGCGACTTCCTTGGTCTGGTAGCAGATCGACTCCAGGGTCGCCCGGACGATGTGGGCCTTGTTGACGTAGCGAGTCAACCCCACGATGGCGCCGCGGGCGTACATGTCCCAGTGCGGCGCGAACAGGCCAGAGAAGGCCGGGACGAAGTAGATGCCGCCCGCGTCGTCGACCGACTTGGCGATCGCTTCCGTCTCCGAGGCGTCCTTGATCAGCCCCAGGTTGTCACGCAGCCACTGAATGGCCGCCCCGGTGATGGCGATCGACCCTTCCAGCGCATAGGTGCACTTGCCTGCCTCGAGGCCGTACCCGGCGGTCGTCAGCAAGCCGCTCTTCGATGGCACCGGCTTGTTGCCGGTGTTGAGCAGCATGAAGTTGCCCGTCCCGTAGGTGTTCTTCGCCTCGCCCACGGAGTAGCAGGTTTGGCCGAAGAGGGCTGCCTGCTGATCGCCGAGGTCGGCGCAGACCGGAACCTCGCCGCCGACGGGCCCGTTGGCCTTCGTCTGGCCGTAGAACTTCTTGTCGCTCGAGGGCCGGATCTGCGGCAGCATCGCCCGCGGCACCTTGAGCTTGGTCATCAGTTCCTGGTCCCAATCCAGCGTCTTGAGGTCCATCAGCATGGTGCGCGAGGCATTGCTGTAATCGGTCACGTGCGCGCCGCCGTCGGGACCCCCGGTCAGCCACCAGATCACCCAGGTATCGATGTTGCCGAAGAGCAGGTCGCCGCGCTCGCCGGCCGCCCTCGCGCCGGTCACGTTATCGAGGATCCACTGGATCTTCGGTCCCGAGAAATAGGTCGCGACCACCAGGCCGGTCTTGGCCTTGACGGTCGGCTCGACACCGTCGTTGATCAATTTCTGACAGATGTCGATGGTGCGGGTGTCCTGCCAGACGATGGCGTTGTGTACCGGCTTACCGGTCTTCTTCTCCCATACCACCGCTGTCTCGCGCTGGTTGGTGACGCCGATGCCGGATAGTTCCTCGGCCTTGATGCCCTTCTTCTGCATCGAGCCCTTGATGACGCGCTGGGTCTTGTCCCAGATCTCCATCGCGTCGTGCTCGACCCAACCCGGCTTCGGGTAGATCTGCTCGTGTTCCAGGTAGTCGGTCGAGACGACTTTGCCGTCGTGACTGAACACCATGAACCGCGTCCCCGTCGTCCCCTGGTCGACGGCCGCTGCGTATTTCTTCTCCGCCATGCCCATCCTCCTTGTTACGTCGTGGTTGACGCGCGTTGCGGCACCGCCGCCACGCTCTCACTCAATGTCCGCAGCATCAGGTACGACGAGGTTGCCCCCGGATCCTGATGATCGATACTGCGGTCACCGAGGTAGCTGGCCCGCCCTTTCAACGCCTTCAGCGGAATGGTGGCCTTCATCCCTTCCTCCGCCGCGTCTGCCGCCGCGGCCAGCGCCGACTCGATAGAGGCGCCCTCCTTAAGCGATCGCTTCGCCCGCTCGATCGCCGGCGTGAGGGCATCGACCATCGTTTTGTCGTTGACGTTCGCCTTGCCGCGCTCGACCACGCCCTTGAGCCCGGCCTCCAGTGCGCCGACCAACTCCTCGCCGCTCACCTCCGTCTTGCCGTCCAGCGCCGCGCCGGCCCGCAGGAAGAAGGTGCCGTACAGCGGACCGCCGGCACCGCCAACCGAGCCCACCAGCGCCATGCCCGTGGTCTTCAGCAGCGTGCCGGCGTCCTTGTCGCGGGCCGGGGCCAGCTTGACCAGCACGGTCTGGAAGCCCCGGTCCATATTGATGCCGTGATCGCCGTCGCCGATGGCGGCGTCCAGGCCCGTCAGGTATTGCTTCTGCTCGGCAACCACGCCCGCATAGCGCTCCACCCAGGCGAGGATCTGCGCGCTTGTCACCGCCATGACGGGGTCAGACTTTCCAGCGAAGCGCCGGCGT
>JALYYC010000226.1 GCA_030946755.1 Candidatus Dormiibacterota bacterium
ACGATGGCTTCGGCGCAGGCGACACCGACGGCTCCCGTGTCAGTGAACAAATTGTCGTAGATCAGCAAGGCCACGGTCAGGGTTGCCTTCAATGGCCCTCCCTTGGTCATGATGAAGGCCTGATCGAAGATCTGGAAGGCCCCGATGATGCCGAGTGAGACCACCAGGAAGATGATCGGCCGCAGCAGCGGAATCGTGATGCTGAACAGCCTTCGCACGGCACTGGCTCCGTCAACCCCGGCAGCCTCGTAAATCTCCCTCGGGATGTCCTGCAACGCCGCCAGAAACATCAACATGAAGGTCGGCGCTGTGGTCCAGATGTTGAGGAACATGATCGCCGGGAGGGCCCAGGTGGTGCTCTGCAGGTACGCCTCGGTCGTGTGAATGCCCACGAGCCCCAGCAGGCTGTTCAGCAGCCCGGTCGGGTGATAGACGTAGAGGAAAATCATCGAGATGACGACCGAGGACGCGATCGAGGGCGTGTACCAGGTCGAGCGAAAGAAGTTGCGACCCTTGATCTTGGTGTCGAGGAGTACCGCCAGCAAGAGGGCGAAGATGGTCTGGAGGATGACAACCACGACCGCATACTCGGTGGTATTGCGCATCGCGATCAGGAAGTCCTGGTTGACCGTCAGGCGGGTGTAGTTGCGCAAGCCGACGAAGGGATTGTCGAGCGCCAACAGGTCGTAGTGATGGAAGCTCACCCAGAACGCGAATCCGAGGGCGGCGAGCTGCAGAAACACGAAGAAGAGGATGTAGGGAGCGACGAAGAGCAGTCCCGCGCGTCGCTGCGCGATGGCCATCCCGCCGCCTTTCGAGCGGCGGCGGGATTTTACCGTGGCCACAGGCGCTTCCGGCGCCACCGTTACCGCCATCTTCGTCCTCCCTTCCCTCGTTTAGCTAGTTACAGCCTATCCCTCGATCATCCTCCCGCTATGGCGGCGTTCGCATCCGCTACGGCTTTGTCCAATGCCGTCTTGACATCAGATTTCCCGAGAAGCACGGATTGGATCGCATTGTTCTGTGCGTCGTTGATCTTGGACTCATGCGGTCCGAAGGTCCAGGCGGTCGCGAATGTCGCGCTGTCGAAAAGGTTCTTGACATCAGGATTCGACGTGATGGCGGGATCGGTCGCGAGGTCCTTCCGCGACGGGAGGGCGAATCCGCTCTGCAGCACCTGCTGCTGAACGACCTTCCCGGTCATGTACTTGACGAACAGCATGCAGGCATCCTGGTTTTTGGTCTTTGCCGAGCAACCCCAGCCGTTCGTGAAGAGCAGGGTGGACTGTTTGGCCGGGAACCTGGGAAGCTTGATGCTGCCGTATTGCACGCTCGGGTACGTGTCGTGCATGTAGGGAATCAGCCAGCCACCCTCGATCACCATCGCGGCCTTCTGCTTACCAAACGCGTCACCGGGCCAGGTCGCCCCAAGCTTGTCCGGAAGATCGGAGCTTTTATCCTGCAGCTGGAACGAGCTGTAGAACGTCAGGGCATCCTGAGCCTTTTGATCGTTGAAGACGGCTTTCGTCTTGTCGCTCGACAGCACCTGGCCGCCGTAACCGAACACGAAGGCATCGAAGCGGGCCGCATCGGCCGGAAGGCTGATACCCTTGGCCGTCGCGGTCGTGAGTGCCTTGGCATCCGTCTTGACGTCATCCCAGCTGGCGGGCGGTTGCAAGCCCTTCGCCGAGAACATGGACTTGTTGTAGAAGAGGACGAGGTCGCCAAAGTCCTTCGGGAGGGCATACTGCTTGCCGTTCAGCTGCCACGGCGTCATGAGCGTCGAAATGTACTCGTCGGAATTGACGCCCCACTTCGACATCAGCGGAGTCAGGTCAAGGAGCCGGCCGTTCGGCGCCGCAAAGTTCATCAGCGCGGTGCTGACATACATCGCGTCGGGCTCATTGTTGGCCGACATCTCGGTCTTGATCTTGTCCTCGAAGTGATCCGGGATCTCCTCCTGCGTGACCTTGATCTTCGGGTACTTGGCCATGAAGTCCGCCTCGTACTTCTTGACCAGCGAATTCTCGGTCGGGTTACCGCCCCAGTTCGCGGCTCGGACGGTTCCGGTGACATCAACCTCATTGGTGGCACCGGATGAGCCGCCCCCAGTCCCGCCACATGCCGCCAGCGTCAGCACACCGGCGAACGCCAGCGCGAAGCTATATCGAATTGGTCGCATCAACTCCACCTCCCAGATTCAGCCCAGCGAGACGTGCCCATCTTGCCCGCCCTGAGCACCTATAGCATCATTGTGGGACGGCCCGCTGTCAACATCTGTCAAATTTCTTCTAATACTGTCTAATACCGTGCGACAACCACTGCTCTGGCTGATCAGCGGGCTCTTCATTGGCGTCGGCTTCGTCAGCGCCTTCAGCGGGGGCTCGCTCTTGCTCCTCGTCGGGTTCGCGCTGGCGATCGGGCTGGCGATCAAGTACCGGTACCGCCGCCGCTGGCGAGGCTGGTCCGCCCTCCCCTACGGGCTCGGGTCCAGTGTTGCCATTCT
>JALYYC010000254.1 GCA_030946755.1 Candidatus Dormiibacterota bacterium
GAAGGACCTGGGTACCTAATTCGGACCGTCTGTATCTCATAGCCACTGGCCAACAAATTGGGGGAAGCCAATGGCAACGATTCTGGCGGTCGATAAGGACCCACTACAACTCGACCTGCTGAGTCACTTGCTCCAGGGGCAGGGGCATAAGGTACACGCCACCCCTGAGCCCGAACAAGCGCTCGAACTCCTTCAGTCGCAGTTGATCGATCTCGTAATCCTCGAGACGACCCTGCCGCGCCATGACGGGATGCGCGTTTGCCAGCAGATGCGCCAATTGAACCCCTATACACCGCTCATGATCCTTTCGGAGCGTACCGACGAAGATCAGATCGTGCGAGGCTTGACCGCCGCTGCGGACGCCTACGTGATCAAGTCCATTTCGCCCCGACAGTTGCTGGCCCAGGTCGCCGCCCTCCTGCGGCGCGGCAACCTCACGCGGTCCGGACGCTGGGGAGACGACAACCTCTCGATCGGTGAGATCACACTCAACCTTGCTCGGGGGCTGGCGCTGGTAAACGGCGTGCGCGTTTCACTGACCAAAGCCGAACTGTCCCTGCTCCACGCTCTGATGGAAAATGCGGGCCGGGTACTGAGTCGGGAACAGTTGATGGAGATGGCCTGGGGTGACGGCTACGCACGACTTCCCAAGATGGTGGATGTGTATATCCGCCAGCTGCGCATCAAGATCCAGCCGCACCTGAGAGGGGGCGACTACCTTCAGTCGCTGCGAGGCTTCGGCTACAAGTTCGAGCTGCCTCGGCCGCAATCAGCCTTTGTTCATTAGTCGGGTTACCGTTTCATAACCCGCTGACGCCGTCGAACCGACCCCCAAGGCCCCTCGGGCTCACCTTTTCTTAGGAACTCCCGTACTGCGGGTGAACAGAGAGACGCCTCCCCGTATCTAGGAGGTGGTATTTCCGGTTACCGTTCCCTTACCGCCGCAGGCCGTCATCCTTACCGTCGAGTCATCTAGCCGCCGTAACGTGACCGTCACATTGTGGAATGTGCTTCACGCTGCGCCCAATGGTGAGGCGCCGGTTTGCAAGTATCTTTCGCTTCACGGGATCGAGGCCTATGCGCCCCAATTCCCGGCTGCACCCCGAACCAAGCCCGGCAGTGTTCGCGACCGGCACCACCGCTGGGTATTTCCCGGTTACGTCTTCTTCAAGCTCGAGGAAGGCTTCGCCCACTGGGACCTGATTCGCTGGGCGCCCGGCGTCCGCCGGATGCTCCAGGAGGACGGCGCCCCTGGACATATAGATGATGCGATCGTCGCTCACATCCGCTAGCGCCTGGCGGAGCGCTCGCTGACCCAGACCCGACCCACCTTCGTAAAGGGCCAATCGGTCGTGATTCAGAGTGGCCCGCTGCGGATGGTGGACGCCATCTTCGAGCAGAACCTGGATGGCCCGGCGCGGGTTCAGGTCCTGGTTCACCTCCTCGGTCGTCCGCTGGCGGTCGAGGTCGACCCGGCGATCCTGAAGGCGGCCGGCTAGCCACCTTCGCACCCAGACGGGATCGCGTTTTCGAACACCAAAGTGTTCGAAACGGCGGAGCCTGCCCACAAACCATATGCCAGACATCAGTGTCATTGTTCCGACCCACAACCGAGCCCAGCTGCTGCGCAAGCATCTCTCTGCTCTCGCCGCGCAGACTTTTCCGCGCACTGCAACTGAGTGGATCGTGGTCTGCGACGGCTGCACCGACGACTCCGCCCAGGTGGCGCGCGATGGCGGGGCGGACCTGGTCATCGAGCAGGCGCCGTCAGGTCCGGCGGCCGCTCGCAACGCCGGGTTGCGGTCCGCAACTAGGGGAGTGGTCTGCTTCCTGGACGACGACATCATCCCGGACCCGGGATGGATCGAAGCTTTCGCGACCGCCGCGCCGGCACCGACCGACAAGACGCTCTACCTCGGCTACTGTCCGCATGCCCCGAACACCATCACGACCTATTTGGATCGCCGGAATGCTGCCTGGTACGAGGGTCGGATCGACATGATCCGGCAGCCAGGGTACGAGCTGCGCTACACGGACTTCTTCTCGGGCAACTTCGCGGTCCCGCGCCTGGAGTTCCTGGCGCTCGGTGGCTTCGACGCCCGCTTCTCCGTCGCCGAGGACTACGAGATGGCGTTCCGCGCCCTCGAGTCGGGCTGGCGGATTCAATTCGTTCCGGCGGCGCGCGCCGAGCATCACTTTCACCGCGATGCCCGCGCCTACGGCCGGCAGGCCTTCCTCGCCGGGAAGGGTGATGCGCTGCTGGTACGCACCCATCCAGAGATCACGCCTGAGGTTCGGATCGGGCTGCCACGTCCGCCGCTGCGGCGGATCGCCGGGCTCGGGTGGCGCGCCGTGGCCCTCCATACCACGCTCAGCATCAAGCTGGTCGAAGCGCTCGCGGCGGTTGGCGAGCGGGTGCATATGCGCCGGCTCCTCGACCTTCTTTATGCGCTCCTCTGGGACGGCCAGTACTGGCGGGGCGTGGCAGCCGCCTGATGCGAGTCCTGGACGTGTCCGCGGTCGTGACCGAGATCTGCAACACAGAGATGGCCGTCGGGGGCCCACCTCAGGCGATCGCGTTTATTGGCACGGGACACAGCGACGTCTACCGAGTCACCGCCGGTGGGCGCACTTTCATCGCATATGCCAGCCTCGGTGGGACCGAGTACCTGAAACGTTTACGGGCGAACCTCGAAACCGTCGCTGCCCTTGAGGACAACCGCATCCCACGCGAGATCGCCTGGCGGAAGTCGAATGGGGACTGGGCGGTGCTCATGTGCCCGGAGATTCCAGGGGAGGAATTGAACGCCGCAAATGCCACCGACACCGCCCTCGATGCGCTCGGCAGTCTCTTGATGCACGTGCATTCCATGGAAGCCCCCGCGGAGTCCTCCAACGCGCTTACCTGGCCGGTGAGCGATCCCTCGGCCTTTGCGGCCTTCGGAGAGATGTTGATCGGGCGGCTCTCGGACCTGCCGATCCGGACCGATCGCGTTCGCCAGCACCTCGACCAGATGTCGGCCTACCTCGCCGATCACAAGGCGGATTTCCAGGTCTCGACTCACTTGATTCACGGCGATCTCCATCGCTCCAACATCGTCTCGACCGGATCCGCGATCGGCCTGCTCGATTGGGGCGACCTGACGGCCGGCGACTATGCCTTCGACCTCGGCGCCCTGAAATTCATCCTCGACGCGGTTGCGCCACGCAAAAGCGCGGAATACATTCGCGATCGAGCGCTCGCCTATCGCGACCGCTTCCAGGACGCCTCGCTCGAGGTTCGGCTGCGTTTCTTCCTGGCGCTCGCCGGACTGGTGCGCGCGGTCAACTGCGCCGACGACAGCGCCGCCTTCCGTCCCAGCCGGGCGTGGCGTACCCGTGCCTGCTACCTGCATTCCGAGGCCCAGTGGCGCTCGCCGCTCAAGTTCGACGGGCCCGTCGCCGGGGCGCCGGTCGCCCGCACCGAGGATTTTGCCGTCGACATGCGCCAGCCGTTGCGGGGCCTCTTCTACCTCGTGGCACCGAAGCGGGTGTCATGAGGCGCCCAGGCCTTGCCCGGAACACTGCCGTGAACTTCGCCGACGGGGTGATCACGCTCGCGAGCGCGCTGGTCGTCTCGATCATCCTCGCCCGAAAACTTCTCCCAGAAGGCTTTGGTGTCTATGCCCTGACGATGTCGATCGTCATGTTCACGCTGCTGTTCGCGCGCCTTGGGATCTCCAGCACGGTCCGCCGGTACGTCGCGGAACTCGACGGCAAGAACGACCTCGGCCTCGCCAGCGCCGTCCTGGGGCGGGCGTTACGGTTCGGGCTGGTCAGCGGCGCCCTGGCAACCGTGGCACTGGCTCTGCTGGCGCTGCCGCTCGCGGCCTTCTTCCATCAGGTTGCGCTGCGGACCGATCTGCTCATCGGCGCGGCGATGCTCCTGCCGATGGTGATCGTAGGAATTCTGCGTGCGGTGACAGCCGGAATGCAGCGATATGGAAGCCTGTTGCGCCTTGGTCTGCTCACCTCGCCGATCTGGGTCGCCGGGTGCTTGTTCGCCGTCTGGCGCGGGTGGGGGGTGCCCGGCGTGCTCCTGGTGACCCTCGCGATCGAAATTGTCAACGTGGCCGCATTCGGTGCCTGGACCGTCCGCACGCTCGGGATTCAGTGGCGGGCACCGCTGCCGCGGGACCTTCGGTTGCGGATTCAGCGGTACAACATCGCGCTCGGGATTCTGATCCTGCTCAACGCCGTCGTGTGGCAGCGCTCCGAGATCCTCTTTCTCGGACGGTTCCAGGGGGTGGCACAGGTCTCCTTTTACGCGGTGCCGTTCGCCCTGACCGAGCGCGTCGTGGACCTGCTTCCCGGCGCAATCCTGGGCGTGCTCCTTCCGGGTCTGAGCTTTGCCCGCGGCGCGGCTGACACGGGACGATTCAGCGCCGTCCTGAGTGACGCGCTGCGCTACCTGGCGATGCTCACTCTGCCCATCTGCCTCTTCGGCATCCCCCTTGCGCCGGCGGTGATCCGCCTCCTCTATGGCGACCAGTTCGGCGGTGCCGTCGTCGTTCTGCAGATCCTGCTGGTCTCGGTCGTCTTCGGCGTGCTCGGCCAGGCCTCTCGATCGGCGCTGCTCGGCCTCGAACGGCAGGGCTACCTGCTCAAGACGGGAGCCGTCGCGGCGGCGGCGAGCGTGATCCTCGATCTCCTGCTGATTCCCCGCGGGGGCGCGATCGGGGCGGCCATCGCCAACACCGTCGTCCAGGCCGGTTGGGCGCTCGCCATCTTCGCGCCGCTCTGGAGCGGCGTGGCGGCAACCACCAAGCGAGCGGTTTTCAAGGCGACGCTGGTCGCTATCGGCCTCGCCGCGCTGCTGTTCGTGGTCATGGAAGTCGGGCTGGCGGCGGCGATCGCGGTCGGTGCCGGCGTCGTGGTGGTGGCCGTGTATGCATTGGCGCTGGTTCGACTACGGCTGGTCGAGCTCAGGCCAGGGATGGCGCGACCCTGAAGCTCGCGTTCGTCGGCTTCCTTCCTCCCGATGCCGCGAACGCGGAGGAACGCACCTTCTTCCGGCTGCTGTCGAGCTTTTTTGACCGGTCGATCTTCTTCCAGGGGATCGGCGTCAAGAGCCTCGGATTTCGCCAGATCCGCTCGCTCCCGTCGAGGCTCGCCAAGTCGAACCTGCCGAGAGGATCGGCCACCGTGCGCCGCGGCATCATGCCGGTTCTTCCGATCCGCCGCGGCTTTGTCTCAGCGATCAGCGCGTGGATGATCGAGCGCCGCCTCGCCTCCCTGACAAATGGCTGCACCGACGAATGGGTGCTGTGGATTCGGTTCCCGTCGCCCGAGTTGGTCCGGGCGATTCGCGGGCTCAACTTCGGCCAGGTCGTCTACGAGCCGGTCGACCACTATGCGGCTGAGCCGCTCTTCACCGTCGACGATCGGCGGCGACTGGCCCAAGCCGAGCGCGAGCTCAGCGGGCGTGCCATGATCGTGACCACCAGCGTCGGAATGGCGAGCCAATTCCAGTCAGCCCCGGGAGGCAGTCACTGGCTCCCGATCGGGACCGACGCGAGCCTGCAGGCGATCCCATCCGCCCGGCTGGCATCGATCCCGCGGCCCCGCCTCGGCGTCGTCGGCTCGCTCGACTGGCTGGCCGACGAGGCGCTCCTGCTCGAGGTGGCGACCAGGCGGCCGGACTGGCAGCTCGTCCTGGCCGGCCCGCGCGAGGGCGATTGGGGCCGGCGACTGGAATCGCAGCCGAACGTGCACTGGCTCGGCACGCTCAAACCGGAGGAGGCGCGTGGCGTCATCGCCGGGTGTGACGTCGCCCTGAATCCCTGCGTGTTGAACGAGTGGACGGAAACCGCGCTGCCGGTGAAGGTGTTCGACTACCTCGCCGAGGGACGGCCAGTGGTGAGCACGCCGATGGCCGAGCTCGACATCTTCAAGGACCTCGTCGAGTTGGTCTCCGGCGCGGAGTTCGTCCCGGCGATCGAACGAGCCCTGTTAACCGACGACCCGCACGCCATCCGCCGACGCACCCAGGCGGCCGGGCGATTCACGATGCAGGATCGCGCGCGCCGCGCTTTCGACCTGTTGACGCAAACGCCGACCATCGCTGTCGCGCAAAACCACTAGGGAAGGAGAGAGGAGGAGCGATGCAGCTACTGGAACGATCGACGATCGCGGCGGCGCTCGCGGACCACGTCGCGGAGGTCCGCTCGGTTCTCGCTGAGATTCCGCTCGAGGACATGGAGCGGGTGGTGCGCATCATCCTCGACGCCTATCGACGCGGGAAGCACGTGTACATCGTCGGAAATGGTGGCAGCGCCACGACCGCGACCCACTTTGCCTGCGACCTGTCGAAGGCGACCATCGTCGAAGGCCGCGCCCGGCTGCGCGTCACCTCGCTCACGGACAACATCGCGCTGTTGACCGCCTGGGCGAACGACACCAGCTACGAGGGCGTGTTCGCCGAGCAACTGCGCAACCTGCTGAACCCGGGCGACGTGGTGATCGCGATCAGCGCCAGCGGCAACTCGCCCAACGTGCTGGCAGCGGTCGAGGTCGCCCACGCGCTTGGCGGGACGACGGTTGGGCTGGTCGGGTTCGAGGGCGGAGCGCTCAAGAGTGCGGTGAATACAGCGATCCACGTGCAGAGCAAGAGCTATGGCGTCGTCGAAGACTGCCATCTCGTGCTGGAACACGCCATCACCGAATCGACGAGGGCCGCGCTGGTTGAGTAGCGGCAACGGCCGGGTCACCGTCTTCCTCGACCGCGATGGCGTGATCAACCGCCGCCGGCCGGACCACGTCAAGTGCTGGGAGGAGTTCGAGTTCCTACCTGGGTCGTTGGACGCGCTGGCCAGCCTCCGCCAGATGGGCGTGCACATCATCGTGATCACGAACCAGGCCGTCGTCGGCCGCGGGCTGATCACGGAGGAGGATCTCGAGCAGATCCATCGCCGCATGATCGAGGTCGTCGAGAGCCGCGGTGGCCGCATCGACCGGATCTACGCCTGCCTCCATGTCCCGGAACTCCACTGCGCCTGCCGCAAGCCCGGTACCGAGCACCTTCGGCGGGCCAGCGCGGAGCTCGGCATCGACCTGCGTGAGTCCTTCATGGTCGGGGACTCCGAGACGGACGTCCGGGCGGCGAAAGCAGCCGGATCTCGGCCGGTGCTCGTCAGCGAGGCAGAGGTCGAGCCAGGCGTGGACTGCTCCGTCGTTCGCGACCTTTCCGCAGCCGTGCAGTTGATCGCGGCGCAGGCCGCGATGGCGGAGGCTATCTAATGCTGATTGCCCGCGCGCCGCTGCGCATCAG
>JALYYC010000048.1 GCA_030946755.1 Candidatus Dormiibacterota bacterium
CGGCGGCCGTCCCGAGCACGAGGAGTCCGACCGCGAGGATGGTCGCAAGCGTACTCAGCCAGGACACGACCCTATAACGAAAAGGGCCGGGCATCCCGTCCCTGCGAAGCGCACCGTAACGGCGGGGCTGACCGCCTTCGCCGCCCCTATGCGGCCTGACCGAGAAAGCAAGGCTAAGATCGCAGGCATGTCTGCCCACCGGGACCGGCTGATCCCAGTAGCTGCCTGGCCCGACCCGCGTCTCGTTGAAGCTTTCCCGTTCGATTTCGGCCTTGCAGACCACACGGTCTACGCGGGACTAATGGGCAGCGCCTCACATGGCACCTACGTCGCAAAGGAGGATCCGGACAGCATTGACGACGTGGACATCATGGCGGTCGTCGTCCCGTCGCGAAAATGGCTGATCGGTCTGCACGAGTGGGATCACTGGGTCAAGCAGAAGGATGAGCTGGACGTCGTCGTGTACTCGCTGCGCAAGTTCGTTGGTTTGCTCCTGAAGGCCAATCCGAACGTGGTTGGTCTACTCTGGCTCCGGCCCGAATTTGTCCTGGCTCAACACCCGGCGTTCAGGCCGATGATCGAGCATCGAAGCGCGTTCAGCAGCAAGCGCGCCTATGAATCGTTCGTTGGCTATGCGGCATCCCAACTGAACAAGGTGGGTCTACCCGGGCATCGAGCCTATATGGGAGCCAAGCGGAAGGAACTGGTCGAGCGGTATGGCTACGACTGCAAGAATGCCGCCCACTCGGTGCGTCTCCTCCGAATGGGAATCGAGTTTCTAGAGACCGGCGAACTAAATGTCTATCGCACGGCCGATGCGGACGAGATTCGCGCCATCAAGCGTGGCCTGTGGACGCTTAATCAAGTCAAGTACGAGGTGGATCGACTTGCTGGGCGAATCGCCGTCGCTCGCGACGACCCGCGGCTACCGGCAGAGCCGGATACCGCGCTGGCGGAAAAGCTGCTGATCGAGATCACGGAGTCGATCTGGTCTCAGTCGGCATGACCGTGAACATCGGCGTCACTCGCTGACGATCGCCAGGTCGAGCCCGCGTAGGCGCTCGGGGTCGGCAATCATGCCGATCCCGACGATTTTCCCCGCGGTGATCGTAAACGTGAACACGACTCGTGGCCGGTCGCCTGTAGACCACACCGCGCCAGGGAGTCCATTGATCAATGCCGGGAGTGCTGCGCGGGCCCGGCCGGAGAAGGTTTCGGCCACGGCTCTGGGACCGCGAACCTCTTTCACCGCGCCCATCCGCACGACGGCGCGGTCGGCGCGGAGCACAACCTCTGGATCGAGAAGGGCGAGCAGCCCATTGAAGTCCCCGGAGCGGGACGCCGCGAGGAAGGCGTCCACCACTTCGCGCTGCCGGGTGACATCCGCGTCGGGAACTGTCGCCGCGACCTGAACCCGGCGGCGGCCGCGGCTGGCGAGCTGGCGGGCGGCGGCCGGCGTGCGCCCGACGATCGGCGCGATCTCCTCGAAGGGCATGGCGAACATGTCGTGCAGGACGAAGGCGAGCCGTTCGGCTGGCGCCAGCGTTTCGAGGACCAGGACCAGCGCGAGGCCGATCGAGTCGCCCAGGATCGCCTCATGCTCAGGGTCGAACCCTGCATGTCGCCCTGAAGCGGGCTCGATGACCTGCGCGTCCAGCGACTCTTCGCGCCGCGACTTCCGTGAGCGCAGCATGTCGAGACAGACCCGAGCGAGGACCGTGGTCAGCCAACCCCGGAGGTTGTCGATGCCGCCGAGCTCCGCGCGGCTGAGGCGCAGCCACGTTTCCTGGACGGCATCGTCTGCCTCAGTTGCGGAGCCCAGCATTCGAAAGGCCACCGCCCGAAGATGACTCCGGTTCGCTTCGAACTGCTCCGCCAACGCCTGTTGTTGATTCATTGGTCACATTCTCTCTTCGGGGTCCGTCATCGGATTGACGAGCGAAATTCAACGATTGTGACAAGGAGAGGAATCAATGAGCACCGCGATTCAGATCAGCCCGTATGTCAACTTCCAGGGGAAAGCCCGGGAAGCGCTCGAGTTCTATAGCAAGGTGTTCGGTGGCAAAGTCGACCATCGGCAAGGGCAATCGACGCTGGAGACCGACGGGATCGTCATCATCGGCGCGGATGGCCACCCGGATTATCCCGCCAAGGTCGGCGAAAACATGGGCATCTCCGTGACCGGCACGGACAAGGAGCGGCTGACCAAAATCTTCAGCGGCCTGGCCGAGGGCGGCAAGATCAGCATGCCGTTGAAGGCGCAGGCATGGGGTGGGGAAGTCGGTTGGCTCTCGGATAAGTACGGCATTCGCTGGACGGTCAACGTCAACAAACCGTAGAGCCCCGCCCGGCGCTAATCCGCCTGCGCCCGTTTCACGGGTGAGGCTGCAGCGAGAATTAGTTCAGGTTGCGGTAGAGGGTGGCAATGCCCTGGCCGCCGCCGATGCACATCGTCACGATGCCCCACTCTTTTTGCTGCCGCTTGAGCTCGTAGGCGAGCTTGACGGTGAGGATGGCACCGGTGGCGCCGACTGGATGCCCGAGCGCGATCGCGCCGCCGTTCGGGTTGACCTTTTCCGGGTCGATCTCCAGTTCGCGGATGACGGCAACCGCCTGCGCCGCGAACGCCTCGTTGAGTTCCATCAGGTCGATGTCGTTGATCGTCAGGCCGACCTTTTTGAGGAGGTTCTGGACGGCGAAGATGGGAGCGACGCCCATGATCTCCGGGCTGATCGCCGCGACCGCATCGGCGATCCATTCGAGCTGAGCTTTCACACCGAGCTCATCCGCCTTTGTCTGTTTCATGACGACGACGGCGGCGCCCGCGTCGTTGATACCGGAGGAGTTGCCGGCGGTCACGCTGCCACCGTCGCGGAAGGCGGGCTTGAGGCGGGCGAGCGATTCAGCGGTCGTTCCGGCACGTGGATGCTCGTCGGCCTTCGCGACGATCGGGTCGCCCTTCTTCTGAGGGATCTCGACCGGCGTGATCTGGTCGGCGAAGCGACCCTCCGTGATCGCGGCCGCCGCTCGCCGCTGGCTTTCGGCGGCGAACGCATCCTGTGATTGGCGGGAAACGTCGTAGCGATCGGCGACTTTCT
>JALYYC010000056.1 GCA_030946755.1 Candidatus Dormiibacterota bacterium
ATGAGCGATATGCCGTGGACATCGCTGCCGACGGCGAGCGGGCCCAGACGCTGGCGGAGACCGCCAGGTACGACGCGATCATTCTCGATCTCATGATCCCCAAGAAGGACGGCATAGAGGTCTGCCGATGGCTCCGCCAGAACCGGATCCAGACGCCCGTGATCATGCTGACCGCCCGGGGGCAGATCCACGACCGGGTGGCGGGCCTCGACGCCGGCGCCGACGACTACCTGCCGAAGCCGTTCGCGTTCGAGGAACTCCTCGCCCGGCTGCGCGCGTTGATGCGCCGGGACCAGAAGAACGGTCACGCCAACCGCCTGCAGGTGGCCGACCTCGTCCTCGATCTCAAGACGCACCAGGTGCGCCGGGGCGACGTCCCGATCGACCTGACCGCCCGCGAGTTCTCGTTGCTCGAGTTCCTGATGCGCCATCCGAACCAGGTGCTGACGCAGGCGCAGATCGCCGAGCGGGTCTGGGATTACAACTTCGAGGGCACCACGAATCGCGTGGCGGTCTATATCTCGTACCTGCGCGACAAAATCGACGAGGGCCGATCTCCCAAGCTGATCCAAACCGTATACGGGGTCGGTTACCGGCTGTCGGGATGATGTTCCGCGGGGCGCTGGTGCGCCTGGCGGCCCAGTATTTCGTTCTCCTGGTGCTGATCCTCGGGTTCTTCAACTTGCTGGTCTATTTCACGGTGTCCCAGGCGCTCACGTCACGCGAGGAACAGGACCTGCAGCATTCGATCCGTCTCGCCCGGTCGGCGCTCACCATCACTGGCGACACGATCAGCGCCAACAAGCAGGCGCTGGCGGACCCGAGCTTTGCGGATACCTATATGCAGGTGCAGCAGATCAACGGGCATCAACTGGTCCTCCCTGCCTCCGGCGCTGCGTCGGTCTTCGCCAGTCCGGTCCTCGACGGTCCGGTGACCTACGCGAAGGACGGCCAGTCGTTCGAGACCCAGGTCCCGAGCGACAAGGGCGTCTTCGTGGTCTCGACCACGCCACTCAAGAGCAAGGCCGGCAAAGTGGTGGGTGTCCTCGAGGTGGCCCAGCCCATCTCATGGGTGGGGGCGGCGGTCGGCCGGCTGGAGCGGCAGTTGATCCTCGCCTCGATCGTCGCGCTCATCCTCGGCGCCCTGGCATCGCTGTTGATGGCGCTGCGCTCCTTGCGCCCGATCAGCGTCGCGTTCCAGAAGCAGCGCGAGTTTGTCGCGGACGCGTCGCACGAGCTGAGGACCCCGCTGACTCTGATCCGCACAAATGTCGAGGCCTGGCTCCGGCGCGCCACCGGCACGCCGCCCGCCTACGGGCGGAACGTCCTCGACGAGGTCGACCAGCTCAACCGGATCGTTGGTGACCTGACCACGCTGGCCCTGGCCGATGCCCGCCAGCTGCGCATCGACCGGAAGCCGATGGAGCTCAACGACGTGGTCCGCGACCTGATGAGCCAGACCCAGCCGCTCGCCGACGAGCGCGGCGTCCATCTCAAGCCTGAACTGAACGGCGGCGTCCGGGTCGACGCCGACGCTAGTCGCGTGCGGCAGCTCTTGCTGATCTTGCTGGACAATGCCCTCACCCACACCGAGTCTGGCGGCGAGGTCTCGATCGGCGTCGCCCGGCTGAATGGCCACGCGGAGGTGACTGTCACAGACACCGGGGCCGGCATTCCTGCCGAGGACATTCCGCATATCTTCGAGCGTTTCTACCGGGCCGACAAGGCACGGACGCGCGAGAACGGTGGGACCGGCCTGGGTCTCGCGATCGCGAAGTGGATCGTGGACGCGCACAAAGGCGACATCAAGGTGAAAAGCGCGCCGGGCGAGGGGACGACGGTCGCGATCACCCTGCCCGCGCTCGACGAGCCACCCCGCCCCGGGTAACTGCGTGCCGCTGCCCGAGCCGACCTACATGGGTGGCGGCGAGCCGCCAAGCTCGCGCAAGCTGCTCGGCTGTGTACTCGTCACGTTCCTGGCGGTCGCCGTTATCGTCGCCATCATCTATTTGCTGCCGCACATCGTCTGCGGCCACGGCGAACCCGGCTGCCCCGGAGCACCGGGCTAGCGTCAATCGACCTTGATCTCGCGGACGGGCCGCAGGGTCAGAAACGCGATCAAGTAGAAGCCCGTGACGATGCCGAACATCACCCGGTAGCCAACGGCGCTGGTCCGGTTGTTGTTGAAGGCGTCGATGATCGGGCCCAGGATGGGCCGCGCGATGAAGCCGGCGCTGGCCGTCGCGATGTTGGAGACGCCCATGTAGCGGCCCGCCTCGGCCTTCGGGATGAGGTCCGTCATGAAGGCCCAGTCGACCGACAAGAAAATACCCAGTGATGCGCCGACGATCGCGCCAAAGGCAAGGATCCAGATGAGGTTCGGGGCAAAGATCAGCAGAGCCGAGCCGACCGCCCCGATCAGGCAGGCCGTCGAGACGAGCCGCTTCTTGCCAAATCGTTCGGCCATGAAGCCGGCGCTCAAGGAGAGGACGGCGGCGAACAAGACGACGAGGGCCTGCAGGGCACTCGAGTAGAGCGAGGCCTTGCCCTCGGAGTAATGGAACGTAAACCGGATGAAGTTCAGCGCATAGGTCGAGATTCCGACCGGCGCCATCAGGAAGAACAGGCGGGAGACCATCAGCCAGGCGAAGTCGCAGTATTTCTTGGCGTCGATCGCGAAGCTGAGGAAGACAGTTCGGGCGACCGCCTGGTTGCTTGACCGCGTGATCCGGCGATCCGGGACGCCGAAGAACACCAGAGCCCCAGCGACCGCGACGACCAGTGGCAGGGTCAGGATCGCGATCTTCAGGTGGCCGGTCGGAATCAGGATGGCGCCAACCACGACGAAGCCGAAGATGGTACCAATCATGTTCATCGCGCCGTAGTAACCGGATGCCTCGCCGCGCTGATCCTCGGGCACCTGGTCCGGCAACATCCCCTGGTACGGTCCCTGTGCCGTGTTCGACGCCATCTGGAAGAACGTGTAGACAACCAGCAGCATCCAGTAAGAAGTGACGAACGCCAGGATCGTAAGGAAGATGACGTCGCCAATCACGCCGATCGCGATATATGGCCGCCGCCTGCCAATTTTGAAACGGCTATTGTCACTGAGCGCGCCGATTGCTGGCTGCCAGACGATGGCGAAGGCCGCGCCAAAGGTATCGAGGATCGCGACGTAGGTATTCACGTCGAGCGGAATCGCCGCCGGACCCAGGTGGAACGTCATCGGATGGGTGAACCGCGTCACCAGCAGCGGGATGATGTTCCCGCCGAGCGGCTGGATCGTGTACGCAATCGCAAACCAGAAGCCGCTGAGCACGAGCATGCCCCGCCACGAGATGCGCTTGCGCGTTTCGTTCTCGTCGAGCGTCCGGAGGAATCGCCGTTCCCCAACGGCGGTCGCCATCCCATGGAGTGTAATGCGTTTGATACGGTTTACCCCGGATGGCTCGGGTAAAGATCACGGTCGTTGGTGCCGGCAACGTCGGCGCAACACTTGGGCAGCGGTTAGCCGAACGCGGCTACGCCGATATCGTCCTCGTCGACATCGTCGAGGGGATGCCGCAGGGCAAGGCCCTCGATCTGCTCGAGGCCGGCCCGGTCGTCGGCTATGACTCCAACGTCACCGGGACCAACGGCTACGACGAAACGGCCGGGTCCACTATCTGCGTCATCACGTCTGGGATTCCGCGCAAGCCCGGGATGTCCCGGGATGACCTGGTCAAAACTAACGCGAACATCGTTCGGGGCGTGACCCAGGAGCTGGCCAAGCGCTCGCCGAACGCGATCCTGATCGTGGTTAGCAACCCGCTCGACGCGATGGCGCAACTCGCCCACGAGGTCAGCAAGTTCCCGCGCGAACGCGTCATCGGCATGGCCGGCGTGCTCGATACAGCCCGGTTCAGGACGTTCATCGCCCAGGAGCTGAACGCCTCCGTCCATGATGTGCAGGCCTACGTGCTCGGCGGCCACGGCGACACGATGGTCCCGCTCGCCCGATTGTGTACGGTCGCAGGCGTTCCGATCACCAAGCTGATCAAGCCCGACCGGATCGAGGCGATCGTTCAGCGGGCCCGAAACGGGGGTGCCGAGATCGTCAACCTGCTGAAATCCGGGAGCGCCTTTTACGCGCCGTCGGCCGCGGTCGCCCAGATGGTCGACTCGATCATCCTCGATCGCAAGCAGATCCTTCCCTGCGCCGTCCGGTTGGAGGGCGAGTACGGGATCCGTGGTCTCTTCGTCGGCGTCCCGGTGAAGCTCGGCGCGAAGGGTGTCGAGCAGATCATCGAACTCGAGCTGACTGACGATGAACAGGCCGCCCTCCAGAAGTCCGCCGACTCCGTCAAGGAACTGGTCGGCGTGATGGGCCTTCAGGGCTAGGAGCCGGCGGCCACCTTCAGCCAGGGCAGACTAGTCGCGAGCGGTGCCACGAGCACCTGGTAGTGCTCGGCCGGCAGCTTACGCCGCGCGGTGACCGCCACGGACGCGTCGCCTGCCGCCCATCGGGCCGGCCCGTCCTCGGGCCCTGGCGCGTGGCTCGACCCCGAGTCGAAGGCATCCGCATACCGCGTCGATCCAAGCAGTTCCTCGGCCGCGTGCCTTGCCGCCTTGACCGCCTCGGGCGCGCTGTCCCGCTGCCGCTCGTACTCGGCCACGACGCGTGGCCAGTCGGCCTCTCCGAGACCAAGCAGACCCTGCCAGAATCGATCGGCCACCGAGCCCTCGAAGCTCGGGTCGGCCTCCTTCGTCCACGCGGATGTCACCCATCGATGTTAGACCGGGCTCCCGGTATCCTGTAGGGAATGACCATCGAAGTCCGAAGCGGCTACATCCCCGAGTCCGAGCGACTGATCGAGAATCCAGGTCCCAAAGAGCTGCGAGAACTCACCGCAAAGATGCCGAACGCGCGGCGCACCTCCTTCGACAACTACAACGTGCACACCAAAGTGGACAGCCGGAGCACAAAGAGCACCTACATCGTCACGGACAATCCGGAGGAGACCAGCGGCCAGACCGTCAGCACGGAGGAGGGAAGAAAGTGGGCCAAGATCCAGGATGACTACATCCGGAACCAGGAGATGGTGCTGGTCGAGGGCTTCATCGGGAATGATCCCAAGTTCGTCACCCCGGCCCGGCTGATTATCGAAGCGCGCAACGCCAACGTCGCCGGCATGCAGCGGCTCCTCTATTACCCGATGGCGGGCACCCGGCCGCAGCCCGAGATCACGATCATCGATACACCGAATCTGACGGCGCCGGGCTATCCCCAGGACCGCGCCATTTTCGTGGACCTCGAGGCCGGCATCACCCGCGTGCTGAACTCCGACTACTTCGGCGAGTCGAAGAAGGGCGGACTGCGGATGTGGAACAAGAAGGTCTACGACGCCGGCGGCCTGGCGATGCACGCCGGCTGCAAGGTGATCCCGGTCGGCAACGAAACGAGGGTCTTCCTGATCGTCGGGCTGAGCGGGACCGGGAAGACGACGACGACCTTCACGACCCAAAACAAATCGAAGCCTGTGCAGGATGACTTCATCGCCCTGATGCCGGGCGGCCGTATCTACGGCACCGAGAACGGCTGCTTCGCGAAGACCTATAGCCTCGATCCGAAGCACGAGCCGACGATCTACGGCGCGGTGACGAAGCCCGAGGCCTACCTGGAGAACGTCTCCCAGAAGGAGGAGGGCGGACCGGTAGATTTCTACGACCAGAGTTACACCCAGAATGGGCGGGCCGTCTTCGCACTCGCCGACCTGGGCTGGGTCGAGGATGCGCGCAACATCGGGCCGGCTGACGTCCTCCTGATCCTCAACCGCAACGAGAACCTCATCCCAGGCGTCGCTCGCCTCGACTCCGAGCATGCCGCCGCCTACTTCATGCTGGGCGAGACGAAGGGCACCTCCGCCGGTGGCAAGGACGAGATGGGCAAGTCGCTGCGGGTGCCGGGCACCAACCCGTTCTTCCCCTTGCGCCACGAGCAGCAGGGGAACCGGTTCCTCGAATTGCACAAGTCACGGCCATTCGAGGTCTATCTGATGAACACCGGGCGCGTCGGTGGCCCGGATGGCAGCTCGGAAAGCAAGAAGCTGACGATTGAGTACTCGAGCGCGATTGTCAAGGCGGTCGCCGAGGGGACGATCAAGTGGGTGAACGATCCCGACTTCGGCTATGACGTGGCGGAAGAAGTCCCCGGCGTCGACGACATCGAGGTGCTGCAGCCGAGACGGCTCTATGAGCGAACCGGGCGCGGCGACGAGTACCGGGCCCTGGTGCAGCGCCTGAAACAGGAACGGATTGCCGAACTGGCCAGGTACCCTGGCCTCGACAAGGAGATCACGGCCGCCGTCCGTTAGGCTGCCGGCGCTTCCTCTTCGCCCATCTTGCGGCCGTAGTAGTACGCGACGATCACCAGGATGATGACCAGGATCACCAGCGGAATCGTGAACTTGCCGAGGACTCCGGTTACCCGCTCGTAGTTCTGCCCGAGCTTGAACCCCGCATAGGCGAGGGCGAAGTTCCATGGGATCGCCCCAACCGTCGTCGCGATGATGAACGGCACGAGCGTGATGCGCCGGGAAAGGCCGGCGGGAAACGAGATGTAGGTGCGGACGACGGGCAGCAGCCGCCCGAAGAAGACGGCGAACAGACCCCAGCGGTCAAAGAGCCGATTCGCGAGGCGCATATGCCCGGGGGTCAGGCCAACCCGGCGGCCTGGTCCAAGGATCAAGCCCTCGCCATAGCGTCGCACCAGCAGGTAGGCAACCAGCGACCCGACCAGGTTGCCGAGGCTGGAGGCGGCGACGACGCCCAGGAAGGACAACTTTCCCTGCGAGGCGAGGGCGCCGCCGAGCGGCACGACGATCTCGCTCGAGATCGGAATTCCCGCGCTTTCGGCCGCCATCAGGATGAAGATGGCGATCAGCCCGCCGCCGCTGACGAGCTGGATCAGGAAGTGCGACATCCGGGGAAGCCTACCAGCTACCCTTAGCGGCTGTGCGACGCACCCTGACCCCATTACTGCTGGTGCCGATCGGTTTCATCGCACTTGCCGCACTTGGCGCGGCCAGTGGCTGGGCAGCCGTCCGCGCCCTCCAGCCGCTCGACCTCGCCCTTGTCCAAACGGCGGTTGCCAATCGATCGGCGTCGCTGACGCCCCTGATGCACCGGTTCTCGGACCTCGGTGGCGAGATCACGGTGATCGTCATCCTGGCGATCGCCCTGCTCGCGTTGCTGATCGCGCGTCGGTGGGTTGACGCCCTCGGGGTGCTCGGGGCGGTGGTCGGCAGCCTTTATCTCTACGAGTTCATCGTCCGCTGGGTCGGGCGTCACCGACCACCGGTCCAGCATCTCGAGAATCCGGGCGGTTCCAGCTTCCCGTCGGGCCATGTGGCCAACTCGACGGCGCTCTACCTGGCGATACTGCTGGCCGTCTTTGTCTTCGTGCGGCGGCGGCGCCTCCGTGTCTTGTTACTCGCGGTGGCCCTGGTGCTGGTCACGGCGATCGCCGTCTCCCGCATTTACCTCGGCTTGCACTATCCCAGTGACATCGCTGCGGGCTTTCTGATCGGCGTCGGCTGGGCGTTGATCGTGCGCTACGCCCTCAGCGGCGTCGAGGCGCGCTTCGAGCCGGTGCCTTCGTGACGCGCCCGATCGAGCAGGTGGACGGCGCGCTCGGCCAGGCGCTTGAATATCTGACGGTCACGCACCATCGCCGCCGTCTCCGGCGGGTTGGCTGGGAGAACGCGATGGTGGCCCGGCCCGGGTTGTGGGCCGATGGCGATCCGCCGCCCAGACACGGCAACACGCTCGACGTCCTGATCGATGGCGCCGAGGCCTTCGCCCGCATGGCCGACGATATTCGTACGGCTGGTTCGTACGTCCACCTGACCGGTTGGCACGTAACCCCGGACTTCGATCTCACGCGTGACGAGACGCCGGTGATCCTTCGAAAGCTCCTGGCCGAGGTGGCCCATCGGATTCCGGTGCGAGTCCTGGTCTGGGCCGGCGCCCCACTCCCTCTGCTGCGGCCCTGGCGCGGTGATGTCCGGAAGGTCAAGGCCCAGCTGGACACCGCAAACCAGATCCAGTGCGCGTTGGACCAGCGCGAGCGGCCGATGCACTGCCACCACGAGAAGACGATCGTCATCGACGATCGCGTCGCCTACGTCGGCGGGATCGACCTGACGTCGTTCAATGGCGACCGGTGGGACACGCCACGGCATCAGGCCCGGGATGCCGTCGGCTGGCACGACGTGGCGACCCGGATCGCCGGGCCCGCGGTGGCGGACGTCGCGGCGAACTTCGCCTTGCGTTGGCAGGCGGTCACGGGCCAGGAGGTCATTGCCGGGCCGCCATCAGAGCCCGTCGGGAACGTCGAGCTACAGGTCGTGCGGACCGTGCCGGACGGCATGTACCCTCGGCAACGGCGCGGCGACTTTCGCATCCTCGAGTCTTACATGCGAGGGCTCAGCTCGGCAAAGCGGTTGATCTACCTCGAAAACCAGTTCCTGTGGTCGCCGGAGATCCTGGAGGTCCTTCGGGAGAAGCTGCGCAATCCTCCGACGCCTGAGTTCCGGCTCCTGGTTGTGCTCCCGTCGAAGCCAAACAGCGGGGGAGACGATACGCGCGGTCAGCTCGGGACCCTGCTGCAGGCCGACGGTGGAACCAATCGCCTGCTGGCATGCACGTTGGTCGCTAGGGGCGGCAGCGAGAAGGATTGGCCGGTGTATATCCACGCGAAAGTCGGCATCGTGGACGACCAGTGGATGACGATCGGCTCAGCCAACCTCAACGAGCACTCGCTCTTCAACGACACCGAGATGAACATCGTGACCCACGATGCCGCGCTGATTGCGAAGACCCGCCACCGGCTGTGGGCGGAGCATCTCGAGCGGCCGATCGCCGAGGTGACGGGCGATCCGACCGACCTGATCGACAAGGCCTGGGGGCCAATCGCCACCCAGCAAGCCGAGCGTGTGGCCCGGCAGGAACGACAGACCCACCGGCTGACCTTGCTCCCAGGCGTGTCCCGGCGATCGGGCTTGTTGCTTGGCCCGCTTCAGGGACTCGTGGTCGACGCTTAAGAGGCGGCGCCGCGCCGGCGACGATCGCGGAGGGTGACCGCAAAGAGGGCGGCGACGCTCTCCTCGTCGAGGCCGGCCCGTTCCGCCTCGCGCATCCACCGTTGCAGGCTTCGCTGCAGCACGGCGTCGTTGAGGCGTGATTCGGCGCCCAGCGTCCGCTCGACGAAGGTGCCGACGGCCGGTTTACTTTTGACAAGGCCCTCGCGCTCCAGTTCCCGGTAGGCTTTCAGCACCGTGTTGGCACTGATGCCCAGCTCCTCGCCGACCTGGCGAACCGTCGGGAGCTGGTCACCGGGCTTCAGGCGGCGGACGCGAAGCGCTTCCTTGACCTGGTGGACAAGCTGGAGGTAGGTAGGGAGGCCGGAGCGCGGCTGCAGGATATAGCTAAACATGCAACGGTGCAGCCGTATGATACACGAGGCGCGTTAGGCTAGCTCTCCCATTGGGATACCGCCAGAAAGTACTGGCAGAGGTTGCAGCGCCACCCGATCATCGGATGCTCGCCGAGGCGTCCCACCGTGTCGCGCTCGCGATCCGCCTTGCGCACTTCCTGCCAGTTCGGCTGGCCGTTGCACCGTGGACAGCGGACCGGTGGGCGGATCTCCTCCATGCGCCGCTATAGTACCGAGGAGATGGCGCGGTCCGAGCACACGGATGCTGAGGCCGAGAAGGTGCCGCGGCTCTACTCGATCACCGAAGCCGCCGATCGGCTCGGGGTGTCGCCCGCCACGATCGCGACCTGGATCCGCTTGGGGCTCGGCACCGCGAGCCGGCAGGACGAATTGGGCCGCAATCGCTACACCGAAACCGACATTCTCGAGATGCAGCGCCGCTTCCAGGAACGACAGGCGGCGAAACGTGGGAAATCCGTCTGAGCGGCGGCTCGCGAGGAGTCGGCGCTCCGTAGAATACGAACGGCTTGGGGGCAGACCAAGGAGGCTACATGCAGGCACGGCTGGTTGACACGGCGCCGGAGAAGGTTGAGGCTGACGCGCTGATCCTCCTGGTATTCGAAGGCGAATGGGCGGTCCCCGCCGAGGCGGCGGCGCTCGACAAGAAGCTCAAGGGGACGATCGGTGAGCTGCTAAAGGGGGATGGCTTTAAAGGCAATTTCATGGAATTGGTGCCGGTGCACAACCTGGCGAGTGCGCCCAGCCGTTGGACAGTGCTCGCCGGGGTCGGTAAGCGGGATCAGCT
>JALYYC010000077.1 GCA_030946755.1 Candidatus Dormiibacterota bacterium
CGGTCAGCTGGGCGTTGGCTCGCGCTGCCCACGACGGCCCATGTACCACTCTTCGAATGAGCGGCAACGCCCCTCGTCGTCGAAGCGGATGAGGAAGAGGTTGTCGTACTCACGCTCGAGCTCTCGCTTGGAGTCGTCCTTGAAGTATCGGCTGCGCCCATTGACGACAGCCAGGTCGCCCTCGATCACGACCGGCTGATAGTTCCCCTCGTACGTGCCGGCCGGATCCTTGCCGTCCACCCAGGAGGCAACGATCGCGACGCGGCCGCGGATTGGATCATCGAAGGGGTGGTAGCGATAGCTGGCGTCCTCGGTGAAGAGACCCCCGATCGTGTCGGGATCGTAGGTGGTCCAGGCGTCAACGTAGGAGCGTAGCCACGCCGAAACCGTCTCGTTCGTCAGCGCCATCCGGCTCTAAGCCTACGCGCGGGGGCCGAGGAGGCTCTTGAAGTCGCCAGAGAACTGGGCGAGGGCCTCGTGGACCTCGAGCAGGTCGTCTGCGGTGATATTGGGCGTCCGGCCGGTCGCTCGGGAATGCAACTCCAGCTGTAGCTCGAACATCGCGCGGCCGTCCTGGGCGTTCATTAGTCTTCCGACTCCCTGTTATTTGATAGCGCCGTTGTCACTATATTAGAAAGCCGCATTGTCGGTGTCAAGTTCTCTACTGGGAAACGGGGATCTGGGCCGGGAGGTTCCGGTTTAGCCCCGGCCGGCTTCGTACCGGCGGGCCGACGCGCCCCCACGGACGGTCCGGAAGGCCAGGCCGGCCCCCGTCAGCAGCAGCAGGCCGCCGATCAGGATCGGCCCAACCGCCAGGGGAAGGAAGGCCGGGTTGTCCAGGTCGTTTTCGGCAAAGCCGAGGAAGGTCATCAGCAGGACGGAGATCAGGCCAAAGAGGCCGGCCCCGAGGAAGGCTCCCAGCTCGAGGGCCGAGGCCGGCGGCACGGTGGCGGTGTGGCGGGCGGCCATCAAACCGGCCCGAACGCCAAACGCGATCAGGGCGATGATGCTCAGGCCGGCCGCCGCGGTGAAGATGACCGCGACCACGATGATGGAAAAGACCTGGCTGCCGGTGAGCCCGTCGAACAGGTTCATCGGCGAGAATTCTAGCGCGTCGGGTTGAGCGCGGCCTGCACGATTTTGTCTTCCTGGGCCTGGTGGGCGGCGGCGTAGCCCTCGCTCGGGCTCGAGCGCTCCGGGCGTCCGACGTAGCTGAGCGAGAGATGCTCGGGGAGTTTCGGCTCCAACCGCCGCCTGACGTGCGCCCAGGCCCCCATGTTCATCGGCTCCTCCTGGACCCAGATGAGCTGCTTGGCGTTTGGATATTTGGCGATCACCCCGAGCAGGTCGTCCGTTCGGAGCGGTTCAAGTAACTCGAGGCGGAGGATCGCGAGGTCCTTGGCCTTCGCTCGAAGCGGACCTGCCGTCAGGTCGTAGTAGACCTTGCCGCTGCAGAGGATGATCCGGGTCGCGTCCCCGCGGTGCTCCGCCATCGTCGGGTCGTCGATGACGCGTTTGAAGCCGTTGACGCTGAAGTCGTCCAGTTTCGAGACCGAGGCCTTCGACCGGAGCAGGCTTTTCGGCGTCATGATCACGAGCGGACGCGGCCGCGTATGCAACGCCTGGCGCCGGAGGGCATGGAAGTATTGCGCGGGCGTGCTCGGAACGAATACCCGGATGTTGCCCTCGGCCGCGAGTTGCAGGAAGCGCTCCAGGCGGGCGCTGGAGTGCTCCGGCCCGGCGCCTTCGTATCCGTGGGGAAGGAGCAGGGTGAGCCGCGAGGGCTGGCCCCACTTGGCGAGGCCGGAGACGATGAACTGGTCGATCACGATCTGCGCGCCGTTGGCGAAGTCGCCGAACTGTGCTTCCCAACACACCAGCGCCTCGGGCGCCTCGGCACTGTAGCCGTACTCGAAACCGAGCGCGGCGTACTCGGAGAGCGGGCTGTTGTGCAGCTCGAGGGTGGCGGTCGCGCCAACCAGGTGCTGGATCGGCGCCCAGCGCTTGCCGGTCTTCGGGTCGTGGAAGACGAGGTGCCGCTGGCTGAAGGTGCCTCGCTCGGTGTCCTGTCCGGTCAGGCGGACCGGGATGCCGCTGGTGACGAGGCTGGCGAAGGCAAGCTCCTCCGCCTGGGCCCAATCGATCTCCCGCTCGGCAAGTGGCGCCCGCCGGCGTTCCATCTGCTTCGCCAGCTTGGGGTGAACGGTGAATCCGCTTGGCACCGCCAGCAGTTGACGGGCCAGCGATTCCAGCATCTCCGCCGGCACCGTGGTCTTGATGTCGGTTTCCGGGGTCGGATCCATGGCCGGCCGGTGGGTCTCGGGCGCGTGGGCGGCGCTGGACTTGACGTCGTCGTGAGCCCCCTTCAACCGCTCGTCGGCCGCGGCGGCGCGCGCCGCCGCGTCATCCGCGGTCAGCAGGCCCTCCTCGATGAGCTGAGTCGCGAACAGCTCGCGGACCGAGGGATGCTCCTTGATCGCGTCGTACATCAGGGGTTGCGTGTAGGCGGGCTCATCGGTTTCGTTGTGGCCAACCCGTCGATAGCCGATCAGGTCGATGACCACGTCCCGGCCGAATTTCTGCCGGAACGCGATCGCCAGCCGAACCGCGCTGACGCAGGCCGTGATGTCGTCGGCGTTGACGTGCACGATCGGGAGGTCGAAGCCCTTGGCGACGTCGGATGCGTAACGTGTCGAGCGCCCTTCCTCGGGACCGGTGGTGAATCCCACCTGATTGTTGGCAATCAGGTGCAGCGTCCCGCCCGTGGTGTAGCCGGCAAGTTTTTGCAGGTTGAGAACCTCGGCGACCACGCCCTGCGCGGCAAAGGAGGCGTCGCCGTGGATCAGGATCGGGACTGTCCCGGTGCGGTCGATGTGCAGCTCCGCGCCCTTCCGGCGCGTCTGCTGCGCTCGGGTCCAGCCCTCTACCACCGGATCTACCGCCTCGAGATGGCTCGGATTGGCGAGCAGACTGACGGAGACCTGCTTCCCGTTCGGGGTGATGTAGGTCCCCTCCGCCTCGGCATGGTACTTCACATCGCCGGTCGTATCGCCGGCCTGCAGTCGCTCCTGGCCCTGCTCGAACTCCACGAGGATCGACTCGTATGGTCGGTTCACGACGTGCGCGATCACGCTCAAGCGACCGCGATGAGCCATGCCCATGATGACCTGGCGGGCGCCGTGGTCCGCCAGCAGCTGGAGGGCCTCCTCGAGCATCACGACCATCGAGTCGAGCCCTTCGATGGAAAAGGTCTTCTGGCCGAGGAAGGTGCGCCGCAGATAGCGGTCCATGGTCTCGACCTTGGTCAGCCGCCCGAGCAGTTGCAGTTTCCGTTCCGGCGAGAGCGCCTGGCGGTAGCGACCCGATTCGATCTTCTCGCGCAGCCAGTTCCGTTGCTCGTGGCTCGAAATGTGTTCGATCTCGTAGGCGATCGTGCCGCAGTAGGTCTCGTGCAGGTAGGGCAGGGCCTCGGCCAGCGTCTCACCCGGGACGCGAACGCGTAAGACCGCGGCCGGGACGGTCTCCAACATGGCGGGCGTCAGCCCGTGGTTCATCGGGTCGAGCGAGGGGTCGCCGACGGGCGGACTGCCGAGTGGGTCGAGGCGTGCGGCGAGATGTCCGTGGCTCCGGTAGGCGGCGACCAGCGCCATCGCGGCGGCGACCGCACGCAGCATCTCGCCTTCGGCGGTGGGGGAGACCACCGCAGCCGGTTCGCCGGCGGCGGTTGCGGGTCGCGCCGCTTCGGAAGCCCCGGCCGGCATCGGCACATGCATGGCCTCGAAGACCGATTCGTAGAAACCATCCGCGCCGGCCAGCAATTCCTCGATCCGCCGCAGGAACTCCCCGGACTCCGCCAGGTTGGTGAACTCCGGTGGATACCCGATCGCCCCGGTGGCGATGATCGTCCCCTGGCCCTTCATCAGCCTCGGCACCGAGGCGGACGTCCCGATGCCGCCCGGGTTGGTCAGCACGACGGTGGCGCCGCTGAGGTCATCGGCCGCCAGCTTGCCGGTCCGAGCCCGTGAGACGAGCGTCTCGTAGCGGTCGCGGAAGCCGGCAAAGTCAAGCCGGTCGGCATCGTGGAGCACCGGCACCATCAGCATGCGGCTGCCATCCGCGCGTTGGACGTCGACCGCCAGGCCGAAGTGCACGCCCCGGGCGACCCGTGTTGGCACGCCATCGACGCGGTCGAAGACCACCGCCATGGAGGGCACGTCTTTGATGGCGCGGACGGTCGCGAACGCGACCAGGTGCGTGTACGAGAGTTTTTCGGGACGCCCGGCCGCCTGGATGCCCTGGTTCAGCTGCCGGCGCCGCTGGTCGAGGACGTCGACGCGGACGGTGCGAAAGCTGGTCGCAGTCGGGACCTCGCGGCTCTCCTCCATGTGCTTGACGAGCGCGCTCATCGCGCCGCGGAGCGGAATCGAGCCGGTCGGTGCCTGCGCTGGGGCGGGCGACGGTGTGGAAGGCTTGCTGGTCGAAGCGGCCGCCGGGTCCTCGACCGCCGCCGTTGGAGGCGGCTGACCCTCGAGGGCCTGGAGCACGTCACGCCGGCGAATCGCGCCCTCCGGGCCGGTGCCCTTGACCTTGTCGAGGTCGAGGCCGCGCGCGCGCGCCAGGAGGGCCGCGCCCTCGGTCGCCCGGGGAGCTGCGGCGGGCGGTTCTCCGTTCGGTGCGGGGCGCTCGGCCTGGGCCGGTGGCGGTTTGAGCGCCATCGGGGCCGCCGTCTTCGGCGTGGTCGACGCGGCCGGCTTGCCGTCGCCGTCGGCGCCGACCTCGATCTCGCCGAGTGGTGCACCGACCGCGATCGTCACGCCGGCATCGGCCAGGATCTTGAGCAGTTTGCCACTCTTCGGCGCCGGGACCTCGGCGTCGACCTTGTCGGTCGTCACCTCGACCAGGCCTTCGCCTTCGCGGACCGAGTCACCGACCTGCTTGAGCCACCGAGCTACGGTGCCTTCGGTGACGGACTCGCCCATCTCCGGGAGGGTGACCTGAATCGTCGACTGGGGCACGGTGAGATTCTACCCGGCTAACATTCAGTTCAAATGACGTTCGAGGAGAAGCTGCGCCGGAGTGAAGAGGCGAGCGGATCCCTACTCTGCCTGGGCCTCGACCCGGAGCCCGACCTGATGCCGAACCAGATCGAGCGCTCGCCGGCGGGGGTCGCCGCCTTCGTCCGAGCGATCGTGGAGGCGACCGCCGACGCGGTGGCCTCCTACAAGATCAACCTGGCGTTTTTCGAGCGCTGGGGTCGGGAGGGAAGTGGACTGCTGGAGCAGACCATGGCCACGCTGAAGCCGGGCAAGCCGGTCATCTTCGACGCCAAGCGGGGCGACGTGGGGAGTACCGCCCAGGCCTATGCGCATGGCATCCTCACCGCCTGGGGCGCCGACGCCGTCACCGTCCACCCGTACCTCGGCCACGATTCCGTGGCTCCGTTCCTCGCCCACAAGGACAAGCAAGTGTTCGTCCTCTGCCGAACCTCGAACCCCGGCGCGAACGAGTTTCAGCACCTGCGGGTGGATGGCGAGGCACTCTACCGGCACGTCGCCCGGGCGGCGGTCCGCTGGGACCACTCCGGCAACCTTGGCCTCGTCGTCGGCGCGACCGCACCGGCCGAGCTGCGCGACGTTCGGCAGATCGCCGGTGACCGGCTGCTGCTGGTGCCCGGGATCGGCGCCCAGGGTGCCGACCTCGGCGCGGCGGTGCGGGCTGCGGTGCGCGCGGACGGTCGCGGCGCCATCGTGCCGATCTCCCGCGGCATCCTGTTTGCCTCCGGCGGCGACGACTTCGCCGGCGCAGCGCGGCGGGCGGCCATCGCCTACCGTGACGCCATCAATGCGGTCCGGGCCGAACCGGTGACGGCTCGAGCCTAAGACTCATGCCCGGCATCGTCGCCGGCGCTCTCGTCGCGCACCCTCCGGTGCTCGTGCCCGAGGTCGGCGGCCCCCGTGCCGCGCAGGTGGCGGTGACGGCGTCGGCCATGAGGCAGCTCGACGCGGCATTGCGCGATGCACCCGGAGACCTGCTGATCGTCATCTCGCCCCACGGGCCTGCCGCGCTGCGCGACCTGCCCCTTCGTCGGAGCCGGCACGTCGCGGGCAACCTGCAGCGCTTCGGGGCCGGTCAAATTGCGGTTGAGGCGGCGGTCGACCTGGACGTTTGTCATGGTCTGATGGCGGCGGCCGCGCCTGCCGGCTTTCCGCTGACCTGGAGCGATGACCCCGAGCTGGACCACGGCGCCGTCGTGCCGCTGCACCTCCTGCCAGACACGCGGACGGGCCGGCGGCTGGTCTTTCTCGGCATCAGCGGCTGGCCGCTCGAGCGCTTTCAGCAATTCGGGGCCTTCCTGCATACATACCTGGGTGACCGCGACGCCGTTCTGCTGGCCTCGGGCGACCTCTCGCATCGACTGACGGGCGACGCGCCCTACGGGTTTCGCCGTGAGGGCGCCGTCTTCGACCATCTGGTAATCGATGCGCTCGCGACGCAGACCTGGGACGCGATCGAGCGACTCGACCCCGACCTGGCAGAGCAGGCGGGGGAGTGCGGTCTGCGACCCCTTGCCATCCTGCTCGGAGCGGCGCGAGCGGGCGGCCTGCGCTCGGAAGTCCTGAGCTACGAAGGCCCCTTCGGCGTCGGCTATCCGGTCGTCCGTTTCGGAGCGGCCCCGCCGGCCATCGACCTCCAGGAGCTGGGCCGCCGCGCGATCGCCACGTACCTTCGCGAGGGACGCCTTATTGATCCCCCGGACGTGGTCCCAATTGATCTCCGCAAACCGTCGGCGGCATTCGTCACACTCCGAAAAGCCGGCGAGCTGCGCGGCTGCATGGGCAGCCTCGTGCCAACCGAGGCCAGTGCGATCCGCGAGATCATTCGCTATGCGGTAGCCTCCGCGATTCGAGACCCGCGCTTCGAGCCGGTTGCCCCGGTTGAGGTGCCGGCACTGACGCTCTCTGCCCAGCTCCTCGATCCACCGGAGCCGATCGCGGACGCGAAGAGCCTGGACCCCGCTGTCTTCGGCGTGATCGTCCGCCAGTGGGACCGGCAGGCGCTGCTCCTTCCGGGAATCAAGGGGATCGTCACGGCTGACGAGCAGATCGCGGCCGCCTGCGAGAAGGCGGGCATCGACCGTCGGGCACCAGTCCGGCTGGAACGATTTCGCACCCGGACTTTCGCGTGATCGCCCTCCTCACGAATCCCGAGCAAGCCGGCCACCGTGTTGAAGGCCATCCGGAGCGTCCTGACCGGGTCGTCGCCATCCTGGATGCGATCAAGCATGCCGACCTCGGCCTCTCGCCAAAGACCGTCATGCCTGCGGAGGAGTCATTGATCCGGACCATCCATGCGCAGACTTACCTGAAACGGCTGGATCTGGCTGCGGAGGACGGGGGAGGATACCTTGACCCCGACACCTACCTGACCAGCCTCTCGATGCTCGCCGCTCGCACTGCCGCCGGCGCGGTGGTGACCGGAGTCCAGGAGGTGCTCGCCGGAACCGTCTCGCACGCCTTCGCCGTGGTTCGACCGCCGGGCCATCACGCCGAGACCGCCCGAGCGATGGGCTTCTGCCTGCTGAACAATATCGCGATCGGCGTGGCCGCCGCCCGCGTCCAGGGGATCAAGCGCATCGCCATCATCGACTTCGACGTCCATCACGGCAACGGGACGCAGCACACCTTCGAGACCGATGCCGACCTCTTCTACGCGTCGACGCACCAGTTTCCCTTCTATCCGGGGACCGGGGCGGCCACGGAGCGGGGCCGGCACGGAACCATCCACAACCTGCCGCTCGCGGCCGGCAGCGGCGACCGCGAGTTCCTCGGGGCGTATGAGAAGACGATTGGTCCGGCCCTCGACGCCTTCCGGCCGGAGCTGATCCTCGTGTCGGCCGGCTTCGACGCCCACCGCGACGACCCGCTGGCCGGCCTCGAGGTGTCGACGGAGGGCTACGGCGAGCTGGCCGCGCTCATTCGGGCCTGGGCGGACCGGTATGCCGGCAGCCGAAGTATCTGGGTCCTGGAAGGCGGCTACGATCTCCCGGCACTGGGCGCCTCGGTGGTCGCCTGCCTGCACGCACTTTCGCCGACCCGCTGATACAATGGCAACTCCCGATCTCGGTAAGGGAGGCAGGAACCATGGCCAAGTCGCGCGACAGGGGCGGAGCAAAGCGCGAGGTCAAAAAGAAGAAGAAGGAGAAGAAGCCGAAGGGCGTCAGCACGCCGTTCAGCAACCCAACCTTCACTCCGCGGCCTGAACCCGGTTCGCCGGGTCCGGCGGGAGCGCCGTCGGAGTAGTCCGGCGGCGGGTGGCCGGCGCTTTGCTCGCGCTGGCCTTTCTTGTTTCCGCGGTGCCGGCACATGCGGACGATCCAAACACGCTTGCCGATCGGCTGGCGCGGATCCAGCAAGCCCAGCAGCAGCAGCAACAGCATCTCAGCGCGCTGCAGGCGCAGCAGGGAGATCTCCAGCAGAAACTCGCCGCCCTCCAGGCGCAGCTGGCAGAGAGCAACGCGGAGCTGGCGCCCATCGCCGGCCAGGCGCAGGCCTTGCAGACCCGCCTGGCCGAGGCCACAACTCGGCTGGCGCTGGACCGGCTGCCCTACGAACAGCACCTGGCCGCCTTCAGGCATGACGTCCGCAAGCTCTACGAGCTCGGTGGGACGCGATGGATCGAGTTCATCTTCGCGGCGCGCAACTTCGACGACCTGCTCAATCGAAGCATCTACCTGCAACAGATGACGGTTGGCGAATTCCAGCTGGCTCGAAAGCTCCAGGCCGAGCGTGTGGCGCTCGAGGCGGAGCGGCAATTGATCAGCCAGCAACAGGCCGCGCTCACGCCATTGCTCGCCGCGCTGCAGGCGCGCGCGAATGAAGTCGCCGGCCAGGTTGCCACCGTCGCCAGCTACGACAGCGCGCTCGATGCAGCGCGTCGCCAGACACTGATCCAGCTCGCCGGCCTTCGCGGGCAGAGCCGCTCGCTCCAGGCGGCGCTCGATAAGTACGCGGCCGATGCCGCGCAGGCGGTGCTGAAAGGGTCGGGCGCGGCATATGGGACGGCCTGTCCGGCTGCCGCCCCGCCCGGATCAGTCCGGTTCTGCGGCCATGGCTGGGGCCACGGCGTCGGACTCGGCCAATGGGGCGCGAAAGGGATGGCGCTGGCCGGCTTGAACTACCGCTTCATCGACCAGCACTTCTACGCTGGGGCGAGCTGGGCGAGCCTGGCGACGGCGAACACCCCGATTCACGTCGCCGTCCTCTGGGGCCCGGCGACATACCGTGTCGTGCCAGGTGGGCCGGCGCAGCTGACGGCCGGCGGTCGTGTGGTCAACCTGGCCGCCGGCCAGGCGGTGAACCTGAACGCGGCCGGAGGGGTCCAGAAGATCGTGCCCCTCTCGGACGCCACGCGAATGGCCGTCTATGGGCCGTCCGGTCTCTACCATCACTACCGGGGGACGATCGTGGCCCAGCCGAGTGGCGGCCTCGAGTACATCATCAACGTCCTGCCGATCGAGGACTATCTCCGGGGCCTCGGCGAGGTGCCCTCCTCCTGGCCGCTGGAAGCGATCAAGGCGCAGATCGTGGCCGCCCGCTGCTATGCCCTGACGCACCTGGGCAGCACGGCCCTCTACGACGTCGATGACACCACGCAGTTCCAGGTGTACCTGGGCGCCGACAACGAGAGCGCCTCACAGAACGCTGCGGTCGACCAGACCAACGGCCAGGTGCTGATGTCAGGCGGTCGGGTGATCGTCGCCTTCTTCTCGGCTTCCGATGGCGGCCACACGGCGAACGTCTCCGACATCTTCGGCGGCTCGCTGGCGACCTACCCATACCTGGCCGGCGTCGCGGATCCCTGGGATATCGTGGCGCCGCGGCACACCTGGTACACCGGCATCTACGCCTACGCCACGCTGGAGCGGCTCTACTTCAGTGCTGCCGATGTCGCCACCTACGGGCACCTGCGCGGCCTCGATCTGCACGACCGCGACGCATCGGATCGTCTCAACACCGTGGGCCTGGTCGGGTCGCGCGGCGTCAAGCAGATCGGTGTCCAGACGTTCCTGCGCGCCTTCAACCGCTCGCGGCTGACCGGTAATGACGTCCTCTGGAACGAGATGTTCGGGACGACGCCCGCGTCAGCCTGGCGTTACTGGTGAGTCTGGTCGCCGTCGCCTGCGTCCCCAGACTGCTCTGACTGAACAGCCTGAAGCGTCGCGGCGGCCTGCTGGCCGTTATTGCCGGTGAAGTCTCCTTCCTGCTGCAACTGCGTCAGCTC
>JALYYC010000082.1 GCA_030946755.1 Candidatus Dormiibacterota bacterium
CTGGGACTTTCCTGGCCAGCTTGGCGACTGGTCAAAGAAGAAGCGCCGCTAAGCGCTCCTCGATTTCGGCCGGGTCAGCCACGGGCCGGACGTGGGCGATGGTTCGAAGCGGGCGAGGATTTTGACATACAGCTGTCGCAACCATGCCTCAGGATGAAAGCATGGCCGCCGAAGGCGCTGCGCAGGGTCCGCCGATCGAGGAAACGAAGGCTCTCGCTCGGCGCTGGGCCGACTGGTTCCGAGCCACGCCTGCCTCCAATCTGCGCCCAGGCCTGATTGGTATCCGTGAGGCCGGCATCGATCCCTTCGAGGTGGCGTTCGCCGAAGGGGTGCGGCGCTTGGAGCAATCCGCCGAGTATGCCGCCGACGGCGCGCTGGACATCGTGGCCTGGGTCCGCGGGAATTGCAAGCTCTCGAGCGGCGCCGCCATGGAGCGGGTGACGGTGAGCCGCCAGCTGGAGCAGTTGCCCCAGACGCAGCAGGCCTTTGCCAATGGTGATCTGGGCTATCAGCACGTAGCGATCATGAGCCGGACCGCGGAACGGGTCGGAACGGCGGCGGTGCAGCAGGCTGAGTCGCAGTTGCTCGAGCAGGCTCAGAGTCGCGACCCGGGACAGTTCGCCGGCATCGCGAGGGAGTTCGAGCATCAGACCGACGCGGCCGCGGCGCTGGCCGAGGCGAACGGCGCCTATAAACGGCGCTATGTCCACCTGACTGAGCCGGCGAACGGGCTGGTGCGCCTCGATGGCGTGCTCGACGCCGAAGGTGGCGCGACGTTGAAGACCGCGCTCGACCGGCTGATGCCGCCGCCATCCAAAGCTGATGGACGGACCGCAGGCCAGCGGTGCGCCGACGCGATGGTCGACCTCGCCCGGAAGGCTCTCAACGGCGCCAAGCTGGGCAGCACGGGCGGGCAGCGGCCGCACCTCGTGATCACCGCCAGCGTCGAGACGCTTGCCGGCGTAGCCGGTGCCGGGCCGGCGCGGATGGAAGGCGTCGGGCCGATCCCCTTAGAGACGGCGCAGCGCCACAGCTGCGACTCGACCGTCAGCTGGCTGGTGGGGAAGGCCGAGTTGGAGAACGAAACCAGTCACGCGCATCGGCAGATCCCGCCGTCGACGCGACGGGCGCTGGTCGCGAGGGATCGGGACTGTGTCTTCCAGGGCTGCCACCGGCCGGCCAGCTGGTGCGATGGTCATCACCTCCGGTGGTGGACGCACGGCGGTGAGACGAAACTGGAAAACCTGGCCCTGGTCTGCGGCCGGCACCACCGGATGCTGCATGAAGAAGGCTGGCAGCTCAAGCGCGGCAATAACGGCGTCTGGACCACTCTCCCGCCGGCTCGCGGAAGGCCGCAGTCGCGCTCCGCCTGAAGCTCGAGCGAGGAGTCGATCCCGGTTGGTCAGCTCCGAGGGATGCCTCAGGCGCGTACGGTCGAAGTCGTTACGGCGACCCGGTGGTCCCGGCCGCGACGCAAGCTCCCGTATCAGGCTGATAGGTCACCGGATGGCCGTAGTGGGCCGGTGTGCATAGCGCCTTCTCGACGCTGATCTGACGGTCCTGTTGCTCGTCATGGGCGAGGACGGCCGAGCCGAACGCTGCGGCGAGGATAAACAGAACTGCCAGGGGTGGGGACCAACCCGAGGCGTTCGGGCGGTAGGCCCGATTCAGCGCTCGGATCGGCGGCCAGACCGGGCGGCCCCTCGCGCTCTCGGACGGAGGCATTTTACTGGCCGATTTTAGGCTCTGCGCGCGGTCACGGGGTGACTTTGAAAGCAGCTCGCGCGAAGCGCAAAAACTACAATTGATTCATGCCCAGATTTGCGTTTACGGCTGGTTTTGAACCGGCCGGCGGCCAGCCCGAGGCGATCCGGAAGCTGGGTGATGGGATCGACCGCGGCCTCAAGCATCAGACGCTGATGGGCGTCACGGGATCGGGCAAAACGATGGTCGTTGCCCAGATGATCCAGGAGATCCAGCGGCCGACCCTGGTCATGTCGCCGAACAAGACGCTCGCGGCCCAGCTGTGTAGCGAATTTCGATCGTTCTTCCCCCAGAACGCCGTCGAGTATTTCGTCAGCTACTACGACTACTACCAGCCGGAGGCGTACATCCCGCGCAGCGATACGTACATTGAGAAAGACTCGTCCCGCAACGACGAGATCGACCGGCTGCGGCAGTCCGCCACGCGGGCGCTGCTGACCAGGCCGGACGTCATCGTTGTCGCCAGCGTGTCCTGCATCTACGGCGTGGGCTCCCCCGAGGACTACCTCGGCGAGTCGATCGAGATCCACGCCGGCCAGGGATTTCGCCGGGACATCTTTCTGCGCAAGCTCACGAACCTGCAGTACCAGCGCAACGACGTCGACTTCGGACGCTCCAGGTTTCGCGTCCGCGGCGATACGGTCGATGTGCAGCCGTCGTACGACCAAATCGCGACGCGAATCCAGTTCAACGGCGACGAAGTCGAACGCATCGTGCAGTTGGACCCGTTGACCGGCGAGATCATCGGCGATGTCGACACGTTCCAGGTATTCCCGGCGACACACTATGTGACGCCGAGAGAGAAACTGCTGCGCGCGATCGACGCGATCGGCGCCGAACTGGACGAGCGCGTCGCCTGGTTCGAGAGCCAGGGCAAGCTGCTCGAGGCCCAACGGCTCCGTCAGCGGACAAATTTTGATCTCGAAATGATGCGGGAGACCGGCAGCTGCGCCGGGATCGAGAACTACTCGCGGCACCTCACCGGCCGGCGGCCCGGCCAGGAGCCGTATACCTTGATGGATTTTCTGCCGGCGGACACGCTGATCATCGTGGACGAGTCGCACGTCGGCGTGCCGCAGATCGGCGGTATGTACGGTGGCGATCGGTCCCGCAAGATACCACTCGTCGACTATGGGTTTCGGCTGCCGTCGGCGCTGGACAACCGGCCCCTGACGTTTGCCGAATGGGAATCCAAGGTAAAACAAGTCGTCTACGTCTCAGCCACGCCAGGGCCCTATGAGGAGCAGCGCACGCAGCAAACCATCGAAGTCATCATCCGTCCGACCGGCCTGGTCGATCCCACCCTGGAAGTCCGTCCAACCAAGGGCCAGATCGACGATCTCCTTGGGGAGATCCGCAAGCGTGTCGACATGAAGCAGCGGACCCTGGTCACGGTCCTGACCAAGAAAATGGCCGAGGACCTGACGGACTACCTGCGCGAGATGGGCGTCCGCGTGAATTATCTGCACTCTGACGTCGACACGCTGGACCGTGTCGAGATCCTGCGAGATCTGCGGCTCGGCGTCTTCGACGTCCTGGTCGGTATCAACCTGCTTCGCGAAGGCCTCGACCTGCCCGAAGTGGCGTTCATTGCCATTCTCGACGCCGACAAAGAGAGCTATATGCGGGACGCCCGGTCATTGATTCAGACCATCGGCCGGGCCGCGCGCAACCTGGACGGTCACGTGATCATGTATGGCGACTCGGTCACGGGCTCGATGCAGCGGGCTATCGACGAGACGGACCGCCGCCGCACGATCCAGATCGCCTACAACAAAGAGCATGGCATCACGCCGGCGACGATCGTCAAAGCCGTCTACAACCTGGAGAAGCACCAGGACAAGGCCATCGAAGAAACGATTGCCACGATCGCGTCAGGTCTCCCGCCCGACGAGATCGAACGGCTGATCAAGGACCTCGAGCGCCAGATGAAAAAGGCCGCCCGGGATTTGCAATTCGAGCGGGCCGCTGGGCTGCGCGATCGCCTTGTCGCGCTGCGGCACGATGCGATGGACTATCGGCAGGGGCTCCCGCCGGCAGCGGCCGCCGAGTCCGGGGCGTACAACTACAAGCCAAGAAACCGGTCGAGGGCGCGAGTCAGTGGCTGAGCGCAAGAACGGGTCGGCCCGCCAGGAGCCTACGCTCCCGGCGCCGCGTGAGCAACACACAGAAATAGTCATTAAAGGCGCGCGCGAGCATAACCTGAAAGACATTGACCTGACGATTCCCAGGGACAAGCTGGTCGTCTTTACCGGGCTGTCGGGATCGGGCAAGTCATCGCTGGCGTTCGACACGATCTATGCCGAAGGACAGCGCCGCTATGTCGAGTCACTCTCGTCCTACGCCCGGCAGTTCCTGGGTCAGATGGACAAGCCCGACGTCGACCAGATCGATGGCCTCTCGCCGGCGATCTCGATCGACCAGAAAGGCACGAGCCATAACCCTAGATCCACGGTTGGGACGGTCACCGAGATTTATGACTACCTGCGCTTGATGTACGCCCGCATTGGCCATCCTCACTGCCCGATCAGCGGCCACGAGATCTCTCGCCAGACGACGGAGCAGATCGCCGACCGCGTAATGGAGCTCCCAGCGGGAAGCCGAGTCATGATCCTGGCGCCGGTCATCCGCGACCGCAAGGGCGAGCACCACGACATCCTGGTCGACGCCCGGAAGGCGGGCTTTGTTCGAGCGCGGGTCGATGGCAACCTCTACGAGCTGACGGAGCGCGTTTCGCTCGACAAGAACAAAAAGCACAACATCGAGATCGTTGTGGACCGCCTGGTGATCGAACCGGAGGGCATCAGCCGGTTGCGCGAGTCGGTCGAGACGGCCGCGAAAATGGCCTCCGGCCTCGTCCTGATAGTCCCCGCCGACGGCAAGGGGGAGGAGCTGCTCTTCAGTCAGAACTTCGCCTGCCCGTACGACGGCTTCTCGATGGAAGAGCTCGCCCCCAGGAACTTCTCGTTCAATAATCCGCACGGCGCGTGCCCCGCCTGCACCGGGCTAGGCAGCAAGCTCGAGGTCGATCCGGATCTCGTCATCCCTGACAAAACAAGATCAATTTCTGACGGGGCGATCCGGACCTGGGGCCGGTCGAGCTACTTCTACAACGATCTGGTCGAGGCCGTCGCCCAGCGTTACAAGATTCCGATGGACCGGCCATTCGGCAAGCTCTCGGTGAAAGAAAGACAAATAATCCTGCACGGCAACAACGGCGATCCTCTGCGCGTGAAATATTTCAATTCCGAGGGCAAACGCCGGTGGTACGAGACATCCTACGAGGGCATCGTCCCGAACCTCGAGCGGCGGCATCGCGAGACAGAATCTGAATTCATTCGCGCGGAGATCGAGCGAATGATGAGCCCGCGGCCCTGCGAGGTCTGCAAGGGCAAGAAGCTCAAGCCGGAGTACCTGGCCGTGACGATCCACGATCGGTCGATCATCGATGTCTCGGAGCTCTCGATCTCGGCGGCGCAAACCTGGTTCAAAGAGCTTCAGTTGCCCGAGCGAGATATGCTCATCGCCCGCGCGATCCTGAAGGAGATCCGTGAACGGCTGAGCTTTCTCGTCGACGTCGGGTTGGAATATCTCTCGCTGTCGCGCGCGGCCGAGTCGCTCTCCGGCGGCGAGGCGCAGCGCATCCGCCTGGCGACGCAAATTGGCTCGAAGCTGATGGGCGTGTTGTACATACTTGATGAGCCGTCGATCGGGCTCCATCAGCGCGATAACAAGAAGCTCATCAATACGCTGCTCGCCCTCAGGGACATTGGAAATACGGTCGTTGTCATCGAGCACGACGAGGAGACGATCCGCACGGCGGACTTCATTGCCGACATTGGGCCGGGCGCCGGCGAACACGGCGGCCGCGTCGTCGCGACCGGCACCATCGACGACATCCTGAAGTCCAAAGAATCGATCACAGGCGCCTTTCTCAGGGGCGAGCGGAGCATCCCGATGCCGGCCCGGCGGCGCAAGGGCAACGGCTCGATGCTGGTCGTCCGCGGCGCGACTGAGAATAACTTGAAAAATATCGACGTGTACTTGCCCTTGGGCAAGCTGATCTGTGTCTCGGGTGTCAGCGGATCGGGGAAGAGTTCCCTCGTAAGCGACATTCTGTATCGGCGCCTGGCCCAGCACTTCTACCGGGCCAAGGAGCGCCCGGGCGCGCATCGTGAGATCTCCGGCCTGGGCTTCATCGACAAGGTGATCAACGTCGACCAGTCGCCGATCGGCCGGACGCCGCGATCCAACCCGGCGACGTACACCGGCGTGTTCACGTACATCCGGGATCTCTATGCCCAGCTGCCCGAGGCCCGGATGCGCGGCTACAAAGCGGGCCGCTTCAGCTTCAACGTCAAAGGCGGGCGCTGCGAGAACTGCGAAGGCGACGGGATTATCAAGATCGAGATGCATTTCCTGCCGGACGTCTACGTTCCCTGCGAAGTCTGCAAGGGCAAGCGGTACAACCGCGAGGCCCTCGAGGTCAGATACCGGGGCAAAAGCATCGCCGACGTGCTCGATATGTCCGTCGAGGAAGCAGCCGTCCTCTTCGAGAACATTCCACGGATCAGGCGCAAGTTACAGACGCTCGTTGAAGTGGGCCTGGGCTACATCCGGCTCGGTCAGCCGGCGACACAGCTATCCGGCGGCGAAGCGCAACGGGTCAAGCTCACGGAAGAGCTCAGCCGGCGTGACACCGGGAGGACGTTTTATATCCTGGACGAGCCGACGACGGGGTTGCACTTCGCCGATGTCGAGCGGCTGCTGAGCGTTCTGCACCGGCTCGTCGATGCCGGCAACACGGTCCTGGTGATCGAGCACAACCTCGACGTCTTGAAGACGGCAGATCATCTTATTGATCTCGGTCCAGAGGGTGGCGAGAAGGGCGGCCAGATCGTTGCCGTCGGAACCCCGGAGGAGATCGCGCGCAATCCGCGGTCCTTTACCGGCCACTATCTCAAGACGGTCCTGGGCCGGGAACTGGCCATCGCTTAGGCGCCAACCTGGGCGCTGGATTCACATGGCAATCACGACGAAGCCAACGTCGATCATCGAGCGGCCGGAGTACCTGCGCGAGCGGCTCAAGGCCCTGCCCGAGAGCCCTGGTGTGTACCTCATGCGCGACTCGCAGGCGCGCGTGATCTACGTCGGAAAGGCCCTCGTCTTACGTAATCGCGTGCCGAACTACTTCCAGGCCGGCAGCGTGCTGCCGGAGCATACCCGCGCCATGGTCGAGCGCGTCTACGAGTTCGAAGTCATCACGACGGCCAACGAAAAGGAAGCGCTCGTGCTCGAATGCACGCTGATCAAACGCTACCGGCCAAGGTTCAACATCCGGCTCCGCGATGACAAGAATTATCTCTATATCAAGCTGCCGGTTGCCGAGGCTTTTCCCAGGATCAGCACCGTGCGCCGGCCGGCGACGGACGGCTCCCGGTACTGGGGCCCGTACACACACGCGCTCGCCTTGCGGACAACACTCAAGACGGTCCGTCGGGTCATCCCGTTTCGGAGCTGCAAGGACACCGAGTTCGCGCTGGGCCGGCCGTGCTTCTACTTTCATTTGAGTTTGTGCTCCGCCCCATGCGCGGGGTTTGTGTCCAAAGAGCAATACCATGATCAGCTGGATCAGGTGGCTCTCTTCCTGGACGGGCGGTCTGACCACGTTGTCAAGAAACTGAAGCGTCAGATGGCCGACGCCTCGCAAGCGATGGACTATGAGGCCGCGGCCCGCTACCGGGACCGGCTGCAGGCGATGCAGACCATGACCGAAAGACAAAAAATGCAAGCGCTCGGACGCCTGGACCAGGACCTGTTCGGGCTGGCCCGCAGCGACGGGCAGGGTACCGTCCAGGTGTTCGCCGTCCGGGAAGGCAAACTATCCGGATCAGAAAGTTTTGATCTTGTCGGGCTTGGCAAAGACCAGGGCAACGCCGACGTGTTGAATGCGTTTGTCAGCCAGTACTACGCGAGCGCCACGCACATCCCTAAAGATATCTTCGTCCCCGAGGCGCTACCCGACCAGACCGTTATCGAGCAGTGGCTGACCGAGCGGCGCGGGAGCCATGTTTCGGTGAAAGTCCCCCAGCGGGGTAAACAGCGCGAGTTGCTGCAACAGGCGGCGGAAAATGCCCAGGAGACGATGCGCCAGATGCGCATCCGGCTCGACTACGACGCCGAGCGGACAGCCGCCTTGTTGTCCGACCTGCAGTCGCGTTTAGGCCTGCCGGGCTTGCCGGTTCGCATCGAGTGCTATGACATATCGAACATTCAGGGCAAATTTCCGGTCGGGTCGATGGTCGTCTTCGAAAATGGGCGGCCGAAGCCGGAGCATTACCGGCACTTCCGGATCAAGACCATTCAGGGCGCCAATGACTTTGCCATGCTGCAGGAGGTCCTCCAGCGGCGCTTCGCCCGCCGGGCGCGCTCCGAGGAAGGCATGCCACTGGAGCCGAGCTTCAGCCAGTTACCCGACCTGGTGCTGATCGACGGAGGGAAGGGTCAGCTGTCGGCCGCACGGGACGTTCTCGAGCGGATGGGCCTCGGAGCCGTCCCGACGTTCGGCCTGGCGAAGCAGCAGGAAGAACTGTTTCAGCCGGATCAGTCCGAGCCGATCCGGCTGCCGCTGGATTCGGCGGCCCTCTTCCTGGTCCAGCGGGTCCGGGACGAGGCGCACCGCTTCGCGATCACGTTTCACCGGGTGGTCCGCAGGAAAGACGCGTTTGCCTCAGCGCTCGATGGCATCAGCGGCCTGGGCCCGGCGCGCCGGCGGGCGCTGCTCCGCCAGTTCGGCAGCGTCGAGGGCATCCGCAACGCCAGCCCGGAAGATCTCATGGCCGTCAAGGGCATCACCCGCCCGGTGGCCGCCGCCATCAAAGAAATGCTCTGAGATAGCTCTGAGATAATTCGCGTGTGGAGCGAAAATGCTCGTTCTGCGGCAAATCACCGCCTGAAGTCCGGCTGGTTGCCGGCCCTCGGGACATGGCGATCTGCAATCTCTGCGTCGCGCTCTGCCAGGAAATCCTTGCGCACCCCGGCCCACCTGGGCCGTCCGGCCCGACAACCTCGGGGCTGACGGTCACGGCCCGGTCAGAGCCCAGCGCTACGTAGCGACTTCCTCAGCTCGGGCGTCCGGCACGGCCCGCTGCCCGTGGGTCGGGCTGCCCCGTTCCCGCATTCGGAGGTAGACCATGACCGGGATGGTCAGCGCCAGCACGACCAGGGCCGTGACCTGCGCCTGCTTGAGCCCGCCAAGGATCACGATGTTGTCGCGCAAGAAGAAGATCAAAAACTGGCTGATCGAATAGAGCGCGATGTAGACCATGGCCAGCATCCCCGCTGGGTGGATGCGCAATCGGAGGTTCCAGAGGATCACGAACAGGGCCACGGCAATCAGGAGCTCGTACAGGCTGGCGGGCTGCACCGGGACATTGAGCGGCCCGAACGTGTTCGGGTTCGTGTACTCGAAGCCCCAGCCGTTCGTCCTGTAGCCGACGATGTCCCCATTGATGATGTTGCCGATGCGTCCGAAGGCCTGGCCGACGGTCATGCCGATCGCGCCGACGTCGAGCAGGCTCCAGAATGGGAGGCGCCAGCGCCAGGCCGAGATCGCCATCGCCAGGACCCCGCCGAACATGGCGCCGAAGAACGCCATCCCACCCTGCCATACCGCGATGATTTGCACCGGATGATGGAGAAAAAACGACGGATTGTTCTGCACCACGTAGTAGAGCCGGCCGCCGGCGACGCCGAGGATGGCGCCGAGCAGCGCAACGTTCATGAGCGCATCCCGGCTGATGCCACGCCGTGGCGCGTCGCGCATCGCGACCTGGATGCCGGCGTAGAGGCCGAGCGCGATCATGATGCCGTACCAGTGGATCTTCAGGCCGCCAATCGTGACGAGTACCGGGTCGAGCCCGATCTTGATCAGCACAAAAGCAGTCTAATGTCCGTCAGGTGGCAGACCGTCCCTCGTTCACAGACGACGTCAAGGCCGAACTCGCAAACGTGCCGCCGGCGCGGCCCTGCTGCCGAGAGGCCGAATTGCACGCGATGGTCGGGACCCTGGCCGCGAAGCGGGATGTCACGGCGCTGACGATCCGGGTGCCGCGGAACGCCGTCGCCCGGAAGATCGTCCAGCTGGCCCGCACGACCGGCGGGACAGTCGCGGAAGTCGTCAAGGGACCGACGGAGAAGCGACCCAGCTACCGGTTGCGGCTGACATTGCCCGCAGGCCGGGGATCCACGGACTCGTGCTGCGCTCGGGCGACGCTGCGTGGCGCCTTCCTCGCGCGCGGCGTGCTCGGCAACCCCGCGGACGCCTATCACCTCGAAATCGACTTTCCGCCGGGTGGCGAGGCGCCGGTGCTGGCGGCGGCCCGCCGTGCCGGCATCCCGTTGCGGCGCGGATCCCGACGAGGGAAGACGATCGTGTACTTGAAGGGCGCCGAGCCAATCTCGGGCCTCTTGGGCCTGATGGGTGCCAACCGTGCCGTGATGCGCTTCGAGAATGACCGGATCCTGCGCGACATGCGTAGCCAGGCCAACCGCCGGGTCAACAGCGAGACGGCAAATCTCGATAAGCGTCTGCGCGCCGCGCTGCAGCAGGTCGACGCGATCAAGCAACTCAAGGGCCGAGACCCCGGGTTGACCGGGCTTCCGCCGGCCCTGCGCGAAGCCGCGGACCTGCGTCTCAGTCACCCGCGGGCGGGACTGCTCGAGCTCGCGGGATACGCAACCTTGAGCAAGTCGGCGATCGCGAACCGGCTCAGGCGGTTGATGGCGCGCGCCACTAGCAATGGGGCGACGTGGTCTAATTAGCTAAATTCTGGAGGGTCGAATGCCGGTAAAAGTTGGCATCAACGGGTTCGGCCGTATCGGCCGAAACGTCTTTCGCGCGGCCCAGGGCCGAAAGGACCTGGAGATCGTGGCCGTCAACGACATCACGGACACGCCCACGCTGGCGCATTTGCTTAAATACGATTCGATCCTAGGCAACTATGAAGGCACGGTCTCGGCTGACGGAGACAGTCTGTTGGTCGATGGCAAGAAAATCCGTGTTTTCGCCGAAAAGGACCCGGCCAATCTTCCCTGGAAGGACCTGGGCATCGCCATCGTCGTCGAGTCCACTGGTTTCTTTACCGATGGGACGAAAGCCAGAGTCCACATCGACCGGGGGGGCGCAAAGAAAGTCATCATCTCGGCGCCCGCAAAAAACGAAGATATTACGGTCGTGTTGGGGGTCAACGCCGACAAGTACGACCCCAAGCAGCATCACGTCGTCAGCAACGCCTCATGTACCACGAATTGCCTGGCGCCCGTTGCCAAGGTGTTGCACGAGAGCTTCGGCATCGAGGCCGGGCTGATGACGACCGTGCACTCGTACACGAGCGACCAGCGTCTGCTTGACGCCCCGCACAAGGACTTGCGTCGGGCGCGCGCGGCGACGCTCTCGGTGATCCCCACCAGCACCGGCGCCGCCTCCGCCATGGCGCTGGTCATGCCCGAGTTGAAAGGCAAATTCCACGGCCTGTCGCTGCGGGTACCCACCCCCGACGTCTCGCTCGTCGACCTGACGGCAATGTTCCGCGATCCCGTCTCCGTCGAGACGATCAACGAGGCGCTGCGCGAGGCCGCCGCGAGCGACCTGAAAGGCATCATGAGCGTCACCGACGAGCAGCTCGTCTCGAGCGACTTCCGAGGTGATCCGCACTCGTCGATCGTGGACGCGGAGCTGACCATGGTGGTCGGCACCCGAAGCGGCAAAGTCTTCTCCTGGTACGACAACGAGTGGGGCTATTCCTGCCGGGTTGTGGACCTCGCTGTGTTCATGGGCGACCGGCTGAACTGACCATCGACGCTACGGCGGTCAACAAAGCCACCATCCGGGACGTCGACGTCTCGGGCAAGCGCGTCCTGACCCGTGTCGACTTCAACGTCCCGATGGAAGACGGTCGAATCATGGACGACACCCGCATCCGCGAGGCGCTCCCGACCATCCGTGATCTGGTCGAGCGCAACGCGCGGGTGATCGTCATGACGCATTTGGGACGACCCGACGGCGAGGTCGACGAGTCGGCGCGCACCACGCCGGTCGCCGAGCGGCTTAGCGAGCTGCTAGGACGGCCGGTCAAACACCTGGATGACTCGGTTGGCGTCGCGGTCGAGGGCGTGGTTCGCCGGATGCAGCCGGGCGAGATCGTGATGCTCGAAAACGTGCGCTTCCACCGCGGTGAGACGAAGAACGATCCGGCGTTCGCGCGCCAGCTCGCGTCGCTCGGCGAGCTGTACGTGAACGATGCGTTCGGAACGGCGCATCGGGCCCATGCCTCGACGGCCGGGGTGGCGGCATATCTGCCGGCCTATGCCGGGCTGCTGATGGAGCGGGAGATCACGACGCTCGGCCGGATCATGACCGACCCGCCGCACCCGCTGGTGGCGATCATCGGCGGCTCGAAGATCTCGACCAAGATCGGCGTGCTCCGCAGCCTGCTGGAGCGGGTCGACCGCCTTTGCATTGGCGGGGCGATGGCGTGCACGTTCTTCAAGGCTCGCGGTATGGAGATGGGTCGCTCGCTGGCCGAAGATGACCAGTTCGAGGTCGCTCGGTCCCTGATGTCCGGTGGCCCGGACGGCCGCGGCGCGATCGTCCTGCCCCTCGATGCTGTCGTTGCCGCCGAGGCGAAGCCGGGTGTCGCGACCCGGACGGTCCTGGTGAACCAGGTGCCGCCGGACCTGAAGATGCTGGACGTCGGCCCCATGACGGTCGAGCGCTTTCTCCAAACCTGCGATGGAGCCGCGGCGGTCATTTGGAACGGGCCCCTTGGAGTCTATGAAGTCCCTCCCTTCGACCATGGCACGGACACGCTCGCCCGTGGCCTGGCCGGTAGCGACGCGCAGACGATCATTGGTGGCGGTGACCTGGTGGCCGCGCTGCAGAAGCAGGGACTCGCCAACAAGATGTCATTCGTGTCAACCGGCGGTGGCGCGACGCTCGAGTTCCTCGAGGGCAAGAGCCTTCCCGGGATCGCCGCGCTTCGGGACGCTCCGCGTGCGTAGGCCCTGCCTGGCGGGGAACTGGAAGATGCACTTCACGGTGCCGGAAGGTTTGCAGCACGCGCTGCGGCTCCGCCAGGATCTCGAGCCCTTCGCCGGGGTCATCGACCTGGTGGTGCTGCCCCCGGCCGTCATGCTCTGGGAGGTCGCCAATGCCGTGCGCGGAAGTGCGCTGAAGGTCGGCGCCCAGAACGCGAGCTGGGCTGACCAGGGGGCGTTCACGGGCGAGATCTCGCCGCGCATGCTGGCCGGCTGGTGCCCGTACCTGCTGATCGGTCACTCAGAGCGTCGCCAGGTGTTCCGCGAAACAGACGAAGAGTTAAACCGCAAGCTGGCGGCCGCCTTCCGTCACGAGCTCACGGTGATCCTCGCGGTGGGCGAAACGCTCGAGGAGTACGAGGCAGGTCGGACGGATGAAGTCCTCACGCGACAGATCAGCGCCGCCCTCTACGGCGTTGACGCCGCCCGAGCTGCGGACTTGAGCATCGCGTACGAGCCGGTCTGGGCCATCGGCACCGGTAAAGCGGCGACGCCGGAGTATGCGAACCGGACCATGGGGATGATCCGCGGCCTGCTGGCGAAGACGTTCGGCGATCGCGCGAACCAGATACGGATTCTTTATGGCGGCAGCGTCACACCGGCGAACGCGCTCAGCCTGATGCGCGAACCGGAGATCGACGGTGCCCTGGTCGGCGGGGCCAGCCTGAAGGCGGATGACTTCACCCGGATCGCACAGGCGACGGCCGAGGCGGCCCTGCAGCGGCACCCGTGACCGCCTCCCCCGGCCTGGTCCTTGTGATCATCGACGGCTGGGGGTACCGAGAGGAAACCGCCGGCAACGCAATCGCCGCCGCGAAGACACCGAACTGGACCAGCCTGTGGCGCCGCTGGCCGCACACGACGCTGGCCGCCGCCGGCGAACCGGTCGGCCTCCCCGACGGTCAGCAGGGAAACTCCGAGGTCGGCCACCTCAACATCGGCGCGGGGCGGATCGTTTATCAGGACCTGACTCGGATCAATCTGAGCATCAAGGACGGCAGCTTCGAGAAGAATTCCGTCCTGCTCGAGGCAATGCGCGCGGCCGCCGGGGGTCATGCGCTGCACTTGATGGGCCTGGTCTCGCCCGGGGGTGTCCACAGCGCGAGCCAGCATCTTTACGCGCTGCTCGAGATGGCAAAGCGGGTCGGTTCGGAGAAGGTCTATCTGCATGTGTTCACGGACGGGCGCGACGAACCGCCGACCAGCGCCGCCGCCTACGTGGCCGACCTCCAGGACAAGATCAGTCAATCCGGCGTCGGTCAGATTGCGACCGTGAGCGGCCGGTATTTCGCGATGGACCGGGACAAGCGATGGGAGCGGACCGAGCAGGCCTACCGCGTGATCGTCGAGGGCGAGGGCCCGACGGCGCCGGATCCGGTGGCCTTCATCAAGACCAGTTACGACGCCGGCCTGACGGACGAGTTCCTCAAGCCGACCCGGATCGTGCCTGCCGGCGGGGAGGCGCCGCCGCCCATCCGCGATGGCGACACGGTGGTCTTTTTCAACTTCAGGCCGGACCGCGGCCGGCAGCTGAGCCATGCCATGGTCGATCCGGAATGGAGTCCCTTCAAGCGAGACCGGCCGCCCCGCCTCGCCCATTTCGTCACGTTCACCGAGTACGAAAAGGGCCTCCCCGCCGAGGTCGCGTTTACCGACGAGCCGCTGAAGGACTGCCTGGCGGAGGTGATGGCCGGGACGGGCCGGACGCAGTTCCACCTTGCGGAGACGGAGAAATACGCACACGTCACGTACTTTCTGAACGGTGGCCAGGAGGCGCCATTTGCAGGCGAGGACCGCCTGCTCGTGCCGTCGCCGAAGGTCGCGACCTACGACCAGCAGCCCGAGATGAGCGCGGGACCGGTCGCGGCGGCTCTGATCGACCGGATCACGCAGCGAGACGACGCCTTCGTGGTGGTCAACTTCGCGAATCCGGACATGGTCGGGCACACCGGCGTGTTCCCGGCAACGGTCCGCGCCGTCGAGGTGGTCGACGAGGTGCTCGGCCGGATTGCCGACGCCGCCCTCGCTCGCTCGCGCCTCCTGGCGATCACCGCCGACCATGGCAATGCCGAATTGAAGATCGACGCGAGCTCAGGCAAGCCGCTCACGGCTCACACGACGAGCCCGGTGCCGCTGATCGTGGCCGGAGCACCCCGCCTGCATGGGCTTCGCGACGGCGGCAGGCTCGCTGACATCGCGCCCACGATCTTGCGCCTCGCGGGGATCGACGTCCCGCCGGCGATGACCGGAGACGACCTAGCGCGCTGACATCGTCGCCCAGTCCTGGTCGGCGCGGGCCTGAAACACGCGTGCCAGGCTCGCGTCCTTGACCAGCAGGTCAAGCTCGTGGTTGCGGCTGAAGCCCGAGCGGGTCCAGTTACAGCTGCCGAAGAGAACCGTGTCCCCGTCGATGATGCCGAGCTTCGCGTGGAGGAGTTCGCCGTTGACCGGGGTGAAGAAGCGTACGAGCGCCCCCGCTGACTTCAAGACAGCCATGGCGTCGATGTTCTGCGACTGGGTCGGCTCCAGGAGCGCCCGGATGGCGACCCCGCGATGCCGCGCCACCGTGAGCGACTCGAGCACGAGACGGTCGCTGAGGTCGAACATCTCGATCACGATCGAGGCCCTGGCGGCATCGATCAGGGTGAGCGCCGCATTGCGAATCGCCTCGCCCGGCCGGGTGACCAGCACCTGGACGGCCCGGTCGGACGCGGCCGGCGGTATGGCTCGGGCCTGGCCGGCCAGGGCGATGTCCTCGGCGAAGACTCGCGCCAGGTTGAAGACGACCGGCCCTTCGGCCAGCAGGTCGAAATCGTGGTTGTCGGGCGACCGACGTCCCCAGTTGATGCCGCCGACGATTGCCTGCTCGCCGTCCACAATGAGCAGCTTCAGGTGATCGATCGTGCGCGGCTCGACCGGGAAGGGGAAGACCGGGATCCCGGCCTGCTGGAGCTGTGCCCAGATCGCACGGCTGCTCCGCTCACCCGGGTCCATGATGCCGGTCACCGTCACCCCGCGGGCGAACGCATCGAGCATGAGGCCGGCGAGGTCGGGCCGCTGGAACTCGTACATCTCCAGCTGGATCGAGCGGCGTGCCATCCGCAGCTCCTGCCTGATCGCGGCAAAGGCACTCGGGCCATCCGGGAGGGGAAGCAAATGGTCGTCGCCGGCGACGATCGGGCCGGCCACGAACGAGGGAGACGCGACGCCCAGGCTGCTCGATGCGATGGTATCGGTACGGCCCGGCGCACAGGACGCAACCAGGAGGGCCAGGAGGAGGGGCGCCAGGAGGTGGCGGGCCGGGCCGTACACAACCCCATGCTAATACAAGTTTGTGTATTTGTCAATGCTAAGAACCCTGACCAATTCGCGCCGGAGTGCCTGTATAATTCAGCGGCCTTACCATGCGGACCTTCCTTGGCGTCGTTGAACTCGTCCTCGCCCTGCTCGTGATGCTGGGAATCCTGCTGCAAACGCCGAAGGCCAGCGGCCTGGGCGGAACAATCGGCGGCGGTGGGGATTCCGGTGGTGGCTACCGCACCAAGCGCGGCCTGGAAAAGAACCTCTTCTACGCCACGATCGGGCTGGTCGTCCTGTTCGTGGCGGTATCGGTCGCCTACATCCGAGCTT
>JALYYC010000102.1 GCA_030946755.1 Candidatus Dormiibacterota bacterium
TCGGCTGGCTCAACCAGGCTGCGCTCCACGTCGAGGGACGCGGATCCACGGAGACGATCATCACAAACCTGATTCGCGATTACGGCGTGCAGAACAGCCGAGCGCAGCGTGATCTTGCCTCCGCCAGCGACGCGACACTCGCAGCAATCGTGACCGTAAACACGCAGCGTCAGACGGCGATGATCGCGCGGATCGTCGACGTCGTGCCGCCGAGCTCCAGCCTGGTCGCAATGCTCAAGCCGGCGACGTCGGCGCCGAAGTCCGCAGCCAGGGTTGCACCCCCGGCCGCGGGTGCGGCAGCCGCACGTCCCACGCGGTCGCCGGCAAAGGCCATTCCTTCACCCGCCAGAGGCGACGATTCGCGTGGCGGCGGGGACACCCATGGCAAAGGCAATGCCGCCCAGGCCAAACCGGAGAGCCACTAGCGGTCGAGCCGACCGGTCCCGGTGGGGCCTAATAGGGTAGGAACGAGATCCGCCAATCGGATACTGTTCCACCGAGCCACCGATGGGTGAGCACAGCCGCGGCCTGGGCATCGAGCCCTAGCCCTAGAAAGTGCCCCCATCGGCCGGCGAGGGGATGAGACGGCTAGTGGGATGACGTGCCTGGAGCACTGAACTATTAGGTCGACGCGAGTCTCCTCCGGCTCGATTACAGATTTGAGGGAGGTGCAGTTTGGAGATCTTCGTCGGCATTGATTGGGCGGAGGCACACCACGACATCTGCGTGCTGGAGGGGACGGGCACGGTCCTGGCCAAGCGACGGATTGCCGAAGGCCTCGAGGGCGTCGGTCAGCTCCATGCGCTGCTGGGGGACCATGCCACCGAGTCCAACCAGGTGGTGATCGGGATCGAAACTGACCGCGGGCTGCTCGTTGGGGCCTTGCTGGCCGCGGGCTACCAGGTCTATGCGATCAACCCACTGGCGGCCAGTCGGTACCGCGAGCGGCACGCGACCTCCGGCGCGAAATCGGATCCTGGCGACGCCAAGGTTCTCGCCGACCTGGTGCGCACCGATCGGCACAACCACCGGCCGGTGGCGGGCGACTCGGAGTTGGCCGTCTCGCTGCAGGTGCTGGCCCGGGCCCACCAGAACCTGGTCTGGAGCCGGCAACGGCTCGCCAACCAGCTGCGCAACAATCTGCGCGAGTACTACCCGGCGGCGCTCGCTGCCTTTGGCACCGACCTAACGCACCCGCTTGCGCTCGCCGTGCTCGACGCCGCCCCGACGCCCGCCAGGGGCCGCACGCTTTCGCAGTCCAAGCTGGCTGCCATTCTGCGCCGGGCTGGCCGCGAACGTGGCGTGGAAGAAAAGGCGGCGGCGATCCAAACCCAGCTGCGTGCGCCGCAGCTGGCGGCGCCCGGCCGCGTCGGGGAGGCCTACGGCAAGAGTGTCGCCTCGACGGTCCGCATTCTGCGCGGAATGAATGCGGAACTGGACAGCCTCGAGTCGGAGTTGGCCCCGAGTTTTGAGAAACACCCGGACGCCGAGATCTACCGCAGTCTTCCTGGACTTGGCATCGTCCTCGGCGCCCGGGTTTTGTCGGAGTTCGGTGACGACCGAACCCGCTTCGCCCATCCTAAAGCGCGAAAGAACTACGCGGGCAGCTCACCCATCACCAAGGCGTCCGGCACGCGACGGGTCGTCCTGGCCCGCATGGCGCGCAACCGGCGCCTCGCCGACGCCTGCCACCAATGGGCCTTTTGCGCCCTCACCCACTCCGCCGGCGCGCTCCACTACTATCGCGCACTCCGGCAGCGCGGCAAGACCCATCACCAGGCGCTGCGAGCACTGGCCAATCGACTGGTCGGGATCCTGCATGGTTGCCTGGACCACCGGCAAAACTATCGCGAGCACATCGCCTGGCCGAGGTCATTAACCGTTGCCGCTTGACTTCTTATCGACGTGGGATGTCTAGGGGGTTCGGAACAGAAAGGCGAGCAGGCCGAGGAGGTGAAGCATCCCGCTGATGGTCAGCCCGATGATCCCGAGTAACCGCCCGTTCTTAGCACGCTCTTCTCCCTGAACGCGTTCGGGTGCCCTGCGAATCTCGCGTAACGCGGTCCGCGCGAAAACGATCGACAGGATGCCGGTCACGATCGGAACCAGCGGGATGAAGAAGAGGACCACCGTGATCACCCCGAAGCCCATCGCCTGGCGGGCGTTGCGCTCGACGGGTCGGAATGGTGAGACGCCCTCGCGTTCCGCGAGCTGATCGAGCGCCGCCAGTGGCCCACTGGTCGCGACGAGGTCGGGCAAGGCCCGCCGCAGGGCCGGCTCGGCGCTCTCGGCGAGCGCCTGCCGCCGCGCCACCGGCAACTCTTCCCGACGGGCGGCGTAGGCGACCACCAACCGCCGCAGGGCCTGGTCCAGGCCGCCGGGCTCGGCCGCCGCCGGCCGCGCCGGGGTGGCCGGCGGTGTCTCGCCCGGTTGCGCCCAGATCGAGACAGGCGCGGGCGGAGCGTTGACTGGCTGGGGGGAGGTCGCCGGGGTCGATGGGGCGCTCGAGAGGTCGTGCAGGCTAATCCGCTGACGGTCGCGTACCACCACCGTGCCAGCCGCGAAGTCCCCGAGGCGTTTGCCGCGGCCGTTGACGAAGAGGGTGATGATCCCGACGCCGTAGAAGACGGGGAGGAAGTCGACGATCCGAATCAGGTTGCGCGTTGCCGCCTGGCCGACCGTGATCGGCTGACCCTGGTCCCCGACGACCCGCAGCCGCGCCGCGCGCTTCCCCAGCGTTTGCCCGGATAGGACCGCCTCGCTGATCAGGAAGTATCCGGCGAAGAGGATGAACCCGAGGATCAATCCGAAGAGCACCGCGACCTGGGCCGAATTGAAGATGACGCCGATCGCGATCGCGCCGATGACGATCACGACGCCGATCGCGAGCAGGATCAAGGCGTCGACGAGCTGGGCTAGAAAGCGGCTCCCGATCCCGGCGATCTCGTACTCAAACGCGACCCGTTCCGGGGTCGCGATGATGAGGTCGTCCGATTGATCCGGGGGTTGCACGGGTGCAGTCTAATGCTGGCAAGGTCGGGACCCTGCGCTGCGTCATGATTGCTGTATGCGCGCTGACGATTTCGTAACTCGGCGGCGGCCGGAGTGGGAACGGCTGGAGGCGCTTCTCGGCAGGACCGGGACCAGTCGGTTCGGCGGGCTGCGTCCGACCGAGGTCCTGGCTCTCGCGGGCCTTTACCGGCGCGCGACCGCCGACCTGGCTCGAGCGAAACGTGACTGGCCTAACGCGCCGGTGGCCGGATACCTCAACGGGCTGGTGGCACGCGGTCATGCCGCGGTCTACCAGTCAGGCGGCAACCTCCCGCGGCGGATCGCGACCTTTTATGGCCTGACGCTACCGCAGACCTATCGCGCCTCGGGTCGATACATGCTGGCGGCGGCGGCGTTGCTGTTTGGGCCGGCGATCATCGCCTTCATCGCGATCCGGCTGGACCCGCAGCTTGCCTACGCCCTGGTACCCGCCCAGATCGTCCAGTTGGTTCACAATCACCAGCTCTGGACGCAGATCCCGGCGTCCGAGCGGCCGCTGATGGCCGGCGTGATCATGACCAACAACATCAATGTCTCGATCCTGGCCTTCGCGTTCGGCGTGCTGCTCGGGCTGCCTACGATCTACATCTTGATGACCAACGGCATCCAGCTCGGGGGCCTGCTCGGCCTGACCAGCGCCTACGGCATTGGTGGCGGCCTGCTGGATTTCGTCATCGCCCATGGCGTTATCGAGCTGTCGGTCGTCGTAGCAGCCGGCGCCTCGGGCCTGATGATGGGCTGGGCCCTCGTCATGCCGGGCGCCTACCGGCGGCGGGACGCGCTCGTGCTCGCCGCGCGCAAATCGGTGATCATCCTCGCCGGACTCGCGCCGCTGCTGATCATCGCTGGGATCATCGAGGGCAACCTGAGCCCGTCGACCGCACCGACGGCGGTGAAGGCGGCGGTTGGATTGACCTCAGGGG
>JALYYC010000123.1 GCA_030946755.1 Candidatus Dormiibacterota bacterium
GACCCGATCTTCAAGAGTGCGGCTGACTTCGACCTCGAGCTGATGGAGAGCCGGACGCTCGACGGCAACATCCAGGAGCTCACCTACCGGCCCAGCCTGCATGTCTGAGGGAGGTTCACGTGCGGTAGTGGAGGTGGACGACGCCGCTCCTGAAGCGGCGTTCGTCCACGAGCTCGAGGCGCAGCCGGAAGTGGCGGGGTAGCCAGTGGGTGCCGCCTCCGACCACGATCGGATGGATGAACTGATGCAGCTCGTCGACCAACCCGGCCTCGATGGTCTGGGCGGCGAGGTCGGAGCCGCCGACACTGAGGTCACGCTCCGCGGTCGCCTTCATCCGGCGCACCGCCTCGGGGTCGAGGGTCCGCTCGAGCCGCGTCCTCGCCGTCGACGTCCGCGTCAGCGTCCGCGAGAAGACGACCTTGTCGGCTGCCTGCCAGATCCGGGCGAAGTCCATCGTGACGGGTGACCGGTCGGCGACGCTGTGGGCAGTCTCCCAGTAGGTCATTACCTCGTACATCCGGCGGCCATATAGATAGGTAGCGATCGGCCGCTCGAGGTCATTAACGTAGGCGTGGACCTCGTCGTCTGGTGCCGCCCAACCGAAGTTGCCGGTCTCGTCCGCGACGTAGCCGTCAAGCGAGGTGATCGCCGAGTAGATCAATCTCGCCAAGGGGTCGAGGTTAGTTGTTCGCGGGCTGGAGGAGCTCGCGGGCCTGAACGATGTCGTCACTGCCGATGACGACGCGCGTCTCGGTCGCCAGGTAGACGAAGTTCACATTGACGTTGGCATCGGCGAGTCGCTGCAGCGCCATCGCCAGCTCGCCCGGCCGGTCGGGCATCGGCATAATGTAGACCTCGCGCTCCGCCTCGATCTGGTAGCCGCCGGCGCGAAGTGCCGAGCGCGCCGAATTCGGATCCCGCGCGAGCACATGCACGACCCCGTTCACCTCGGCGATTCCTTCGATGTTGATCGATGCATGGGTCAGCGCCTGGACCACCCTGGCGAACTCGCCAGGCCGATCTTCGGCGAGGCGGACGGAGAGGTCACGTGCCATGTCCGGTCCGAACTATACCGATCAGGGAGAGATCGAAGGGGTGGGAACCGGGATGGACGGTGTTGGGACCGGAAGCGATGGCAGCGGGATCGGCGTGGCAGGCGCGCTCGGACTGGGAGCCGGGGTTGGCCGGGCGGACGGGCGCGGGGTGGCGCGCCGAGAGGCCGTCGCCGGAGCCGACGCGCTCACGGTCGGGACCGCCGCGACGGTCGCCGTTGGGCTGGCCGAGGCGGAGGCGGTGGGGCTGGGCGACGTGCTCGAACTCGCTGCCGCCGTCCGGGGCAGCGACGGCTCGCCGAACCGATGAAACTGCAGCATCAGCGCGGCAAAGGCGACCAGCATGACGACCAGGGCGACTCCGGCGAGCGCGTCGGCGGACGCGAACGAATTGTCGAAAAGCCTGGAGGCTTTGCGATACATGGCTTCAACCCTCCTCCGAGCCCCGGAAGCCGTCGAGACGGGACTCGAGGGGCCATTTTAGGCGCGCGCCAGCGATCCCGCAACCCGATTCTGAGCGGAGAGTCGTATTGCGGGCCGATCACTTGACATTCCGTCCAAAGTGAACTCAGGGCCCAGGCGGCCGTGCGTTAATAGCGCGATGCGCCGGCTGCTCTCCCTGGGCCTTTTGCTGCTCGCCGCCTGCGGCCCTCCGGGGACGGCGACCCAGGGATCACCAACGCCGAGCACTGCCGCCAGCGGCAGGGCGAGCGCGACACCTGGCGAGGTGCAGTTCGTCGTCCTCGAAGCGCGCGGACCGCACAGCCAGATGGGCGCCGAGCCGGGCGGGGCTGACGCTCATGACCGGGTGGCGATTGTCGGCCTTGACGGGGTCGCCAGAGCCAAGGCCGACTTCACGCCACGCGCGCTTCCCGTGGTGGGAAACGCGGCGCCGCTGCTGCAGCCGGAAGCGCGGGTCTCGGGCGGCCGCGTCTTCTATGCGGATGGGGCGGGGATCGTCCGAGAACTCACCCGGAGTGGGGTCAAACCCGTCGCGACCTTTCCCTTGAAGGCCCAGCAGGAGATCTCCTTCGGCGTCAGCCCGGACGGCGCGCACCTGGAGGCGAGCCGGTACAGCTATCCGCCCCTGAACCCCAACTCGACCGACATGAGCAACATGTTCCTCTCGAGCACGTACCGCTACGAGCTGCTCGCCGCCTCCAACGGTGGGGACAC
>JALYYC010000183.1 GCA_030946755.1 Candidatus Dormiibacterota bacterium
ATAGGACGGTCGGCGCAAAGAATCGGTCGGCATCCATGCCCGCGGGGGTGTCCCCACCGGCCAGCACCCGGGCTCCACGGGTGACGGCGTCCCGGACGTGGGCGCGGACGCGGCGATTGGCCGCCGCATCGATCAGCGGACCGACCTCGACGCCTGCATCGAGGCCGTGTCCGACCCGTACCGAGTCGGCGTGCCGCGCCAGGCGTTCCCCGAATTCATCCGCGATGCTCGCCTCGACCAGGAGCCGGTTGGCCGCGACACATGACTGGCCGGCACTCTGGAATTTGGAGAAGCGGACCTTTAAGGCCGCCAGCTCGAGATCGGCGTCGGCAAAGACGATCGCCGGGGCATGGCCGCCGAGTTCGAGGCTGACCTTGGTGATGGTGCGGGCCGCCTGCGCGAGCAGCAGCTTGCCCACGTCGACCGACCCGGTGAAGCTGATCTGGCGAACCCTGGGATGGGTCGTCAGGGCCGGTCCGATCACCGTTGGGTCGCCGCAGACCAGGTTGACCACCCCGGGCGGGAAGCCGGCGTCGTGGAAGATCTCGAACAGGAGGGTGGCGGACAGCGGCGTCTGCTCGGCCGGTTTGAGGACGACGGTGTTCCCGGCAGCCGTGGCCGGGGCGATCTTCCGCAGGATCATCGAACTCGGGAAATTCCATGGGGTGATGCAGACGACAACGCCCCGAGGCCGGCGCCGGACCAATAACTGCTGGCCCGGGCCGTTGCTGGCCAGGATCTCGCCCGATGGGCGGCGCACCTCCTCCGCGTACCAGACGAGGAACTCCGCGCCCCACAGGATCTCCCCCTTCGCCTCGTCAACCGGCTTTCCCTGCTCCAGCGTCAGCGCCCGAGCCAGCTCGTCGACCCGATCGATGACCAGTTGATGGGCCCGTCGCAGGACCTGGGCCCGCTTGTCCGGCGCCAGCGTGCTCCAGCCTGGGAATGCGGCCGAGGCCGCCTCGACCGCCTCGCGGGCCTGGGCGGCCGTCGCCGCGACCACCCGGCCGACGTCGTCCCCGGTCGCGGGGTCGGCAACGGTGAGCCACTCCCCCGCCGGCTCCCGCCACTTGCCGCCGATATACAGCCCACTGGCCGAGCGCACGGTCGGCGACTTCGCCCTGGGTTCAGTTACTGAGATGGCGAAACTCTAATTTTTCCTTAGCAACGGTGTCAACTTGACAGTGCCGGTGTCCGTTGCAATGATTGCGCTACTCTGTCGAATATCCACAGGCTGGGAGCGGGCGCCTGCGCTTGCTTGCGGCTGCCGCGCTCGGGTAACCCAGACTTCAGTAGGAGGGGATCATGGAACGGGAAGCACACGATCGCTTGAATCACTACCGGCGGGTCGCCGGCCCGATCGAAAACACTGTCATCGACGAGCTCCTCGGCGGGAAGGTTGACCGCCGGACCTTCATTCGCCGTGCGACCATCTTCGGGCTGTCGGCATCGGTCATCGGCGCCGCCCTGACGGTGGCCGGCTGCGGCACACCCTCGACCTCCACCACCACGGGAAAAAAGGGCGGACGCATTCGTGTCGGCATCATCCCGCCGCCGGCGCACGATATCGAGCCCCACACGTTTGCCGACCAGGGTGCGCTCGAGACCGGCAGCATCTGCGGCGAGCACCTGATCCGGAGCGTGCCCGGCCTCAAGCTCGACCCGGAGCTGGCCACCAAGTGGACGCCGAACGGCGACGCGACCGAGTGGACCATCAACCTGCGGCCGAATGTCAAATTCCAGTCTGGCCAGGCGTTCGGCGCGGACGATGTCGTGACCACGTACGAGCGCCTCGTCAGCAAGACCTCCGGGTCCCAGGCCCTCTCCGCCTTCAAGGGCGTCCTCTCCCCGGGCGGGACGACCAAGGTCGACAACCTGACCGTGAAGTTCCACCTCGACAACCCGACCGCGAGCTTTCCCTACCTGCTGAGCTCGACCACCTACCAGAGCATCATCCTGCCCAAGGACTACCAGCTCGGCACCTTCACCTCAAAACCGCAAACGACCGGCGCGTTCAAGCTCACCTCCTACACGCCGGGCGTCGGCGCGAAGTATTCGCGGAACCCCGACTGGTGGGGCGGTCAGGCACCCCTCGACGGCGTGGACGTCACCTATTACCAGGACTCGGCCGCTGCGGACGCGGCGCTGCTGGGCGGCACGCTCGATCTCATCGGACAGGTCAACTATGCGACCGACAAGGCGCTGTTCAACAATTCGAAGTACCAGATCTTCGGCGGCAAGGCCGCGACCCACCGCGAAGTGTGCATGCGGACCGATCTCAGTAACCCGCTCAAAGACTCGAAGGTTCGGCAGGCGATCGCGCTGTCGCTGGATCGCCCGTCGATCGTCAGCACGCTCTTCGGTAAGTACGCGGACATCGGCAACGACACGCCGTGGGCGCCCGTCTATCCCTCGACCGTCGGGGATCCCGATGTGCCGCAGCGCAAGCAGGACACCGCGAAGGCCAAGCAGCTGCTGTCCAGCGCCGGCGTTGGCAGCGGCTTCGCGATCACGCTGACCACCGAGCAGACCGGTGAGATTCCGCAGCTGGCCCAGATCATTCAGAGCTCCGTCAAAGCGATCGGGATCAACATGAGCCTGGATATCAAGACCTCGACGGCATACTTTGCCGGCTCGCAGACCGGACCGCCCAGTGGCTGGGGCGATACCCCGTGGCTTAACGCCCCGATGAACATCACCGACTGGGGCCACCGCTCCGTTCCCAACGTCTATCTCACCGCGGCGCTGCAGACGGGAGGCGTCTGGAATGCGGCCCACTATTCGAACCCGCAGTTCGATGCGGCCGCAAAGAGTTTCATCGGCGCCATCTCGATCGAAGACCAGAGGAAGTACTCGAAGCAGGCCGAGACCATCCTGCTCGCGGACACCCCGGTCATCTTCCCCTACTTCTATCAGTACCTCGCCGCCGGGCTGAAGTCCATCCAGGGTTACTATGCGGATCCGCAAGGCACGGTGTATCTCAGCAAGACGTCCTTGGGCTAATCGCCCGCTCCGGGGAGTAGGGGGAGGGCGGTCATGACACGCTTCCTGTTGAGGCGGATTGCCCTCGCCTTCGTCACGCTCTTCCTCTTGAGCATCCTTGTCTTCGTCGCCTCCCAACTCCTGCCGGGAAATATCGGACGCAACGTCCTGGGGCCCTTCGCGAGCGAAGCCGATGTCGCCCGGCTCAATCACCAGCTCGGGGTCGACCAGCCCATCTACATCCAATACATCGACTGGGTCGGGCGGCTGATCCACGGCAACCTGGGGACGTCCCTGCAATACAAGGTCCCGGTGGTGGAACTGCTCGGCCCGTCGTTGATCAACTCGCTCAAGCTGGCGGGCGTCGCCTTCTTGCTCGTCGTCCCGCTCAGCATCCTCGGCGGCGTGGTCGCCGCGCTCCGCCGCGGAACGCTGGCGGACCGCGCGATCACCCTCACCGGCCTCTCGTTGACGGCGGTGCCGGAGTTCATCTCGGCGATCGTGCTGATCCTGATCTTCGGGCTCGTACTGAACTGGCTACCGGTTACGGCCGCCGCGCCGGAGGATGCCGGGTTCTTGACCCAGCTTCGCTACCTCCTCTTGCCCGGCATGGCCCTCGTCATGGTTCTGTTCGGCTACATCGCCCGAATGGCCCGCGCGGGGACGATCGAGGCGCTCAACTCCGACTACACGCGCACCGCCTACCTGAAGGGCCTGGATACCCGGACCGTGATCCGCCGGCACGTCCTGCGTAACTCGCTCCTCCCCACGATCGCCGTGGTCGCGACCCAGATGGGCTACCTGATTGGCGGCCTGGTCGTGATCGAGAAGCTCTTCAACTACAACGGCATCGGCCAGCGCATCTACACGGCGGCCCTCAACAAGGACTTCACGATGCTGCAGAGCGGGGTGCTCGTTGTCGGGCTCGTGTACCTGGTCGCGACCCTGGCCGCCGACATCCTCTACTCCCTGCTCAATCCTCGCATCCGCTACGCCGGAGTCGAATGAGCACGCTCGCGGCGCCCATACAGCGCTCGGAGCGGCAGGTCGCACGTCGGGAGACGATGCAGCAGCTCGTCCGCTCGAAGACCTTGATCATCGGCATTGCGATCATCGCTTTCTGGGTCTTCTGCGCCATCTTCGGCTACAAAATCGCGCCGCACGACCCACTGGCTCAGTCCTCGGATCCCCTCGCCGGGCTCAGCGGTGCGCACCCCTTCGGAACCGACCAGCTCGGCCGCGACGTTCTCTCCCGCGTGCTGGCCGGCGCGCGCGACATCCTGATCGTGGCCCCCCTGGCGACCCTGCTCGGCGTCATCGGTGGGACGATCGTCGGCCTGGTCACAGGGTACTTCCGCGGCCGCGTCGATGACGTGGCCAGCCGTATCGTCGATGCGGTCCTCGCCCTGCCGCTGATCGTCATCGCCGTGACGGTGCTCGTCGCCCTCGGCCATTCGGCCCTGACGGTGATCGTGGTCATCGGCCTCGTCTTTACCCCGATCGTCTCCCGGACGGTCCGCGCGGCCGTGCTGGCCGAACGCCAGCTCGATTACGTCTCGGCGGCGCGCCTCTCTGGCGAACGCCCGCCCTACATCATGTTCGCCGAGATCCTCCCGAACGTCATGAGCCCGATCATCGTCGAGGCCACGGTCCGGCTGGGGTATGCGATCTTCGCCGTCGCCGGCCTCACCTTCCTCGGGTTTGGCCTGTCACCGCCATCCCCTGACTGGGCGTTGCAGGTCTCCGAGAACTACCAGCTCCTGAATGCCGGCACCTACTGGTGGACGGTCCTCTTCCCGGCGATCGCCATCGTCTCGCTCGTGGTCGCGATCAACCTGGTGGCCGACGGGCTCCAGCGGGTGCTCGGACGATGAGCAACGCAGCCACCGTCCCGACAGTCGATGCGGCCGTCCCCGCCCTCGAGGTCAAAGAGCTCAACGTCGTCTACCGCGTCCGCGGGCGCGACCGCCGAATCCTGCGCGGCGTTTCTTTCACCATCGGCCGCGGGGAATCCTACGGGCTCGTCGGCGAATCGGGGTGCGGGAAGTCGACGACTGCCCTGGCTGTGGTCGGATACCTGCCGAGCAACGGGCGCGTCCGCTCCGGCACGATTGAGGTAGCCGGCCGCAGCGTCGTCGGGCTGTCAAACCGCAAGTTGCGCCAGCTGCGCGCGAATGACGTGTCGATGGTCTATCAGAATCCCGGGGAGGCGCTGAATCCGTCGATCCGGATTGGCCACCAGGTTTCGGAGGTCTTCGAAATCCGTGGCGACGACCGGGAGCTGGCGAGGACGAAAGCGGAGAGCGCGCTCGCCAAGGTGCAGATCGCGGACCCCGGGTGGGTGATGGCCCGCTACCCTCACCAGTTGTCTGGAGGCATGCAGCAGCGCGTCGTCATTGCCATGGCACTGGCCAAGGACCCCTCCCTGCTGATCCTCGACGAACCAACCACCAGCCTCGACGCCACCGTCGAGGCGGAAGTCCTTGACCTCATCCAGCACCTGCAGGCCGAGTTCAAGACCTCGGTGCTCTTCATCACGCACAACCTCGGCGTCATCGTCAAGATGTGCGAACGGGTCGGGGTCCTGTATGCCGGCCGCCTGGTCGAGGAAGGACCGGTCAATCAGATCATCAACGACCCGCGCCACCCGTATACCGTCGGACTGCTCCGCTGCGTGCCGCGCGGCGGGATGCGCAAGGATCGCGGCCGGCTCGACACCATCCCCGGCTTCCTCCCTGCCATCAGCCAGGAACTGAAGGCGTGTGTCTTCGCGGACCGCTGCGGGCTTGCGCAAGATGTCTGCCGCACCGAGGAGCCGCCGATGTATCAGATCGGCGATGACCACTCGAGTCGTTGCTATTTCCACGAACACGCGCGCGAGCTTCCGCGAACGACCGCCGCCGACCTCGCGAAACCTATCGTGATCGACCGCACAACGACCCCGCTGGTCAACGTTGACGAGCTGAAAAAGGTTTTCCATCAGAACGGCCAGGAAGTCCACGCCCTGGGCGGCGTGTCGGCACAGATCTGGCCTGGCGAGACTCTCGGCATGGTTGGCGAATCCGGCAGCGGCAAGACGACCTTCGCCCGCGCGGTCCTCGGGCTGATCACGCCAACCAGCGGCTCGGTCGAGCTCGATGGCCATGTCCTCGCCGCCGCCCTCGTGCGGCGGACCAAGCGGGATGTCCGGGTGCTGCAGATCGTCTTCCAGAATCCTGACTCGGCGCTCAACCGGCGCCGCAGCGTGCGCCAGATCCTCCGTCGCTCCTTGTTCAAGCTGGCCGGTCTGACGGGCCCGGCGGCGGAAGGCCGCCTTCGCGAGCTAACCGGCTCGGTACGGCTGGCCGAGCGCTACCTCTCGATGCGGCCCAACCAGCTGTCGGGCGGCTTGAAGCAGCGGGTTGCGATCGCCCGCGCGTTCGCCGGTGATCCCCGCCTCGTGATCTGCGACGAGCCGACCTCCGCGCTGGACGTTTCCGTCCAGGCAGCCATCCTGAACCTGCTGGTCGACCTGCAGGCGGCGCAGCACGTGACCTATCTGTTCATCTCCCACGACCTGGGCGTGGTTCGCTATATCGCCGATCGGATCGCGGTCCTCTATCTCGGCCGGCTGATGGAGCTCGGGCCATCGGAGGTGGTCTTTTCCGGCCCGCACCACCCCTACACCGAGGCGCTGCTGTCGGCCGTCCCGACGATCGACGGTGGCGGGCGCGAGCGCATCAAGCTGCTCGGCGAGATTCCCAGCGCCACGAACCCACCAAGCGGATGCGTCTTTCACACGCGCTGCCACCGCAAGATTGGCAAGATTTGCGAGGATCAGGAGCCTCCGCTGCTCGAGGTCGAGCCCCAGCATCTGATGCGCTGCCATATCCCGATCGAGGAGCTACGGCGACTCCAAACCACCAAGCCCTCGAAGGCGGCCCAGGCCGAGACCGCCCCCGTTTGACGCTCGACGAGCTGGACGGCCGGATCGGCGAGGGCTGGAGCGGCGTCAAGCCGAACGGCAGCCATGTCAATGTCGTGCTGGCCCGTCGGGGCAGCGTGACCGCTGCGGCGGCGCTCAGCATGTTCGCCCATCCGACGGTGGGACACACGCCGGTGCTGGTCTGTGTTGGAGCGGACGAAGCGCACTACGAACCGGTCTGGCCGCCGACGCTGATGATGAACAAGTCCACCGCGCTGACCGAGGCCCACCAGACGATGACCTGGGGAGGGGCGCAACTCGGCATCGGCCAGGGCGTGCTTGATGCGGTCGCCGA
>JALYYC010000222.1 GCA_030946755.1 Candidatus Dormiibacterota bacterium
ACCTGACCAAGCCGTTTGAGGTACGGGAACTCTTAGCCCGGGTTGGAGCTCATCTGCGCCGCAGCGAGCAGGCGGTCACGACGCAGCAACCCAAGACGCGCTTCGAGTTCCCCGGCCTCATCATCGATATGAACTCCCGCCAGGTATGGCGCGAGGGCAAGGAAGTGTCGCTGACGCTGACCGAGTTCAACCTCCTCTCCCTGCTGGCCTCGCAGGCCGGCCAGGTCGTGAGCCGGGGCGAGCTGCTCCGGAAGGTCTGGGGCTATGAGGTCGAAATCGAGACTCGCACCGTGGACGCGCACGTCTACCGGCTGCGCAAGAAGATCGAGCGCGACTCGGACAAGCCGCACTTCATCCACTCGGTGCCCGGTATCGGATACCGGTTCGTAGCCGAATAAGCAAACGGCGGCCGATCGACGTGGTCTCTAATGCCTTCTAATCATTCCGGCGCGCCTTAATAAGTGCTTAACGCCTGAAGCGTAGGGTGCCTCCACAGGCCTTGGGGAAGGCCATCTGCCGGGAGGGACCCTTTGGATCAACGGGCTGTTGCGATCCCCTCCTGGACGGAGGCCTCTGCGAACGACCCGCGGCTGCCGGTAGAGATCGACGCCTCACCCGTCTATGAGCTCCTGATGAGCCTGCTGGTTTTCAGCCTTCCGGATGATGCTGAGACCTTTGATGCGGGACCCGGATGGTTCATGGCGACCCGGCGCCAGGCGTCACCGGAGCTGCTTGCCTCCGCCCAGGAGCTGTCGGCCCCGGCGTGGCTGTGGCTGCACCTGCTTGGAGTTGCGTACAAGATGCCGGCGCCAAAACGGCCACCGCAGTTCCTGGCCCATCTTCAGCAGTTCGACGCCGAGCTGCTCGCCTTTCACGTCTTTGGCTGCTTCACCAGCGCCAGGCGTGTCCCCCCGGCGCTGGTGCAGCAAGCCCAGGCGGGTGACGGCGCGGCCCGAAGCCGAATGGCGCGGGTGCTGTTTCCCGACGACCAGGATCACCAGGCCGCGCTGATCCGACTGATCGCGCTCCCGAATGTCCGCCTCAAGGCGCTCGTCATCGATCTCCTCGATCGCTGGTACCGGGAGATATTTCGGCAGAACGAGCGCGAGGTCGCGTCGGTCCTGGCTGGCGAGGCGCGCGCGAAACGGGTGGTCGGCAAGACGTCACCGCAACGGCTCGTTCGTTTCGTGACCCGCGGCATCGATTACATGGCCGAGCCGGGAATCCGCCGGATCCTCCTGATCCCCTCGGTCATCGTTCGCCCCTGGGTGCTGATGACGACCGTCGGTTCGACGCGGGTGTTCTGCTACCCGGTCGAGGACGAAGCTCCCGGCGAGCCCGACGCGCCACCCTCGCGCCTTGTGCGCGTTCACCGTGCCCTCGCTCACGAGGACCGGCTCCGCATCCTCCGTGCCCTCGGCCGTGAACCGATGACGGCGGACCGTTTGAGCCGCGAGCTCGGCCAGCCCATCGCCCGCGTCCGGGCGCACCTCGTGCTGCTGCGCGCCGCGCGGCTCGTGGATCTCCAGTTGAGCAGCTCGGAGGTTTCGTCGGTCCGACCGAACCTTGTGCCGACCGTCTACCGGATGCTGCGCGCCTACCTGCCGCCGCCGGCGGTGCGGTCGGCCGGCGAGGCAGAGCTGAACCCGAATGCGTGACCGGCTTCGAAGATCCTTTTAACAATTCGCGACCGCCTCTAACGAGAATCGAAACGGCGTGCCGTAGCCTTGCCGGAAATTTCGGGAAAGGAGGTCGCCAGCATGCGCGTCTTCTCGCAACCATCCGTCATCGTCCGGCTGGTCATCGCCGTCGGACTTGGACTTCTCGCCGCGGCCTGTGGAACGCCGGCGCCCGGCGGCAGCATTGGCGGGATGGCGTCGGCAGACAAGCAGGTACTGCGGATCAGCAGCACGACTGAGCCGAACAGCCTTGACCCCGGGCAGCAGACCTTTGACTACGAGGGTGTAATCGGCCGTCAGACCTTCGAAGCGCCGCTGCGGCCGAAGCCGGACCTCACCGACGTCCAGGGTGCCGCCGCCTCCTCGTACGACATTTCTTCCGACGGG
>JALYYC010000232.1 GCA_030946755.1 Candidatus Dormiibacterota bacterium
GGCTAATCCAGGCAGGCCTCCTGCTGGAGACCCGCCCTCAGGCCTTCGACGCCTTGCCCATCCGGGCGCGATACCCCTCGATCCCCCTCACCTCCCTGGCTCAGGCGATCAAGATGCGGCGGTGGACTGCGGCGTTATCGCAATAGCCGAGCTCGTTCCAGACCCCGTACATCTGTGGCTTCCTTCATGGTGAACTACCGAGTGGCCGACCTCCGCGCGCTGCTTAAGGCCCTCAGGGAAGAGGGCTGCAACGTTGTGGACAAGTTCGACGACTCGGAATACGGAAAGTTCGGCTGGGTCATTGACCCAGAAGGTAACAAGGTGGAACTGTGGGAGCCTACCGAACAATAGAATGGGCCAACGATGGTGCGCGATAAAAGGCCGGTGGGTCCAATCGATTCTGAGTTCGCCAACGATGAGACATCGGAAACACCCCCCAAAACCCCGAAGTTGCCGCGCCCAAAGAGTCAGCGAAAGAGAGCAACCGGGCCGCGGTTCAACCCGATGAAGGGGGCCTACTGGGACTCGGATCCGCCTCTATTTCCGAAGCCCGACTAACGGACCGGTCAGGCGCTATGAGGTCTTGTCGATGAAGAGGTGCCGCGGCACCACGCCGTTATTGCAATAGCCGAGCTCGTTCCAGACCGGTTGGAGCGGCTGGCTCAGGCCCGTTGAATCGGTCGCCCTCGTCAGCAGCATCGCCTCGCCTAATCGCTTCGGTACCCAGGCGTATTCCCATCGACGCCAGGTGTAGGGCTGGCTGTACCCAAGAAGCAGTGCCGCGGCCCACGTCTGCCCGCCATCGTCGCTGACCTCGACCGAGGTTACCCGGCCGGCGCCGGTCCAGCCGACGCCGCGCACCAGAGTTCGGGTGAGACCGACGGTCGCACCCTCTGGCGGGTCAAGGATCAGGGAGCGTGGTTGCACCGCACGCACCGGCCGGTCACCGATCACGTAGCGCTCCACCTGGAAATGCCCGAGGAACGGAGTGCGGCTCGCCTCGATGCGGGCGAGCCATTTGACGGATGCCATGCCGTACCAACCAGGGACCAGAAGGCGGACGGGGAATCCGTGCTCGCGGGTGAGCGCCGCGCCGTTCATTCGGTCTACCAGCAGGATGTCCTCATTCTGGGCGACCTTGATCGGAAGCGAGCGGGCGAATCCGTCAGCCGCGTGGAAGACGAGCTCGACCGCTTCCGGCGCGACCTCGGCATTGCGCAGGACGGTCGTAAGGGAGACGCCTTCCCAGTCGGCCGTGCTCACCGCGCCCAGCCCCCAGGGCTCGCCCGGCACCGGCGGATTCATCGTGGCGCGGCCGTTGCCGGCGCATTCCAGGGTCGCCACCAGTCGGCGCCGCGGCAGCCGCCCCAGCTCCGCCGGAGTCAGGGTCATCGGCTCTGCGACCGCGCCATCGATGGTGAGGTGCGTTGGCGGCTCTGGAATCGGGAAGTTGTTTCGCACGTAAAACCGTTCGATCGGCGTGAGAATCCCTTCCTGACGCTCGAGCGGTGTCTCGGCGCAGAGCGGCTCGGGCCGCACCACGATCAGATCCGACATCGCGTTTGAGCTTAGTGTGAAACGGCGGCGGCCGCCAGCTCCGAGACCAGGCGGCGCTCCCAGAAGCGCGATAACCGGAAGGGCTCGATCAGCGCCGGCGTCTTGCCGGTCGCGATCAGCTCCGCCATGGTGACGCCGGAGATGGGCGCCGACTTGAAGCCGTACGTCCCCCAGCCGCCGTCGATGAAGAAGCCCTCGACCTCCGTCCTGCCCATGATCGGACTGTAGTCCGGCGTGATGTCGCAGAGCCCGGCCCACGTGCGCAGCACCTTGATTGGCGCCAGCTTGGGGAGGAGCTCCAGCGTGTGGTGGGCGCTCTGCTCGAGGAAGGACGCGGTCGACTGCTGGCTGTAAGTGGTGTAGGGCTCGATCTCGGCGCCGATTAGGACCTCGCCGCGGTCGGTCTGGCTGACATAGATGTGGAGGGTCGCGGAAACCAGGATCACGTGCAGGAACGGCTTCAGG
>JALYYC010000250.1 GCA_030946755.1 Candidatus Dormiibacterota bacterium
CCGTAGTTGTTCGTCACGTCGCTGGCGCTGATGACCTTCGGTCCGCGCCACGTCTGGACACTGCCTCCCATCTTCAAAATCCAGACCTCGAGCCGCCCGTCGGGAAGCACCCGTCCCACGCGGGCGAACGACTTCGACCGATCTTTCAGACGAATCACGTCTTTGACCTCGAAACGCTCCGGTGGTCTCGCGCCCAGGGCGCCGTTCGATTCCGCCGTCCCCGGATGACCACCGGCGGCCGCGGCAGGGCGAACCTTGCGGGTGATCCAGGTGATCGGGTCGTAGACGTCCGTTGCCATGCGCTCCTTGAGCGGGATGATCGCGTTGTCCGTGATCTTGATGTGCTCCGGGCAGACTTCCTGGCAGCACTTGGTGATGTTGCACATGCCAACTCCGGCCTTCCCGTGCAACAGCCCGGTGCGCCGCTCCGTGTCGAGCGGATGCATCTCCAGGCCCGCGATGCGAACCATGTAGCGAGGTCCGTAGTAGAGCGACTTGTCATCGTGGTTGCGGAGCACGTGACAGACGTCCTGGCAGAGGAAGCACTCGATGCACTTGCGATACTCATAAACCCGCTCGGTGTCCTGGGGCAGCATCTTGTAGGGCACGGGCTCGTTGGCGGGCGGCCTGAACGGGGGGATCTCCTTGTTGACCTTGTAGTTCCAGGACACGTCCGTCACCAGGTCCTTGATCAGCGGGAACGTACGCATCGGCCAGACGTGAATCTCTTCGTTTGGAAACTCATCGACCCGCGTCTTGCACATCAGGCGCGGCCGGCCATTGATTTCGGCGCTGCACGAGCCGCATTTCGCCGCCTTGCAGTTCCACCGGCAGGCCAGGTCGTTGGCGAAGTTGGCCTGGACGTAGTGGATCGCGTCGAGCACGACCATGCCCTCGAGTGGTGGGACTTCGAAGCGCTCTTCTTTGCCGCCCGTTTCGTCTCCGCGGTAGACCTGGAGAACGATCGGGCCGTTCGAGACCCTGGGGCCGCCACCGCCGTTCATGCTCACGCCGAGACGCCCTGGGGCGCTTTTTCCTCGAAGAGCCGAGCCAGCTCGGGGGGCATCTCCGGGACTGGTCGTCGCTTGATCTTCATCGTGCCCTGGTCGTTTGACGCAACGAGGTTGATCCGGGCGAACACGGGCTCCTTCTCCAGGTAATCGAGGCGCCAGTGCGCGCCGCGGCTCTCCTTGCGCTCGATGGCGGCGCGGGCGATGGCCTCCGCGATCGTCAGCATGAATCGAAGATCGCGCGTCGTGTGCCAGCCCGGATTGTAGCGGCGCGACCCGGGGACGTGGATCTTCGCCGACCGGGCGCGCAGCTCGAGCACTTTGTTGAGGCAGGCGGTCAGCCCCTTGTCGTCTCTGGCCAGGCCGGCTCCGTCCTGCATCGCCTGTTGCAGTGCCTGCTGAACGTGGTAGACATTTTCGGTTCCGCCGGCGGCGAGCGGCCGCAGCAGGATGTCCTGTTCGGCGGCGACCTGCTCTTCGTCGATCGCCGCTGGTGAGACCTCACGCTGATAAACCGCGGCCGCGGCTCCGGCGCGTCGCCCGAACACGAGCAGGTCGGAGAGGGAGTTTCCGCCGAGGCGGTTCGAGCCGTGCAGACCGGCGGCCGCTTCTCCGGCCGCGTAAAGGCCGGGCAACGTCGTGGCGCCCGTCTCGGCTTCCACGAGCAGGCCGCCCATGGCGTAGTGGATCGTCGGCGCCACCTCCATCGGCTGCTTCGTGATGTCGACATCGGCCAGACGCAAGAACTGCTCATACATCGAGGGCAGCTTCTTCTTGATCCGGTCGGCGCCGAGATGGCGCACATCCAGGTAAGCGCCGCCATGCTCCGTCCCGCGGCCGGCCTGGACTTCTTTATAAATGGACCGGGCTACGACGTCGCGGGAGGAGAGCTCTTTCTTTTTCGGGTCGTATTCGAGCATGAAGCGCTTGCCTTCGCGATTGGTCAGGTAGCCACCCTCGCCGCGGACCGCCTCCGTGACCAAAATGCCCTTGACCCCTGGCGGCCAGACCATGCCGGTCGGATGGAACTGCACCATCTCGGGGTCGAGGATTTCCGCCCCGGCCTCGTAACCCATGCCGACCCCGTCGCCCGTGCCTTCCCAGGAATTCGAGGTCACTTTGTACAACCGGCCCCAGCCGCCGGTCGCGAGTATGACTGCCTTTGCCTGGAAGGCGACGAAGCTCCCGTCGATCCGGTTGTAGCCGAACGCACCGGTGACGCGCTTCCCATCCCGAAGGAGCCGGGTGAGTGTCCACTCCATGTACACGTCGATTCCCAGGGCCACGACACGATCCTGCAGGGTTCGAATGATTTCCAGCCCGGTCCGATCCCCGACATGGCAGAGGCGCCGGTACGTGTGCGCGCCAAAGGCACGCTGAAGGATCCGTCCATCGGGCGTGCGGTCGAAGATGGCACCCCAGGTTTCGAGCTCGTATACGCGGTCCGGCGATTCCTTGGCGTGGATCTCCGCCATACGCCAGTTGTTGATCATCTGGCCGCCGCGCATCGTGTCCTGGAAGTGCGCCTGCCAGCCGTCGGCACTGTCCACGTTGCCGAGCGCGGCGGCCACCCCGCCTTCGGCCATCACTGTGTGAGCCTTGCCGAGCAGGGACTTACACACGATCGTGACGCGCGCGCCCTGCGCCGCCGCCTCGATCGCGGCGCGCATGCCGGCGCCGCCCGCCCCGATGACGAGGACATCGGTCGTCAGCGTCTCGAACCGTTCCATCAGAAGAGTCCCCGAGGTTCGTGGAGGATGCCCGCCATCAGCAGGCGGATATAGACATCGGTCAACGCCACCGAGAACATGCTGTACCAGGCGAACGCCCCATGCGATGGATTCAATCGATTCAGGGCCATGGTGATCCGTTGCCACATCAGTCCCCCGCGAGCCCGGGAAAAGGCATCAATCCGACCGCCCATCAGGTACCGGAAGGAGTGGCAGGTACCGCTGTAGAGCGTCAGGAGAATCACGTTGATCAACATCACGACCGAACCCAGGCCGACAAAGAAGTGGCCGTGATAGGTAAAGGCCCGGATCACGTCCACCCAGAGGAAAACGATGACGACGAGGCTCAGCAGTAAGAAGTAGCGGTGATAGTTGTTGAGCACCCACGGAAAGCGCGTCTCGCCGTGGTACTTGCCGCGTTTGAGCTCCTGGATGGCGCAGGCTGGTGGGTCCCAGAAAAACGACCGGAAGTAGGACTTGCGATAGTAGTAGCAGCTGCCCCGCAGGCCGAGCGGGATGACGGCAAGGAAGGGGATCAGCAGGCCGATGATGGGCACGCGGATCAGGCCGAAGCCGAGCCAGGTCGAGAAGAACGGTGAGATGTAGGGATCGAAGAAGACGTTGGTTCCCGAGAACACCGACCAGGTCGCATAGATGACGAAGGCGGTGTAACAAAAGACGGTAAGCGCCGGTTCGATCCACCAGGCTCGACCGGGCGACGCCTCCTTGGCCGACGCAGGCCGCGGAGATGTTACCGCCTCAAGCGCCAACGAGTCCTCCTGTCTTCGGGGTGCCGACAGACGCTAGTTTAGTCGGTCCCCGCGCTGCGACGGCCGAGGAGGACGCCGATCATCGACGCGCCGATCGCGACCAGGACCGTGGTGCGGGCTCGCACGCCGGTCCGCACCGGCCCGTGCGACCCATTCGATGTCGGCTCCAGCTGCGGCGCGCCGCGTCGGTCGGCCTCGCCCGCGGTCTTCGGCGCGGCCGTGATCGTGTTTCCACGTGCCGGCTGCTCCACTGGAACCGGGTAGAGCACGCTGTTCACCTCGACGCCGATCATCGTGATCAGGCCGAAGAAGAAGAAGAACGTCAGCACGACGAAGAAGAGGCCGAACGTCTTGCCATAGGTGACCGTGCTGTTCGTCAAAGTGATGTACAGAGGGAAGAGGAGGGTGACCCCCTCGAAGAGAATGCCGGCGACAACCGCACCCAGCCAGACCTTGGCAATATGCTGCCGGCGGTTAGGGACGACGAAATAGACGCTGAGGAAGAGAAGGGTGCCGGCGAGCAGACCAACGACCACCTGGACCACCAACGAGAGGCCGCCTTTGAGCCAATCGGGTGCTCCGGGGATGCTCGGCAGGGCTGGCAGCGCGACCGAGCTGATGATGGCGACTCCGGCCAGAAGCGTGAAAAGGAAGATCATGCCCATGGCCATGATCTTCTGGGGCAGGAAGTCGCGCGGCTTCGTGTGGTAAATGACGGCGAAAGCCTGCTCCATCGAACCGAACAGGGCCGAACCTCCCCAGAGCAGGCCCAGTACGCCGACCACGATCAGGAGACCCTTCTGGGCTTCGAAGTGCTTGATCGCCTCGAAGGCGCCCCCGACCGTCTGGCTGGGCAGGGCCGTCAGCAGCGTGCAGTCGAGCGCGGAGATCTGCACACCGCCGACCACCTTGCAGGCCACTATCTTCGTTTCGCCGATCACGGCCGCGACGATTCCGAGTACCGCGGCAAGAAAGACTACGATGGGAAACACCGCGAAGAGGGCGTTCCACGCAATCAGCACCGCCCAATTTGGCGCCTGGTCTTCGAGGAACTTCTGGACGACCCTGCCGGGGAAGCTATGCAGGAGCGCTTGCATCATTTCAATTATACCTGATAACGGTGGTATCACGTAAATGGTGACTCAGGGCAGCCAGGTTGAGGCGCAGAAACAGGCAGCCGCCGAGCGCGCGCTGCAGCTGGTGCGTCCGGGCATGGTGATCGGGCTGGGGACCGGATCCACCGCGCGCTACTTCATCGAAGGCGTTGGCCGACTGGTGGCCGCCGGCCTGCAGGTGGAGGCCGTGGCGACCTCGGCAGACAGCCGCCGCCTCGCCGAGACGGGCGGCATCCGCCTGCGAGATCGTCTCGACCAACCCCTCGACCTGACCGTGGACGGAGCGGACGAAATCGATCCGTCGATCAACTGCATCAAGGGTCGCGGTGGCGCGCTCTTACGCGAGAAGATCGTTGCCCATGCCAGCCGCCGCTTCGTAGTGATTGCCGATGAGATGAAGCTGGTGAAGCGGCTCGGGCGGGGCCCGGTTCCGGTCGAGGTCCTCCCGTTCCTCTGGGAGCGCACCAGCGCCGGGATCGCGGACCTGGGCGGACGCCCCATGCTCCGGCCGGGCGCCGAAGGCCCATACCGAACGGACAATGGCAACTTCATTCTGGACGTGAGCTTCGGCGCCATCGACCGGACACTGGCCGGGGCGTTGCATGCGATCCCCGGCGTCATCGAGCACGGGCTCTTCTTCGGCGTGGCCCACGCCGCCATCGTGGCCGGGTCCTCCGGGGTCCGCATCGAGGGCGACATCGGTTAACGCCGCGCTATGCTATGCACCGGATGTCATTCGAATACAAGGTTGTGGACAACATCGACGCGGCGAATCAGCTCGCCGATCAAGGCTTCGAACTCTTCACCATCCTTCCCCCGGGTCCCGGGGGTGGGACCGACCGGATTTACCTGAGACGGGAGAAACCTCGCGGTCAGACGCCGGGGTTTATCAGAGAGTCCAAAGCCTAGGGCGGGCACCCGATTGACGGCATCGGGGATCTAGCCTACAATCTAAATATCACCATTTCGGCAGCCCGTTAGGCTGCGTGTGCCCGTGGATTGGCCGCCGAGAATTGGAGTCGGCCCGCCAGGGCGTTCAGAGGAGTGACTTGTGCTACAGCGAATGACCGCAACCATGGAACCGCCGCGCCACTACGAGGCGGCCATCCGGGCGATGTCCCAGGCGGCCGCGACCGCCGAGGCCACGCACGCCCCGATTCGGCTCGCTTACTGGCGGATGGCCGCGCTCGACACGTTGTTGGCGCGCCTCGAGGAGTTGAGGCTGGCCGGCGAGCGTGAGCTTCCTGACGACACGCTCGAGCTCGTGATGACCTTCGCGCAGCGGCACAATCCGGAGTTGCGCGAGCGGATGGCGGCGATCAACGCCGAGGACGTCAATGCCGTGCACGATGCCGTTTTCGAGGCGCAGGGCCGCGTCATGCTCGAGCTCGCCGAGCTGCGTCGCGTGCCGAGCTGGCAGGATCTCGACCTGGTCCTCGAGCCGGGCGGCGAAGAAGCCGCCTGACCGAAGCCCCGGGCGACCGCGAACAGCCGCTCGACATCCTCGCCGACCGGCCGCGCCAGCTCCTCACGGTGCGCTGGGCGGACGGGCATGATTCGGTCTACCAGTTCGAGTACCTGCGCTGGCATTGCCCGTGCGCGGAGTGCGCCGGCGAAGGCGGGCTGCCGGGCAAGCTCGCCAGCACGAGGGACTTGAGCGACGACCAGGTCACGCTGGCCCAGATGGAGCCGGTCGGCCTATTCGGCCTCCGGCCTTACTGGAAAGACGGGCACAGTACCGGCATCTACGGCCTCAAACTCTTGCGCGCCCTCTGCCCTTGCGAGGCCTGTGCACCGGTAGCGTCAAGCCGCCCCTAGCCCCAGGCGGGGCCGTATCCCGCCCTTAGGCGCGGATCCCGCTCAGGCCGAGATTGGCCTCCAACATCGCCTTCGGCTGGTAGCCGATCACCTGCTTGGCGATCTTGCCATCGCGGAACATCGCCACGTAGGGGATACCGCGGATGCGGTAGCGCTCCGCGAGCACCGGCTCCTCGTCGATGTTGACCTTGGCGATCTTGACGTCCGCGTGCTCGTTTCCGATCTGGTCCAGCAGGGGGGCTAGCATCTTGCACGGCCCACACCAATCGGCGTAGAAGTCGACGATGACGGGCTGATCGGACAGGAGGACTTGCTCCTCGAAGCTGGCGGTGGTGACGTGGACTGGCTTGCTCATGACTCTCCTTGAGGACTCGGGATTACAAAGAGAGTAACCCAGGAGCCCGCTCGGACATTCCACGCCGGCTCCCGGCAGTTCAGTTGCTGAAGACTTCGACCACCATCGTCTTGGCCCCGTTCGACGCCACCCCGATGCCCACCCGGTGATAGGCGCCCTTCAGGATGTTGTCGCGGTGTTCAAGCGAGTTCATGAACATGATGTTGATCTGTGCCATCGAGGGGTTGGTCGACCAGGCGATGTTCTCCCCGGCTGTGCTGTAGCCGATCCCCCAGAGATGGAAGAGCTGAAGAAAGGCAAGCTGACCGGTGGCCGGATCGTAGTGGGAGAAGTAGTTGCGGTTGAGCATGTCCTGGGCGCGATACTGGGCAACCCGGGCCAGTGTGCCGCTGAACGCCAGGGAGGCGACGCCGTTCGTGGCCCGATCCTGGTTGACGAGTGCGAACTCGGTGCCGGCACCACCACCAACTGACGCCACAGGGGGTGGCGGCGGCGGGGGAGCCGGGTGGTATACAGGCACAGGACGTGCGGGGGTAGCGGGTGCGGCTGGGGCCGGGATCGCAGGAGCCGCGGCGGGTGGCGCGGGTGGGGGTGTTGGCGCAGGCAGGTCATCGACCAGCCGGCTCAGGTCGTTAACTCCGGCATGCCGGACGTGCAGAAACGCGGTCGTTGGGACGCGCAGGCGGAGCTGGCCGGTGTTGCCAGCCTTTGGTGCGGCCAGGACTCCAAGCGATGCCAGGATGACCAGCGGTACCCCGACCGTGATGAATACCGACTTGGTTACTGAGCGTGACATAAGATACCCCCTTGTGCGATTTCTCGCCGACCCGGGGGATTCTAGGGGCGCGGCGGCCACAGGCCAAACCATCAGCCGTCCGAGAAACCGTGCGTCGTTGCTGGACGCTAGGTGATAGGCGGAGTGTCAGGCGGTCGCCGCGACAAAAAAGAGCAGCTGACCGACCAGCTGGCCGGGCAACAGGGCGATCATCGCCAGGTACAGAAGCCCGGTCGTTGAGGTGAAGGAACGAAGACGGCAGGTGGGCAGGGCAAGGCCCGCGGCAATCAGCGGCAAGGTGACCGCCCCAAGCACCCAGAGGATCGTCAGCGGGGGGCTCAAGCTGAGGGGATGAGTAAGCGATCCGGACCCGTGGGCGAGCCCGCGGAGCATCAGGGGATAGGTGATCGCCTGTAAGACCAGGCCGACCAGCAGGACGACGATCGAGCGGAGCAGTGGCCGGTTCGTCAGGGCCGGCGTCACCAGGTACCAGTGCCCGAGCAGCATGCCGGTCGTCGCCGCCCCCAGGACCGCGGCCGAGAGGACGACGGCCAGGGCGATCGCTCCGGCATCGAGGGCTGAGCCGGCAAGTGGGGCGAGGGCGACTGTGATGCCCACCAACAAGAGGACCGATGCCGCCACGGTGAGGGCCCGGCTCGGGAGCCGGGCCGGCGTCCTGCGAAACACGACCACGACGTGAAGCAGGAGCATCGTAAGGACGAGGGCCATCAGGAAAACCAGGGCCTGCGCCGCCGCCGGCTGGAGGCCAAGCAGGGCGTGGTAAGCGCTGGGTGGACCGCCAATCACGGTGAGCAGCGCCAAAAGCCCGACGATCGCATAGGTGACGGCGATGAACTTGAGAAACCCCTGGGTCAGGCCGCCCGTCAGGCGCAGGTAGGTGACCGTCGCGGCTCCGCCGACGACCGTTTCCGCCAGCAGGAGGAACAGCGCGAGCGGCACGGTGAGAGCCGCCACGCATTCGTGACACGACGCGATCGGAGTGGCGGCTGACAGAAGCATCCTCGGGGAGTCTAGATTAGATACGTGACCGAACCGAACACAGACGAAACCCACGGCTTCGTGCCGGTCAGCCTTGACGACGGAGCCTGGAAGACGGCTGAGGGCGACGTCGTCCCCTGGTACGAGGTCCAGACTGATCTTGTGGCCGAGGCCGATGTCCAGGGCGCCGTCGAGCGCGTCCTCAGTGTGTACGGAGTGAGCGACGTTGTCGTCGATGCCTTCAACCAGTTTCGAAAGGAACTGAAGCAACCCTCGGAGCCGGCGTAAATGCTGTTCCCCCGCGGCCAGGAAAAGGACCCTCGCGTGCTCAAGGACCCGCGACGGCTCCCGCCGGGACAAGTGCTAACCCAGAAGTGGCCCGTGCTGTCCTACGGTAGCCCGCCCCGCTATGACATGAGCCGCTGGACGCTGCGCCTCTATGGGGACGTCGAGGCCCCTGCGACGCTCCGCTGGCCAGACGTCCAGGCGTTGCCCCGGACGGCCGTGACGGCGGACATGCATTGCGTGACCACCTGGAGCCGGCTCGACAACAACTGGGAGGGGGTCGCCTTCAAGGATCTCGCCGGGCTGGTCAAGCCGCGTCCCGGCGCCAGGTACGTCATCGCGCACTGCGCCTCGAACTACACGACGAGCGTGCCGGTGGAGGTCATGGCGGACGATGATGTCCTGGTCGCCGACCGCCACGATGGCGAGGCCCTGATCGATGACCATGGGGGGCCTCTGCGACTGGTCGTTCCCAAGAAGTACGCCTGGAAAAGCGCCAAGTGGCTGGAAGCGCTCGAGTGGGTGGAGAACGATCGCCTGGGTTTCTGGGAGCGAAACGGCTACAACAATTCGGCCGATCCCTGGCTCGAGGAGCGTTACTGGTAGAGGACGGGCTCCTATACTCGGGTTAGTTAGGGGTGCGTGTGGAACGCTGAGAGGTGAATCGCTTCACCAACCCTTCGAACCTGATCTGGGTAATGCCAGCGGAGGGAAAGCATGAGCGTCGCCGATCGAGCTTCCGTCCTGATAGCCGATGCCTTTCTCAAGGTCGAAGGGCATGGCATCGAGGAGATTCCGCCTTCCGAGCGAAAGGGGACGCCCCGGGGCGTCGCGCTGCTCTGGGTGGCGGCCTTTGCGAACTTCGTCTCCTTGATCACGGGGGCGCTCCTCATCGGCTTCGGGCTCGGGGTCGCCGAGGCCCTCGGCGCCGTCGTCGTTGGGAGCGCGCTCGCCGGAACCCTGCACGGCCTGCTGAGTGTCGCCGGCCCGCGTTTCGGCACCACCCAGGTGGTTGCCGCCCGGCAGACCTTCGGATCGCGAGGCGCCTACGGCGGCGCCATCTTTACGCTCTTTCTCGCGGTCGGGTGGTTTGCGGTCGACTGCGTCATCGCAGCCCAGGCACTCGCCCAGCTGGGTCGCCTGGCGGGTCTGCCGACGGGAAATCTTCTGAACGGCGCCGCGCTGCTCGCGGTAGTCGTGTTGTCCGTGGTGATCGCGGTCTATGGGCACAGTACGATCCAGGTCTTCGAGCGGTACGGCGCGATCGTCTTCGTCGCCTTCTGCGCCGTGCTCGCCTTCACCCTCATGCCCAAAGTCAACTGGGGCCTGCAGCCATCTGTCGGAGGGGCAGACCATGTCGCCGCGTGGGTCCTGGGTACAAGTGTGATATTCGCGCTGGTCGCGTCGTGGTTCAGTTTTGCGTCGGACTACTCCCGATACCTGCCTGCGGGCGTCCGGCCCGCCGCCGTCGCCGGATGGATTGGCCTGGGCACGACCCTGTCGATGTTTCTCTTTGGTTCGGTCGGCGTCCTGCTTGCCAGCATCCAGCCGCGCAATGCCGGCAACCTCCTGCAATTGATCACGACCAGCGCGCCGGGGGCGATCGTCGTGCCCTTCCTGCTTTTCATTGCGATCGGAGAGATCTGGGCGAATTACCTGGACGTTTACACAGCCGGCCTGGCCGGGCTTGCACTCCGGCTGCGAATGCGGCGCTGGACGGCGGCGCTCGTCTGCGGGCTGCTTGGAGGCGTGCTCGCCGCCCTCGCTCTGCTCGTCTCGAATTTCAAGGACCAGTACACGAACTTCCTCTTGATCACCTACCTGTGGGTGCCGTCGTGGGCCGCCGTGGTCCTGGTCGACCTTTTTGTTTTCGGGCGCCGTCCCGGGCGGATTGCCGTGGTCAATTCAGGTGCGGTGACGGCCTGGCTGGTCGGTCTTGTTGCCGCAATCCCGTTTATCGATTCCCCCCTATGGCAGAGCCCACTGGCCGTCGGCCTCCTGCATGGGACCGACATCTCAGGCTACGTCGGCGCCCTCGTTGGCGGCGCCGTCTATCTCGGCATCAGACGTCGATGAGCCAGCCAGTCGCGCTGACGATCGCGGGCTCGGACTCGGGGGCGGGCGCCGGGATCCAGGCGGATCTCAAGACCTTCGCCGCGCTCGACGTTTACGGCGTCACCGTGATCACCGCGATCACCGCCCAGAACACGATAGCCGTCCGCAGCGTTCAGGAGGTCGAACCGTCCATGGTTGGGGCGCAGCTCGACGCCGTCGCCGAGGATTTCACGATCGCTGCCCTCAAGACCGGCATGCTCTCCAGCGCACCGGCAATCGAGGTGGTTGCGGCGGGGATCCGGCGTCACCGCCTCAAGCATCTCGTGGTCGATCCCGTAATGGTCGCGAAGAGTGGGGACCGCCTGTTGCGGGAGGATGCGATCCAGGCGCTTCGAACGCGGCTCTTGCCCCTGGCCGAGATCGTAACGCCAAACCTGCCCGAGACCGAGGTGCTTGCCGGCGGTCCCATCCGCTCTCTCGCGGATCGCGTCAGCGCGGCCCGAACCATCATGGCGTTGGGCGCGCGGGCTGTCGTCGTCAAGGGTGGCCATGCCGACGATGATCCGGTCATCGATTTGCTGATCGACACGGCGGGTGTGCACGAGTTCCGCGCCCAACGAATCGACACGACCAGCACCCACGGGACCGGCTGTACCTTTTCGGCGGCGATCGCGGCCGGACTGGCGAGTGGGCTCTCGACGCACGAGGCGATAGCCCGGGCGCGAGAATATGTCTCAGCCGCGCTCGGGCGAGCCGAACCGCTCGGTCACGGCCATGGTCCACTCGGGCATTTCGTTCGCAAGGAGCCAGCCGATGCCGTTCACTGACCAGGATTTGACATATCTCGAAGGGGTCCATGGACCGATGGGGCCTGTCCTTATGGAGATGCTCGAGGTGGGGCGTGCCGAGACGATCCCGATTCTGCAGCCCGCGGCCGGCCGGTTGCTTCGCGTGCTCGTGATGGCGTTCAATCCGAAACGGGTGCTGGAAATCGGGACGGCGATTGGCTTCTCGACCCTCTGGATGGCCAGCGCTCTGAGCGAGGGGGCACGGATCGACACGATCGATCCCGACCGCGGCCGGACCGATCGCGCCCGCCGCTACTGGCTGCGCGCCGGCGTGACCGACAAGGTCCGCGTCATCAACGAACCGGCCCTCCGGGTACTGCCTCGGCTGGCGCCCGGCATCGAATTCGCGTTCATCGATGCCATCAAGACGGAGTACGCCGCCTACCTCGAGGCCCTGCTCCCGAAGATGGCTCCCGGCGGCGTGATCACGGTGGACAACGTTTTATGGAGTGGGCGCGTCGCGGCCGGCGTCGACGATGCCGACAGCTCGGCCCTGCGAGCCTTCAACGAGGTCTTCCTGCACCACGAGCAACTGGAGGCGACCATCCTCCCCGTCGGGGACGGCGTCGGCTTCGGCGTGGTCCGGCCCCACGCCTAGCGCTCCCGGTACAGTACCTCGGTTGCCTGCCGAATCTCATCCGTTGCCCCGGGAGCGGGCGGTCGCCGCCTACCGCACCGTTCTGCTGGCGCGTGCCCTCGACGACCGACGGTTTCTGCTCAATCGGGCTGGGAAGATGGCCTTCATCATCTCGCCGCGTGGACACGAGGTCGCCCAGGTGGGGGCGATCACGGCGCTACAACCCGGTCTCGACCGGTTCTGCCTCTATTACCGCGACCTTGCCGCCGCGCTCGCCTGCGGGTTCAGCGCAGCCGAACTCATGCTGTCGGCCTTCGCGCGCGCCGCGGATCCCTCGAGCGGTGGCCGCCAGACACCCGGGAACTTCGGCAGCCGCCGGCGTGGCGTCATCATCGGCTCGAGCACCGTCGGGCCGCAGATTCCCAAGGCGGCCGGGATCGGCCTTGCGCTGCAATGGAAAGGTGAGGGGGGCGTCTGCTTCGTCAGCTTCGGCGAAGGCGCGACCAGCCAGGGGGACTTTCACGAGGGGCTGAACTTCGCCGCGATCCATCGATGTCCGGTGATCTTCTTCTGTGAGAACAACCACTGGGCCATCTCGGTGCCTCAGGCTCTGCAGGTCGCCGGGAAAGGAGTTGCCGAGCGCGCCGGCGCGTATGGGATCCCGGGCGTCCGGGTTCGCGGCGATGACTTCTTTGCCGTCCACGCGGCGGTCGGCGAGGCCGTGACCCGCGCCCGCGCCGGCGAGGGGCCGACGCTTCTCGAGGCGGAGGTGTTCCGCTTGCAATCGCACTCGACTGACGACGACCAGCGAGCCTATCGAGAGGCCACCGAGCTCGCCGCTGAGGCGGCGCAGGACCCGATCCCGCGCATGCGGGAGGCGCTGATCCAGCGGGGCTGGTTGACGCCCGAGACGGAGGCCGATCTCCTCACCGACGTCATGCAGGAGGTGGATCGCGCAACCGACGAGGCTGAAATGGCGGCGGACCCAGAGCCGGGGACCCTCTGGCGGCACGTGTATGCCGATGCCTGAGCGCACGCTCGTTCAAGCGGTTCGAGACGCAATGGCGGAAGAGATGGAACGCGACGCGCGTGTCTGCGTGCTGGGCGAGGACGTTGGCCTGAAGGGCGGCGTCTTCAAAGCGACCGAGGGCCTGCAGCAACGCTTCGGCGCCCGGCGTGTGCTCGATACACCGCTCGCCGAGTCCGGCATCGCGGCTGTGGCGCAGGGCCTGGCGCTCGAAGGATACCGGCCTGTCGCCGAGATGCAGTTTGCCGATTACATCTTTCCGGCGTTCAACCAGATCGTGAACGAGATCGCCAAGGTCCGCTACCGGTCGAACGGCGACTTCTGGTGTCCGCTCGTCATTCGCGCTCCGACCGGCGGTGGGGTCCGGGGCGCGCTGTATCACTCGCAATCCGTCGAAGCGTATTACTGCCACGTCCCCGGACTTAAAGTCGTGTTCCCCTCGACCGCCGCGGACGCCAAGGGCTTGCTCAAGGCGGCGATCCGCGATCCGGATCCCGTGATCTTTCTCGAGCCGAAAAAGCTCTATCGCGCCGAGCGAGGCGAGGTCTCCGACGGCGAGGCGGCGTTGCGCGTGCTGGGCGAAGCGCTCGTGACCCGTCCGGGGTCGCGATTGACGGCCATCACCTATGGCTACATGCGGGTTGTCGTCTCGGACGCTGCCACCATCCTCGCCGGCGAGGGGATCGATGTCGAGGTCATCGATCTGCGAACGCTGCGGCCGTGGGACGTCGAGACCTGCCTCCGCTCAGTGCGAAAGACCGGGCGCGTCGCGGTCGTGTACGAGGCCAACCGGACCGGTGGGTTCGGCGCCGAGGTCGCGGCCGAGCTCGCCGAGCGATGCTTTGGCGACCTGGATGCCCCGGTCACCCGTGTTGCCAGTCCCGATGTGCCCGCCATGGCATTCAATCCGGTGCTCGAACAGGCATTCATGCTTGATTCAGGCAAGGTCGCGGCCGCGCTTCGCTCGCTGGCGCGCTATTGAGGCCGCCCGGTGGGCGTCCCATCCCCAGGGGAGATTGGAGTGGGGTCCTGGTTCCGGGGGGCTTGGAACAAGGGACCCCACAGTCAAGTATAGGGACTCACCATCCCGAATTCATTAACAAAGTTGAGCTCGCTCCTTAGAGACAACGCCTAATGCGGAGCGTCCAACCGCTGCATGAATTCGAGCCGATTGCCGAATGGGTCCTGCGCATAGAAACGGCGGTAACCGGGGAGCTGGCGGTCCTCATTGGTAGCGATTCCGGCTTGCGCAAGCCGCGTCCGCAACGCCTCGAGGTCATCCGTAAGCAGGGCCGGATGCCGCCGTGTCGGGGCCACCTCCGGCTCGACGCCGCAATGCAACTGCTGGGTGCCGCACTGGAACCACACACCGCCGCGGTCCGCCAGGCTGGCCGGCTTCTCGACCTCAGCCAGGCCGAGGACCTCCCCATAGAATTGGCGCGCGGCCGCTTCGGCGCCCGGCTTGATCGCGACCTGGACGTGATCGAGGCCAAGCATGCGCACCGCGCCGAGTCTAATCGGAAATCGCATCTTTAGAATTGGGACACTTTGTCAAAGTCACGGGGCCCACGTCCGAGCCGCCGGAACGGCGTCTTCATTTCGGTCGACATGGAAGGCATGGCGGGCGTCGTCCATCTGCACCAGGTGATGCGCGGGATGCCCGAATACGAGCGATCCTGCCACCTGATGACGGCCGAAACCAACGCCGCGGTCGCGGGGGCGCGACGCGCCGGCGCCACGCGGTTCGTCGTCAACGATTCGCATGGCGACATGCGCAATTTCGTGCTCGATGAGCTCGATGACGGGGTCGAGGTGATCAGCGGCGCGGATAAGCCCTTCTCGATGGGTGCGGGTCTCGACCCGAGCTTCGAGCTGGCCATGTTTGTTGGGTATCACGCTTCGGTCGGGACCGAGCGCGCGATCATGGACCATACATACGGCGGTCGGACGATCTATGCCCTGCGGATCAACGGCCGCGCCCAGAGCGAGGCCTCCCTGAACGCGGCCCTGGCCGGCTCCTTCGGGGTGCGGACCGGGCTTATCACTGGCGATCGAGCCACGATCGACGAGGCCAAGGCCGTCCTGCCTGGCATCGAGGGCGTGATCGTCAAAGAAGCCCTTGGCCGGCAGGCCGCCCAATCGCTGCATCCGCTCGAGGCCTGCCGGCGGATCGAGGAGGGTGCCTACCGCGCCTACACGACACGAGCGGACCGACCCCTCTACCAACCCAGGGGCCCGTTCACGCTCGAGATCGACTGGATGAACGCAAGCATGGCCGATCTCTGCACCCAGATCCCTGACGTGGAACGGACCGGCGGGCGAACCGTGCGCTACCGGACGGCGGATTTTCAGACCTGCTACCGGATGCTGCTGGCGCTGCTGGTTATGGCCACGCCTGCGGCCTACGTGTATCCGCGCTCATGACGCCGGCCGAGGCAATCGAGCAACTCCTCCAGGGCCGCCCGCTCGATCGCGCGCAGGCCCAGGGGGTGATGGACCAGGTGATGTCAGGCGAGGCCACGCCGGTGCAGATAGCCGGCGTGGTGATCGCGCTGCGCGCCAAGGGTGAGACCGTCGAGGAGATGGCGGGATTTGTCGACTCCATGCGCACCCATGCCACGCGCCTCCGCGCGCCCGCCGGCGCGATCGATACCTGCGGGACCGGTGGCGACCGCACCGGCACGTTCAACATTTCGACAGCGGCCGCGATCGTTGCGGCCGGGGCGGGTGTCCCGGTCGCCAAACATGGGAACCGGGCCGCCTCCAGCCGGTGCGGCAGCGCCGATGTGCTCGAGGCCCTCGGCGTTGACATCACCCTCGGGCCGTCTGGGGTTGAGTCTTGCCTGCAAGAGGCGGGCATGGGATTCTGCTTCGCGCCCACGTTCCATCCGGCGATGCGGTACGCAGGACCGACCCGGCGCGAACTCGGGGTTCGAACGGTCTTCAATGTTCTCGGTCCGCTCGCGAACCCGGCGCGCGTACGACGGCAGGCCCTCGGGGTCGGCGCGCCGGGCCTCGCCCCGCTGATGGTCCGCGTGCTGAAGGACCTCGGCCACGAGCGGGCGCTGGTCTTTTATGGGGAAGACGGTCTTGATGAACTGACGACGACGGGGCCCTCCCGCGTCTACCAGCTGATTGATAGCGAGCTGAGCGACTACGAGCTGGACCCTGCCAGTCTCGGGTTGGCCCGCTCATCGCCGCGCGACCTGGCCGGCGGCACGCCTCCCGAGAACGCGACCCTGATCCGAGGGATCCTTGGCGGCGAGACGGGACCGAGGCGCGACGTGGTGCTGCTCAATGCGGCGGCGGCGTTGATCGCCGCGGGCAAGACCGACGACTGGCGAGTGGGGCTCGACACCGCGGCGGAGTCGCTCGACTCCGGGCGGGCGGCCGGCGTCCTCGACCGGTTGGTGAAGACGTCGCAGGCGGTGAAGGGCAGCTAAGACTAGGCGGCGGCGAGGCCGACGACCGCGCTCGCCAGCAGCAGCAACCCGATCAGGCCCGCGACCGCCCAGGTGGCCCAGTAGGTAACACCGGACAGGCGACGATTGCGACGAAGTCGTCGCATTTTGCCAAAGGCAGCGGTCGTCCCCTTCTCGTCAGTTACCACTCCCTACCGTATCGCTGAAATCGGTCGAAACTTTCGCGCAAGAGGTGTCTCGATATGCTGTACGGGATGCCGCTGCGGATCGCCGTCGTCCCAGGTGACGGCATCGGACCCGAGGTCATCGAACAGGGCGTCCGGGTCCTCGAGGCTGCCACCAGCGGGACCGGCGCCGCGTTGCAGTTCACCCACTACGATGTCGGCGCGGAGCGCTACCTGCGGACCAATGAGATTCTGCCCGACACCGTCTTCGCCGAGCTGCAGGCCGCCGATGCGATCTACCTGGGAGCCATCGGCGATCCTCGCGTCAAGAATCCCCAGTACGCCGCCGGCATCCTGTTGCGGCTGCGGTTCGAGCTCGATCTCTGGGCGAATCTTCGGCCATCGACATTGCTAGCGCCCGAGCTCACGCCGCTGCGCGACGTGACATCGATCGACCTCGTCGTCGTGCGCGAGAACACGGAGGGCGCCTATGTCGGAATCGGTGGACAATTCAAGCGCGGCACGATGGATGAGGTCGCGATCCAGGAGGACGTCAACACGCGACTGGGCGTCCAACGCGTCATCCGCTTCGCCTTCGAGCTGGCACGCGAGCGTCGGATGGCGGGGCATGGAGGCGGGCTCACGATGGTTGACAAGAGCAACGCGCTGTATCACGCGCACGACCTTTGGCAGCGGGTCTTCATGCTCGAGCGAGACCGTGCGGCGGACATTCCCGCCGATCATCTGTATGTCGATGTCGCGGCGATGCAGCTGGTGCGGCGGCCGGCGGACTTCAACGTGCTGGTGACCTCCAACATGTTCGGCGACATCCTGAGTGATCTCGCCTCCGAGCTCGTCGGCGGACTCGGGCAGGCTCCGTCGGCCAACGTCAATCCGGAGACCCGACGTGGTCTGTTCGAGCCGGTTCACGGATCCGCGCCCAAGCATGCCGGCAAGGGGACCGCCAATCCTATCGGGGCGATCCTCTCAGGGGCCATGATGCTTCGGCACCTGGGCGCGACTGATGGGGCGGACCGGATCGAGCGCGCGGTCGCCCGAGCTGTGCGCGAGGGCGCCACGACAAAAGACCTGGGCGGCACCCAGACGACCCGAGGCGCCGCCGACGCCATACTCGCCAGAATCTGACCCGCCACCGCAGGTGAGAGAATCGTTGTATCGACGCCCTGCTGAACACGATCCAGTCCGCGCGCGTGAAGCCAGGCGCCCCGCTATCAGCGCAGCCGCCCACAGCCCGCCAGCCTGACGGAGCGGGGAGCACCGACCACCGGATCGAAGGATCCGCGCTGATCTTCTGGGACAAGAAGATCCCCGGCAAGAAGCTTGATGCGATCGATACCGACCAGATCACGCCCGCCGACGATTGCGTCTCCGAGAGCCTGGACCGGCTCGATGAGCGCTGGAAAGCGGGGTCGTTCCGATACCTGATGCCGGACTTCCGGCAGCGGGTGCATCGGGGCGAGAATTTCGTCATCGCGGGCGAGCGGTTCGGCATCGGATCCTCGCGTGAGATGAGCCCGGCCGGTCTCAAGGCCGTCGCCGAGGAAGTCGGCCTGGAACTGGTCATTGTCTGTGGTGATGGCGTGGGCGACATCTTCCGCCGCAACGCGCTGAACCTAGGCCTCACCGTGGTGCAGAGCCGCGACGCGGTCGAGGACGCGCAGGAAGGCGACCGTTTCTCGCTCGACCTCGCCACCCGCCGGTTGAGGAACGAGACGCGCCAGAAGACGTACGATCCGGTGCCGCTGACGCCCAAGGAAGAGGACATCCGCAAGTCTGGAGGCATCATCGCGATCGGCCGCCGAGAGTTTGCGGAGTCCGTCAAGCAAAAGCCTGCCGTCGAATGGCCGGATGCCAAAACGGCCAGGGACCTGTCGACGTCGGAGCAGATCGTCTGGGCGCATCGCGTCGACAAGGATGCCGAGGTGCGGGCCGGCGCGACGCTCCGTGTCTGGTCCGACCTGCTGCCGGCGTCCGATGGCACAGCGCCCTTCTCGATCCACACCTTCAACCAGATCACCGGCGGGAACACGATCTTTCCACGCCAGGCGGCAATTGCAAACGACCACTTCGTTTTCTCGGGCCGCAATGCTGACGACAAGCAGACCTCGATCGGGCGGGACTTCGCCCGGCTCCAGGGGATTGGCAAGCCCTACTACGCCACGCCGGGCGACGGCATCTTCCATTTCTACTTTCCGGAGCAGGGACTGGTCATTCCCGGGGCCTTCATCCCAGGGGCCGATTCGCACAGCCGCGCCTATGGCGCTTATGGGGCCATCGGGGTTGGCGTGGGCAGTACGCAACTGGGGTTCGGCTGGTCGACCGGCTACATCTATTTCACGCCGGCCAAGCGGCGGCGCGTCGTCTTCACCGGCAAGCTGCGACCGTGGGTCAGCGGCAAGGACGTGGTGCTGGCCTTACTGCGTCGCTGGGGTAAAGCACAGGCGCAGGGGATGAGCGTGGAGTTCGTCGATGCCGACCGGCAGCTGCCGATTCCATACCGGAACACGATCGCCAACATGATGGCCGAGGCCGAGGCGCAGAACGGGATCTTCGCTCCCGACGAGGTGACCCTGGACTGGTACCGGCGCAAGGGCATCACGAACCTGCCATATCCAGTGATCCAACCGGGTAGCGTCGTCAGCTGGGACATCGACGAGACGCTGGATCTGTCCGAGCTGGTGCCATTCGTCGCCAAGCCATTTGCGCCGGGCAATGCCTTTCCCGCGGACGAAGTCGCCCTGGAGAAGCTTCGCTTCGACAAGGCGTTCATCGGCTC
>JALYYC010000007.1 GCA_030946755.1 Candidatus Dormiibacterota bacterium
GATCGCTGCCGCAGCCGCATCCCTAGATAGGCGGTTGATAGAAGAGGAAGGATCAGCAAGAGGATGAAGACGATCATCCAGAGCGCGGCCACCCAGTCAGCCTGCCCGGAACCCTGGATGGTCGCAAACAAACCCAGCATCGGTAGCGCGAAGTAACCGCCCGGCGGAACGAGCGTGCCGATCAGCTTGTCGCCCGTCTTCCAGAGCGGCGAAATCCAGAGTAGGACGACACCGGCCGGCCAGAACACGAGCAGTAGCACGAGGGCGGCGATTTCAAGGATGCCGGGTCTGATGGGGGACGCGGGCAGGGACTCGTGCAGCCCAAGTCGCTCGCGCGCGTCCGCCACGACGATCGATGGCTCACCGAGTCGGTCGAGAATGTTGAGGATCGTGGCATCGGTTTCGGGCTCGGTCTCGCGGGCGCGGGCCTCGGCGATGTGGGCGCGCATGTCATCGATGAGCTCGGTCCGCGGACCTTTCGGCAAGTCGGCCGCAGCGGTCGACAAACGAGCGAGGTAGCCGTCGATCAACTGGTCGGCGTGCGGGGCGGTCATGGTTTCTTCGCCTCCTGGAGGATTCCGTCGACGGCGGCGCGGAAGGTCGTCCACTCGTTCTTGAAAGCCGTCAATGCGCGCCGGCCCTCGGTGGTCAACTCGTAGTAGCGACGCGGCGGTCCATCCGTCGATTCCCGCCATTCGGTCTTCACCAGCCCATCGCGGCGGAGCCGGCTGAGTAGCGGGTAGAGCGTCCCCTCCGTGGTCAGCATGCCGGTCTTCCCGAGGGCGTCGATCAGGTCGAAGGCGTAGCGGGGCGTCTCTCGCATCAGCGCAAGCACGCAATACTCCAGTGCTCCCCGACGCATCTGGCTGACCAGGCCGTCGGTAGGCATGACTGCAAGGTAGCACAAGCATCCTTGTAGCGCAAGGGACTGGCGAAGTTGTTACCGCTTCCCCGGTTGGACCCTGTCAAAGTCGTGTATCCTACCGGCGGTTTGCGTCCCCGGTCCTTTGCCCTTCTGCTCGTGCCGATCCTGGCTGCATGCACGGGCGGGCCCACCGGAAGCGTCGGAGCCAGCGGTTCGCCCGTTGGCGCCGTTTCCACGCTCAAGCCGACACCGACACCAACGCCGGTTCCAACTCCGCCGCCATTGAGCCTGGCCAGCGTGTTTGGCGCTGGCAAGCCCGACCTCTCCGTAGTCGACCAGAGCAAACTTCGGGTGCTGATCGCCACCGGGGATGTGATCCCCGCCCGCGAGGTCAACTACCAGGTGCTGCTCCACAAGGACTTCCTCTATCCCTGGCGCCAGACAGCCGATTACTTGAAGACGGGCGACCTGCTCTTCATCAACCTCGAATCACCGTTGCTCAAGCGCTGCCCCACGACCCGTAGCGGATTCACCTTCTGCGGCGATGCCCGCTCGATCGCGGGCCTCGACTATGCGGGCGTGAACGTCGCCAACCTGGCGAACAATCACTCGACCAACTATGGGCCGGCCGGGACGAGTGAAACGATCGCGCTGCTGGGCCAGCACGGCATTGGCGTTTCGGGAAACGGATTATCGGTCGTTCGCGATATTCGCGGAATCAAATTCGGGTTCATCGGCTTCAACGGTGTTGGGACGCATATCGATCGAGCTGAGCTCAAGCGTGAAATCGACCTGGTCCGGCCGGCCTGCGACGTGCTCGTCGTCGCTTTTCACTGGGGCAAGGAATACGAGCTGCTTCCGACGGTCGGCCCGGGCATCGCGCCGGATAACCCGCGCGACATTGGCCACCTCGCCGTCGACCTGGGCGCCGATCTCGTCGTCGGAAACCATCCGCACTGGGTGCAGCCGGTCGAGATCTATCACAACCGGCTGATCGCATACGCGCACGGCAACTTCATCTTCGACCAGATGTGGTCGCAGGAGACGCGCGAGGGCGTGGTCGGCCGCTACACCTTCTATGGCACCCAGCTCGTCCGCGTCGATTACAAGCCGCTCGTAATCGACGGCTACGCCCAGCCGCGCTGGCTCGACGAGACCACCGGTGAGGGGAAGGCGATCATCGACCGGATGTCGAAGGCCTCGGACCAGCTCGCCGCCGGCTAGCGATCAGTCGCGGCCTCCCTCGACTTCTCGCTGGAGCTGACGACGCGCTCGCGAACCGTGCCGCCCCGGTAGACCGCGAGATACCGCTCGGCCATGTGCCGCGGGCTGAATCGCTCGCGGGCAACTTCGGCGCACCGGACCGGATCGATCTGGTCGAGGTGGCTGGCCGCCGCCACCAGGCCGTCGACGTCGTCGGCCAGGAACCCGGTCACGCCGTCCTCGATCAACTCGGGCGCTGATCCCGTCCGAAGCGCCACGATCGGCGTCCCGACGACCATGCATTCGACCATCGCGAGCCCGAACGGCTCGGGCCACTGGAGCGGGAAGATCCCGGCGGCCGCCCGCGAGATCAGCCGGGATTTCTCGGCTCCCTGCACGTTCGGGTAATACTCGACGGTCCGGCCGAGGTGGGGTTCGATCTCGTCCTCGAAGTAGCGCTCCCCCTCACCGCTCCGCTCCACCTTCCCGGCGAGGATGAGCTTACGCCCGGTCCTGCGGGCGACCTCGATCGCCAGGTGCTGGCCCTTGTCCGGCGTGATCCGAGCAACCTCGATCAGGTAACGCTCGCGGCTATGCGCCGGCGGTGCCGTCGGAATCTCGACCGCGTTGGGGACGACGGCCGCCACCTTGACCGCCGGCGCGGTGGCTGCCTGGCTGGCGCTGATGGCGCAGAGGCGGACCCGGTCCTCGATCTCCCGGTAGAAGGCGCAGTAGGGCTCCAGCAACTCCCCGTGAATCGTGTGGACGACGACCGGGGCAACTCCCGAATGCAGCGCGAGGAGCGTCCCGACCAGGCTCGAGTGCTCGTGGATGACATCGAAGCGCTCGCCCGCAAGCCGGCTGTAGACGCGGGCCAGGTAGGTGTCGAGCCGCGGCCACTCATGGGCACCACCCAGGTCCCTTGTCCAGCGTGCGTCCCCCACCGCCACGACCCCGGGCCCGGAGCCCTCGGCCCCGAACACAACGACGTCGTGGCCCATCCGGCGAAGCTCGGTGGAGAGCAGGTGGACGACGAGTTCCGTGCCTCCGTAGCCACGCGGCGGCAGCGGATACCAGGGCGGAGCCACGAGGGCGATACGGAGCGTGTCCGAAGCGATGAGCGCACCTCCAGGTGCCGGGTTCCCCTCCCCCGGGACACTCCGATCATATCGGCTGGACGATCGCTACCACCCGCACAAAACGTGATAGCGGCTCGTCAGGCTGTGGGAGTGTCCCAGATGGTGTTAATTGCTGAGTCTGTCGCGGTAGAGTTGTGTCAGTGACCGACGCGCTCAACCTGCTGCAGTACGCGGTCAGCGCCGGGTTCGTGGGGATCAGCATCCTTATCCTGGTCGACTGGCTCCGCTACCGAGAGCGGAGCCGCGGCTACCTCGCCCTCGCCATCGGCCTGCTCGGCATCACCTCTCTACTGGTCCGACTGAAGGCGATTCTCCCGTCCAGCTTCATGTTCCCGATCACCGCGTTTACGATCGTGACCCTGATGGGATCCGGCTACATGTTGCTGCTTTTCCGCGACACTTTCGTACCGCTGACGCGGCGGATCCGGATCGGCGCGCTGGCCGCGGTGGTCGGCGCCACGGCGCTCGAGGTGGTCGCCATCGGCGTCAGCGGGCCAAAGCCCCGTACCCTCGAAACGGTTGCCACGCTCATCCTGGTCACCGTGTGGGCGGGGTGCGTGCTCGAGCCGATCGCCCGCCTCTGGGCAGCGTCGCGTGGCAAGCCGGCGGTGCAGCGGGCCCGGCTTCGTGCCCTGAGCGCCGGGTACGCCGGGCTCGTGATCGCACTCCTGATCGCGGGAATCGGGGGCTCCGCCGCGTCGACCCCGCTGGTACAACTGGTGACCCAGGCGATGGCACTTCTCGTCGTTCCGCTGCTGTACGCGAGCTTTGCCCCGCCGGGGTGGCTGCGGCGGATCTGGCGCGATACCGAGGAGGGGAAGTTCCGGGGCGCCATACAGGATCTCCTGCTCTTCAGCCCGGACCGTGCCACCCTTGCGAATCGTGGGGCCGAGTGGGCCAAGCGCCTGGTTGGGGCGGATGGCGTCGCGGTCATCGAAGCAAACGGGGACTTACTCGCCATCCAGGGCATGCACGGCGACGAGGTTCGCGAGCTTGCGGCGCATGCGGATGCAAAGGGCCAGCCAACCCTGATGGCCGTCGCCGGCTCGGGACGTCCGAATGCCATTGTGATCCGCCTTCCGCTAGACACCGGTCCGGGCGCCCTCGTCGTCCGATCGGGACCCTTCACGCCATTCTTCGGCAGTGACGAGATGATCCGCCTCTGGTACTACGCAACGAACATGACGGCGGCCCTCGACCGGGCCAGGATGACGGAGCGGATGGCAGCGCTGGAAAAAACGAAGTCACAGTTCCTGAACCTCGCCTCGCACGAGCTGCGCAGCCCGCTCGGCGTCATCAATGGCTATCTCTCGATGCTGGAACAGGGATCCCTCGGCCAGCTCAAGGACCCAGGCCTCCGGGCGATCGAGGTGCTGAAGGCCAAGGCCCTGGAGATGAATATGCTGGTGGCCCAGATGCTCGACGCCGCCCGCCTCGAGGACGGCCGCCTGGCGCTCAAGCGCGATCGATTGGACCTCCGGCAGATCGCCAGGGTGGCGATCGAGGGCATCAAGCCGCTGGTCACCACCCGGCACCGCCTCGTCCTCGACAACGCCTCCGACCCGGTGCCGATCATCGGTGATGAGGACCGCCTGGTGACGATCATCACCAACCTGCTCGAAAACGCGGTCAAGTACTCGCCGGAGGGCGGCACGATCCAGTGCACCGTCCTGCAGGATGGCGGATCGGGTGTCATCAAGGTGAGGGACGAGGGCGTCGGGATCGCGGAGGAGGATCTCCCGCGACTGTTCAACCGCTTCGAACGGATCCGCAATCGAGAGACCAGCCACGTCGGGGGGACCGGACTCGGCCTTTACCTCTCCCGTGAGCTCGGCCGCCAGCACGGCGGGGATGTGCTGGTGGATTCGCGACCGGGCAAGGGCAGCACCTTCACCCTCACCGTACCGGTCGCCAATCAGCGCCCTGAAGCTGACCGAGAGGACATCCCGTCGCCCGAGCCCAAGCCTGCCGCCGCCGAAACGCCGCGGCTGCGCATTGTGCCAGGGGGCGACACCGACCTTACGGCGTAACCAGGTTCCAGCCCGAGTAGTGGCCCTTGGTGTCACCAGGTTTAGCGTCGTTGTGAAAGAAGTAGAGCGGTAGCCCCTTGTAGGTGACCTGCAGGCTGCCATCGTCGCGGGTGATGGTTGCCAGCGCTCCGGTCACGCTGGGACCTCCCGTTGGCGTCTGCCCAGCGGGCACCGTGAGGGGCGGCCACACCGTGGCACAGCCGCCCTTGCAGGCGCTGACGCCGGGTGAGTCGCTGGAGAAGGTATAAACCGTCATCATGTTCGATGCCGCGACCAGGATCGTCCCGTTGCTCCCAGCCTTCTGCGCCAGCACCACGGGAGTCGCGCTCGGCGCCGCGGTCGGGCTGGCCGTTGGGGTGACAGATGGGCTGGCGGTGGGCGTCGCGGACGGTCCGGGCGAGGCCTCGCCTCCGCAGGCGGAAAGCGCGCTCGCGAGCGCGAGGGAAGCGATCGATGCGCGCCAATTGATGACCATGCGTGAGTGGCTACGACGAGCGGTTACACGGGAGTGGCGACCGCCTATCGGGTCAGCGACTCTCCGGCGGGCTCTGATTGGGTGATCGCACGACGGATGCGACCGGCGACACCGTCAGCGTCGAGGCCGAGCTGGCTGAACAGCTCCGCCTGTGAGCCCTGCTGGATGAAGGTGTCCGGCACGCCGATCGCGGTCACCGGAATGCCCAGCGGGGCGAGCACCTCCGCGACCGCCGACCCGAAGCCGCCACTGACCACGTTGTCCTCCAGGGTCACGATGGTCGGATGGCGCCGCGCCCAGGTTTCCAGCCGCGGATCCAGCGGCTTGATGTAACGGGCGTTGACCACGGTGATGGCGACCCCATCCTTCTCGAGGATCGCCGCCGTCTCCTTCGCGACCGACACCATCTTGCCGGTGGCGAGTAGCAGCGCCGCTCCCCCCTGGCGAAGGATCTCCCACTCGCCGACCGGAAGCACCCGCGGCGCTTGTGCGACGCCCTCGATGACGGCGCCCTTAGGAAACCGGATCGCGAAGGGACCAGAATCCTGCAAGGTGACGGCCGTGTGCAGCAGATCGCGCAGCTCCTGGGCGTCACTGGCGGCGGCCAGCGTCAGACCGGGCATCGCCCGCAGAAACGTCAGGTCGAAGATCCCGTGGTGCGACGGTCCGTCATCCCCCGTGATACCGGCGCGATCGAGCGCGAAGATCACCGGCAGGCGGTGAAGGCAGACATCCATCATCACCTGGTCCAGCGCCCGCTGCAGGAACGTCGAATAGACGACGACCACCGGCCGGAGCTTTGCCATGGCGAGACCGGCGGCAAAGGTCACGGCGTGCTGCTCCGCGATCCCGACGTCGAAAAATCGATCCGGGAACCGGGTGAGGAACGGCCCCAGCCCGGCACTGCTGCCCATCGCCGCGGTGATCGCCACCAACCGCGGATCCTTCTCGGCCTCGGCGACCAGCGATTCGCCGAAGACGTCGGTGTAGAGGACCTTGCGGCTTAGCGGCTTCGCCGTCAGCACGTCGAAGGCGCTCGGACTGTGAAAGTGGTCGATCTCGTCCTCTTCGGCCGGCCCGTAGCCGCGGCCCTTCGTGGTGATGACGTGAACGGCAACCGGGCCGCCAAGGCGCTTCACCTGGTTGAGGGTCCGCTCGATGTCGCCGATGTTGTGACCGTCGATCGGACCGGAATACTTGATGCCGAGATACTCGAAAAGGCTACGCGGAGAAATCAGCTCTTTAAGCCCTTCCTTGATGCGGCGGCCGGCTTCGAGCGCCTTGCCACCTGCGGGCACCGCGCGCAGCATGCGGTCAACCCGATTCTTTGTCCGGTGATAGGTTGGATTCAGCACCGTCATCTGCTGCGCGAGATGTTGTGCGAGACCGCCAATCGTAGGGGCATACGAGCGCCCGTTGTCGTTGAGGATGATGATGACCGGCGTCTTCCGGTGCCCGATGTTATTGAGCGCTTCGTAGGCCATCCCGCCCGTCAGCGCGCCGTCACCGACAACCACGACGACATGGCCGCTGTCACCCTGGCGTCGCAGCGCCTCTGCCATACCCGACGCATAGCTGAGCCCGGTGGAGGCGTGGCTATTCTCGATGAAGTCATGCTCGCTTTCCGTCCGGTTTGGATAACCGCTCATGCCGCCCAGCTTCCGCAGCCGCGCGAACCCGCTCCGGGGCCGGGTGAGCAGCTTGTGGACGTAGGCCTGATGTCCGGTATCGAAGAGAATGCGATCCGCCGGGCTGTTGAAGACCCGGTGAATCGCCAGCGTGAGTTCCACCACACCCAGATTCGGCCCGAGGTGGCCGCCGGTTTTTGACACCGTCTCGACCAGGAACTGGCGGATCTCCTCGGCCAGTGCCTGCATCTCCGCATCGCTGAGGGCGCGCAGGTCCGCCGGGCTTTGTACCCGATCGAGGATGGGCGTTTTTGCGCTATCGGTCATATCCGCAAATCGAGTCTAAACGAGCGGGTGCGCCACCCCATTTGTCGTCATCAACGGCCGGCGCGGCCTTTTGGTTACCGGGCGCTCAGACGGTGTAGACCTGCACCTTGCCGGCCGCGACCCGGACCTGCAACGCCGGCAGGGGCGGCAGCGGACTGGTGTACTGGTCCGTGGGCTGCCCGCTCTTTTCGAAGCTGGCGCCATGGCACGGGCATTCGAAGCGATCCCGGAACTTGCTGTAGTTCAAGATGCACCCCATGTGCGTGCAGACGGCGGAGAGGCCCTTGACCTCCTGGCCGGTTCGAACCAGAAAACCTTCAATCGCCCCCGATCGGAACGCCACCGGGGTCCCCTCGGGCAGGTCCGCGACGGCCTTGACCGTCTGCCAGGTTCCCTTCTCGACCAGAAGCTGACCGCCGACGGGCGGTTTCGGCTTCATCAACTGGTCGACGCCAACCGCGGCCGCCACGCCGGCGGCCAACCCACTGGCCCCGGCGAGCAGCATCGAACGCCGGCTGTGTCGCGCCACGGCGGGCTTCTCCGGCGACCGCTCCTTGACCCATTCACCGATCGACCCCTGCATACGGGCCAGGAAGTCGCTCGACGGCAATCCGGCCCCGGGCTTGGCGGCGTGCAGCATGGCGGCGGTCTGGCGGGCGCCCAGCGCATCCTGGTCGCCCAGCGGGGTGCGCTCCGGCCGGCGGTCCTGCACGATGTCCTCGACGTACTGATCGAGCTGCTCGGGATCGTCGTTCACGGCGTCCTCCCCCGCTCGCGGCCGGCCCGGTTGAGGGCCCGGAACTGCAAGACCTTGACGTTCGTCTCGCTCAGATTCAGCTCGTGCGCGGTCTCTCGCACGGAATAGCCGCGGAGAAAGCGGAGCTCGAGCACCCGCCGGTACTGGTCGGGCAGCGTGGCCAGCAAGGCATCCACCCGCTGGGCAGCCTCCAGGTTCTCGCGGGTCATGGGCGCCCGGGCGATCTCCTCGTCGATCCCGGTGGTGTCCTCGGCGTAGTACTCGCGCCAGTGATCGGCCAGGGTCGTCTGGGCGACCCGGTACAGCCAGCTCCGCAGCTCCGGAACCGACACGTCGCTGCGCATGCCGTGGATCGCCTTCATGAATACCTTTGAGGTGAGATCTTCCGCGTCGGCGCGGTTTCCCACCCGGCTGTAAACGTACTGGTAGATGGCTGTGACGTGCGTCTGGTAGGCCCAGGTCAGGTGCTCCTGATCAGCCACTCCGGGACGGGGAAGCGCCACGACTTTTGGTGAACTCGCCAGCGCCGGGGCTCCGACCGGGTCTTCTTCGCGCATCCGCTCCCGCTGTTATATACCGGTCAGGGTTACGCGGCGCGGCTTCCGGGAATACTGATCGATGGAAATTGCTTAGCTATCATGGAGCCGCACTGCCGATGGACAAGGACCGCGAGTACGACGTCATCATCATCGGCGCCGGGCCGGCGGGCCTGACCGCCGCCCTGTACGCCGGTCGCGCGCGGGTTAAGACCGTGCTGCTGGAGCGTGGCGCGCCCGGCGGGCAGTTGCTGAACACGGACGCCATCGAAGACTACCCGGGGTTCGATCACATCACCGGCGTGGAGCTGGCCCAGCGCATGGCCGAGCAGGTGACCAAGTTCGGGGTCGCGCTGGAGACGACCGGGGTGACGGCCATCCGGTCGCATGGCAACAAGAAAGTCGTTGAAACCGAGAACGGTTCGTACACCGCCGACTTCGTCATCCTGACCGCCGGCGGGTCGCCGAAAAAACTCGGCATCCCTGGAGAAGACGAGTTCCAGGGCCATGGGGTATCCCAGTGCGCCGTCTGTGATGGCGCCTTCTTCAAGAACGAGGAGGTGGCGGTCATCGGCGGCGGTGACGCCGCGGTCGAGGAAGCGGTCTTCCTCACCCGCTACTGTAAGAAGGTCTACCTCATCCACCGGCGCGAGACCTTTCGCGCCCAGGCAATCCTGGTCGAAGCGGCCCGCTTAAATCCCAACGTCGAGATCATCATGAACACGGTCGTCGCCGAGGTCACCGGGCGCGACGGCCAGGTTACGGGGATCACTCTTAAGGACGTCTCGACGGGAGCCACGCGACCGCTGCCGGTTACCGGCGTGTTCGTCTTCATCGGGTTCCTCCCGAACACCCAGTTCTTCGACCACCAGGACCACGTCGAGCACGACCCGCTGGGATTCCTGACGACCGACGCCACCATGCAGACGAGCGTGCCCGGGGTCTACGCGGCCGGCGACGTGCGCTCCCAGCTGACGCGCCAGATCACCACGGCAGTGGGCGATGCCACGACCGCCGCCATCGACGCCGTCAAGAAGCTCGAGCTCCGCAAGCATCAGCCGACGCCCGTCCCGGTCGACGCCTACGGGTCAACGCACCCAACCGAAAGCTAGGCTCGGTCGCCGGCTCGGTCTTACGGGACCGGCCGTCGTCGTCCTCGCAATGCTCGCCCTCGGTCTTCGCCTTCTCGGGCTGAACTTCGGCTTGCCGGCGATCTACCGGCCCGATGAGAACGTCGCCGTGGGGCGCGCCATGGGCCTGCTCCACGGGGTTTTCGACCCCCATTTCGCCGACTGGCCTCACCTGTTTTTCCATCTGGCGGCGGCGTGGCTCGCCCCACTGCGCCTCGCCGATTTGGTGTCCGACCAGCCGTCGGCTTACCTGTGGGTCCGGGCGCTGAGCGCGGTGCTCGGGACGCTGTCCGTGCTCCTCGTGGTGGACTTCGGGCGCCGGGCCTACGGCTGGAGCGCCGGATTGATCGCGGGCGTCGCGCTGGCGGTCGCTTTTCTCCCGGTGCGCGACAGTCATTTCGGCACGCCCGACGCCGCGCTCGCCCTCGCCGTCACCGGCGCCCTCTATGTCGCCTACCGCACCGCTCGTTCCCCCGGCAGCCGGTCCTTGCTCCTCAATGGCGTCGCACTCGGGATCGCCGCCAGCGTGAAATACAACGGAGCGATCGTCTTCCTCGCCGCCCTCGCCGGCCAGGTATCGCGGGTGGGGACGGAGCGCGCCAGCCTGTGGCTGGCTGGCAAGCGCCTGGTCGTGATCGGCGTAATTGGCATCACGACGCTGGTGCTGACATCGCCGTTCCTGGTCGTCGATCCAGCCACGACGCAGCACGGCCTCGGCTACATCGTTTCGCACCTGGCGAGTGAGACCGTGCCGGAGATCGGCTTTGTCCGCCTGATCCTCGCTCTGTGGTATGGGCTGGACCCGGGACTCTTCCTGGTGGCGTTGGCCGGCGCTGGCTACGCTGCCTGGCGCCGCACGCTTGCCGACTGGGTCATCCTCGCTTTCGTCGTCCCGTATTACCTCGTCATCGGCACCGGCCATTCCACATTTTTTCGCTACGCGGATCCACTGATTCCGGCGCTCACCCTGCTCGCCGGCCGGGCGGCGGCGGACACGGCCAACGCCATCGCAACGGTTCGCGTACGAGCCCTGGCGGTCGCGGCGATCCTCACCATCATCGCCCTTCCGTCGTTCCTGCACGACCTTCGCTTCGACACGCTGATCCTGGAAGCGGATACCCGGACGCTGGCCTACACCTGGTTGAACGACCATGTGCCCAGCGGAACCCTGGTGGCGATTCCGTACAAGCCGGGGCCGGCCCACGACCAGGCGATGGTCGACAGCCGAGCACAGAGCATCGGCGCGACTGACCCATACGTGGCGTCATTCCTCGAGAACCGGCTCGAAACCAGGTTCCGCATTCGCGATCTCTCCGAGGACGACTTGCAGACCGCAACCGTGGCCAAGCTCCGCGCCGTTGGTGTCACGATGGTCGTCGTCACCCGAAAGCGGCCCGATCTCGGCTGCGCCGGGCCGACCCCGCTCGAACGGCAGCTCCAGGCGGAGGCGCATCTGGCCGCCAGCTTCAATCCAACGGCGTCCGGCTGCCCGGCCAGGGCCGTCTTCGACCCGATCGATACCTATTACGTGCCGCTCGCCGGGTACGCCGGCCTCCAGCGGCCCGGGCCGGTGATCCGGATCTACGCGCTTGGAGATTGACGGTTTGGTCCGGCGGTGCTCCCGCTTTATAGTGGGATCGGTGAACCTGATCGCCCTGATCAAAGAGCGCGCGAAGCACTACAAGTGTCTCGCCTGTTCCCAGGCGCTTGCCGACTGCGAGGTGAATCTGCTCAATGAGAGCGATGGGCACTGCACGGTCGAGGTCACCTGCGCCAGTTGTGGCGTCAGCTTCGTCGCGGTGCTCCTCCTCAAGAAGGCCAAGCATCCGGACGGGCTCCCGCGCGCGGCAAAGGCGGGACCGATCAGCAGTGACGAGTTGCTCGACGTCCACCAGGAACTGCAGTCATTCAACGCGCCGCTGAAGGAGCTGGTGCGCTGGCGGCGGACCCACCCGCAGACTTCCTAGGCCGGCTCCGACCCCAACCTAGAATGACGACCATGGTCTATCTCGACCATTCCGCCACGACGCCGCTTGACCCGGAGGTCCTCCAGGCGATGATGCCGTACCTCACCGGAGAGTTTGGCAATGCGTCGAGCGTTTACGGCCTCGGCCAGCGAGCGCGCCAGGCCATCGACCAGGCCCGGGACGAGGTGGCGGGGTTCTACGGGGTCGCCGCCAAGGAGGTCATCTTCACCTCGGGCGGAACCGAGGGCGATAACTTTGCCTTCCGCGGCATCGCCGAGCGCAACGCCGAGCGAGGCCGGCACGTCATCACCTCGACCATCGAGCACGACGCCGTCCTACGCTCTGCCGAGGACCTCGAGCGCGAGGGCTTCGAGGTCACGCGGCTGCCGGTGGACCGGACCGGGTTGGTCGACCCGACGGATCTCGAGCGCGCGCTCCGAAAGGACACCATCCTCGTCAGCATCATGATGGCGAACAACGAGATCGGGACGATCGAACCGATCGCGGAGCTGGTCGAGATCACTCGTAATCACAGCGACGCCTACTTTCACACCGACGCGGTCCAGGCGACCGGCAAGATCCCGACGTCGGTAGACGAGCTCGGCGTCGATCTGCTCTCGATGTCGGCGCACAAACTGCATGGCCCGAAGGGGGTCGGCGCTCTGATCGTGAGGTCCGGCGTCCGGTTGCAACCGCAAATCGTGGGCGGCGGGCACGAGCGTAACCGGCGGGCGGGCACCGAAAACGTGGCCGGCATCGTGGGATTGGCCAAGGCCCTGACGATCGCCCAACGGGATCTCGAAAGAAACACGGAGCACCTGACGACGTTGCGCGACCGCTTGATCGAGGGCGTTCTCGACCGCATTCCCCGGACCGAGCTGACCGGCCATCCGGTCAAGCGGCTCCCGCATCACGCCAGTTTCCTGTTTCAGGGCGTCGAAGGGGAATCGCTCCTGCTCCAACTCGACATGGAGGGGATTGCCGCCTCGTCCGGCTCGGCCTGTACCTCCGGATCGCTGGAGCCCAGTCATGTCATCCTGGCCCTCGGCTATCCGCGGGACCGCGCGCTGGGGAGCCTCCGCCTGTCCGTGGGCAAGGACACCTCCGACGTGGAGATCGACCTGGTGTTGGACCGCCTGCCCGGGATGGTCGCCCGCCTGCGAACGATGGCGCCGATCTCCGCGGCGTGAGCGCTACGTGATGGCGCAGCGGTTTTACACGCCGGAGGAAGCCAACGCCCTCCTGCCGGCGGTCCGCCCGGTGGTTGAGCGGATCCGTGAGGCCCAGCGGACGCTGGCCGCGGACACGTCGGTGGCGGCGGTTCGGGAGAAGGCCACCCACAATGGCGGCGGCCTCCCGAGCCGGCAGGTCGGCGAGCAGACGCGGGCGCTCGAACGAGACCTCCGGCAATTGGATGAGTGGGGGATCGTGCTGCGCGACCCGAGCGTGGGCCTGATCGATTTCTACTGGCGGCGTGAGGGCGAGACGGTGTGCCTCTGCTGGAAGCTCGGCGAGGCGCGGGTCGAGTGGTGGCACCCGGTGCAAACCGGGATTGCCGGCCGCACTCGGCTCTAGTTGATTAGAAATTCTGCGTTGCCGGTTGCCGACAGCCGGAATCTGATCCGCGTGCAGGGCGCGCGCGAGAACAACCTCAAAGGCGTCAGCATTGACATCCCGAAGCGCCGCCTGACGGTCTTCACCGGCGTTTCCGGCTCGGGCAAGAGCTCGCTGGTGTTCGGCACGATCGCCGCGGAGTCGCAGCGTCTGATCAACGAGACCTACAGCGCCTTCGTGCAGGGCTTCATGCCGACGCTGGCGCGGCCGGAGGTCGACCTGTTGGAGGGGCTGACCACGGCGATCATCGTCGACCAGGAGCGGATGGGCGCCAACTCCCGCTCCACCGTCGGCACCGCCACCGACGCCAACGCAATGCTGCGGATCGTTTTCAGCCGGCTCGGGCAGCCGCAGATCGGCTCGCCCAACGCATTCTCCTTCAACGTCCCCTCGGTCCACGCCAGCGGTGCGATGACGGTCGAACGCGGCGGCAGCAAGACCGAGAGGGTGAGCTTCACCCGCACCGGCGGCATGTGTCCGCGCTGCGAGGGCATGGGCACCGTCTCTGATATCGACCTCACCCAGTTGTTCGACGACTCCAAGTCGCTCGCCGCGGGCGCGATCACGATCCCCGGTTACAAGGTGGACAGCTGGTGGACCACGGGGATCTTTATCGAGTCGGGCTTCCTCGACCCGAACAAGCCTATCCGCAAGTACACGAAGAAGGAGCTTCAGGACTTCCTCCACAAGGAACCGACCAAGGTGAAGGTCAAGGGCGTCAACCTCACCTACGAGGGACTGATTCCGAAGCTTCAGAAGTCGATGTTTACCAAGGACCGGGAGTCCTTGCAGCCGCACATCCGGGCGTTCGTGGAGCGCGCGGCCACATTCACCGCGTGTCCCGATTGCGGCGGCACCCGTCTCAGCGAGGGGGCCCGGTCGTCGCGGATCGGCGGGATCAACATCGGCGATGCGTGCGCGATGCAGATCAGCGACCTGGCCGACTGGGTCCGCGGTGTCCACGCGCCGTCGGTGGCGCCGCTGCTCGGTGCGCTGCAGCAGACCCTCGACTCGTTTCAGGAAATCGGGCTGGGCTATCTCTCGCTCGACCGGCCGGCGGCCACGCTGTCGGGCGGCGAGGCGCAGCGCGTCAAGATGATCCGCCACCTCGGCTCCTCGCTCACCGACGTTACCTACGTCTTCGACGAGCCCACCGCGGGCCTGCACCCCCATGACGTCCAGCGGATGAACGACCTGTTGCTGCGGCTGCGGGACAAGGGCAACACGGTCCTCGTCGTGGAGCACGAGCCGGAGACGATCGCGATCGCCGACCACGTCGTCGACCTCGGCCCCGGCGCGGGTGCGGCGGGCGGCACCGTCTGCTTCGAGGGCACCGTCGAGGGGCTGCGGGCCAGCGGCACGCTCACCGGTCGGCACCTGGACGACCGCGCCTCCCTGAAGCCGTCGGTGCGCACGCCGTCTGGGGTGCTGGAGGTGCGCGGCGCCACCAACCACAACCTGCAGGACGTCGACGTCGACATCCCGCTCGGCGTGCTGGTCGTCGTCACCGGAGTAGCCGGGTCGGGAAAGAGCTCACTGATCCATGGCTCGGTGTCCGGGCGCGACGGAGTGGTTTCGGTCGACCAGACCCCGATCCGCGGCTCGCGACGGAGCAACCCGGCGACGTACACCGGACTGCTCGACCCGATCCGCAAGGCGTTCGCGAAGGCCAACGGCGTGAAGCCGGCGCTGTTCAGCGCCAACTCCGAGGGCGCCTGCCCCACCTGCAACGGCGCCGGCGTCATCTACACCGACCTGGCGATGATGGCCGGCGTCGCCACCACCTGCGAAGAGTGCGAGGGGAAGCGGTACCAGGCATCGGTGCTGGACCACCACCTCGGCGGCCGCGACATCAGCGAGGTGCTCGCGATGTCGGTGATCGAGGCCGAGGAGTTCTTCGGCGCCGGCGAGGCGCGCACGCCGGCCGCACACGCGATCCTCGACCGGCTCGCCGACGTCGGGCTCGGCTACCTCAGCCTCGGCCAGCCGCTCACTACGCTGTCCGGCGGCGAGCGGCAGCGGCTCAAGCTGGCCACCCGCATGGCCGAGAAGGGCGGGGTCTACATCCTCGACGAGCCGACCACCGGCCTGCACCTCGCCGACGTAGAGCAGCTGCTCGGCCTGCTCGACCGGCTCGTCGACTCCGGAAAGTCGGTCATCGTCATCGAGCACCACCAGGCGGTCATGGCGCACGCCGACTGGATCATCGACCTCGGACCCGGCGCCGGCCACGACGGCGGCCGGATCGTCTTCGAGGGCACACCCGCCGACCTCGTCGCCG
>JALYYC010000035.1 GCA_030946755.1 Candidatus Dormiibacterota bacterium
CCCCAGTAGGCGAAGACGAGCGCCACCATCAGCGAGATGACGAAGCCGAGATACCAGGGCAGCTTGGCCAGAAAGAGGCCGACGAGCGCCGCCAACAGCAACCCGACGAGGAGTCCCACGGTCGCCGCTACCAGGTCAGGTAGCGGGGTGACGTTTAGCTTATCTTCGAGCCAGAAGAAGGGCTTGGTCGTGACGTACGGGAGCCCGAAGAAGCCGAAGAGCGCGCCGGCCAGTGCGGTCAGCAACAGGACGATCGCTCTCAGCGTGTAGCCGTGGACGCCTGCTTCCGAGATGATGAATGAGGCGTACTCGACGCCCGCTATAAGTCCCAACAAAAGGCCCAAGAGACGGAAGACCCGTTCCACGCGCATGCAGATCACCTCCTTGCGTCAGGATCGGTGATCCCAGTATGCGAACCAGGGTCGCCACAACCGCTGCCATCGTGTGCTAATTAAAGCACGAAAACCGTGCCAGTACTGTCGCCCAGGCGTCGCAAAACCCCAAAGATCGGGCCTCTCGCTGAGGCCGGTGCGTGGCTGGCGGCGCTTGGACTAGCGCTGGCGCTCCTGCTCCCCGCGAGGCAGCCCGCCGCCGCCGCGGGCCCACCGCAGCCGACGCAGGCCGTCCAGGATCTGAATGCGGGCATTTACCCGCGGACCTGCATCAAACGGGTGATCGACCTGAGCCAGGGGCTGAGCGAAGTCGAGCTGGTCGCCGAAATCAACCGCCGCTGCTTCCTCACCGAAGCTGCTGGGAGCCCGGCGGCTCAGCCACGCGCCGTGGTCAACTGCGCGCCGGTTCCGTGGCTACCCGTGGTGCCGGCCGGTCCCCCGCGTGCGCCTTGCCCTCCCCAAAGCAGAGCCGGATCGCCTCCACAATAGTTTCGGCTCGCCGCAGGTCCATCCCCTTCAGCTCCTTGGCCCGGATCTCGGCAGCGGCCGGGATGATCGCCCGCTTGAATCCGAGCCGGTGCGCCTCGAGCAGGCGGCGCTCCAGCTGATTCACCCGCCGGACCTCGCCACTCAAGCCCAGCTCGCCGATCGCGACCAGGTCCGACCCGGCCGGCAGGTTCCGGACGTTGGAGGCGATCGCAAGGGCGACGGCGAGGTCCACGGCCGGCTCGATCACCTTGACCCCACCCGCCGCATTGACGAAGATGTCCTGCTGTCCGAGGCTGATGCGTGCTCGCTTCTCGAGGACGGCAACCAGCATGTGCAGCCGGTTCAGGTCGATGCCGTTGACCGAGCGTCGTGGCGGCGTGAACGCCGTGGGACTGACCAGGCTCTGCAGCTCGACCAGGAGCGGACGACTGCCCTCCAGCGCCACGTGGACGACGTTGCCGACCTCGGTCAATGAGCGGTCCTGCAGGAACGCCCGGCTGGGGTCGACCACCTCTTTCATCCCGGTATCGAGCATCTCGAAGACGCCGATCTCGTCGGTCGACCCGAAGCGGTTTTTCTGGCTGCGGAGGATGCGGAAGCTGTGATGGCGCTCCCCCTCGAGGTAGAGAACGGTGTCGACGATGTGCTCCAGGACCCGCGGTCCCGCGATCGCCCCCTCCTTGTTGACATGGCCGACCAGGAAGATCGGGATCTGGCTGCTCTTGGCGAGCAGCATCAGCTGGCCGGCGCACTCGCGCACCTGGCTGACGCTGCCGGGCGCCGAGCTCACGCCGTTCATGAACACCGTCTGGATCGAATCGACGACCGCCATCATCGGGCGTGACGCCGTGAGGTGCTCCATGATGCTCTCCAGGTCGTTCTCGGCAAGCACCATCAGGCGGTCGCCCGGGATGCCGAGGCGCTGCGCCCGCAGCTTCAGCTGCTGGACCGATTCCTCCCCCGACACATACAACACCGGCCCGTAGGTGCTCGCGACCTCGCTGGCAAGTTGCAGGAGCAGGGTCGACTTCCCGATGCCAGGGTCGCCGCCGACCAGCACCAATGAGCCCGGGACGATCCCGCCCCCGAGGACCTGGTTGAGCTCTCGCATCGCCAGTCGCAGGCGGTTCGACTGCGCGAATTGAACCTCGGCCAGCGGCATCGGCTGGGCGCTGGAGACGGTTCGGCGGCGCAGGGAACCCGATTTCTCGGTCCGGTCGGGCGTGGCCTGCTCCTCGACGTAACTGTTCCAGTTACCGCATTCGGGGCAGCGACCCAGCCATTTCGACGACTGGTTGCCACACTCCTGGCAGGCGTAGATCGTGCGCGGCGCTTTCGTCTTCACGGGTCGGCGGTAACTATAGGCCGCGCCCGCGACAGCTGCCTGTCAAGAAGAAGGGCCGGCAATCCCTGCCGGCCCCTTGTCGTATCCGATTTACCGGCGAGCGAAGCGGCGGCGCCGTACGGCAGCGCCGAGCGCAAGGGATGCAAGACCAATAATGAGCAGGCCGACCGGTGCTGGTGAGCCGGTCGCAGCGGCACCGGTTTGGGCCAGCGTCGCAACGCCGGAGCCGCTCTGATTGCCACTGCCGCTACTGCTGACATTGCCGTTATCGGTACTCGTGGGGGAGGCAACCGCGCATTCGGCGGCGGCCACAGCCGCGACGTCGGTACGCAGGTCGTTTGCTGCCTTCGTCAGGCGCTTGGCATCGGAATCGCTGATCGGCGTGCCGTTGAACTCGGCCGCCTCGAGCTTGGCCACAGTCTCGTCCCCAATGTCATTCCGGCGTTTCGTGAAGGCGGTCAGCTTCGCCTCGCGATCGCTGAACACGCCGTTGTCCGCGCTCGATTCCGCACAGGTCGAGATGATCAGGCTGTTCAGGCCCAACTCGCCAACGGGCGCTTCGATCTGCTTGTACGCCTGGGCCAACTGCAGCGTGTCAGCCTGGTTGGCGAGCACGCCGGCCGGAACCGACGTCGGATTCATGATCTCGAAGAGCACTCGACCCTGGTGCTGGTAATCGTCTTTCAGGCCGGCGAGCGAGAGGATGGTCGGCCGGATATCGGTGTGGTCGGACCAGACGTCGCTGCGCACGCCGCCCTCAGGATTTGCCACTCCCGGGCCAACGATGCCGAGCCAGGTGGTCGTGATGTCTGGCTGGAAGTCGCCGTGGTTCCAGGCAAAGCCGGAATTTTCGCTCACGCACGGGGAGGTGCAGTTGGGGGCGCCGGCAAAGAGGAAGTAGTCAGGGTTGGCGAACTGGGTAAAGGACGGTGTCCGCGCCGAGTCCCCTGTGACCATGTGGAGGAGCTTCATCTCAATCGGGTTGGCTAGGCGTTGTGTGAGCGTGTCGGTAGTGCCGGTCCGCGGGTTCTGAGCGGTGAGCTTCGCGACGTCCTGTTCCAGCTGCCGCGTGACGGAGCTGTCGCGCGGGGGATTGCCCGTGATATAGACGGTCGGGGCGTCGTCCGAGTGCAGCTTGAATGGCGTCGTATTGTTCCGTTCGGTCGCTAGCAGCCCGGCCAGGTTGGTATTGAGCTCGCCGATGTGGCTGTAGGTGCATGGAACCGTGACGCCATCGCAGCCCGGATTGTTCGGCGGGCCGCTCGCCAGGTGGTCGTTCTCGTCGGAGGTAAAGACGAAGAGCGTGTTGGCGCGGGTGATCCCATCTTTGGTCAGCCGATCAAAGAACTTTCCGAAGGCGACGTCATTCGATTTGAGCGCGTCGACGTAGCCTTGCTCGCCGGGGGCATACGCCCGGGTCGGGCTCGTGTGCTTGTCGTGCGTGTCCGAAATGTAGGAGTAGGTGACGGGAATGCCGTGCTCCTGCATGGCAGCGACGTACCCTAGCGACACCGACGCGCTCATGCCGTCGAATCCGGGGAAGCCGGAGATGACGTTGCCGTCGAGGTCGGTGATCGATCCGATCGCTTCGGCGGTGTACTTGTGCCCATAGAGCGCCTTGAACCCGGTGTATCCATTGGGCTCGTCCGGCAACTTGTCGTCCTTCGCGTGCGGCGCGGCCGAGCAGAAGGTGGGCTGGTTCCCGCAATGGACGCCGATTCCCACGAAGTCCGCTGTCTGCTGGGCCGGCGTCTCCTTGGACTCGTCCGAGCCGGGCCCAAACACGGTGGGAATGTCGATGCTGTTGTTCTCGAGGATCGTGTTCGCCGTCGCCACGGCGCCAACATTGCAGCCTGCGCGCGTATACGGCACCCAGGGTGCGGGGGCGTTCTTCCCGTCAGCCGTGAGCATGTTCGGCTTGATATCGGTGGCGGCGGACGTCGTTGGATCGAAAATTGGCGCAGTCCAATAGGCGAAGGACACCCCGAGGTTGCTGGTCCCGTCTGGATTGAAGTAGCGGAAGCTGTTACTGACGGGCACCCCGTGGCGATCGCCGTAGACGCCCGTTAGCGACGTGAGGACGTCGGTGGCGGTGTGGGAAATCAACGGCGTGTGGTGGTTGGTCAGGACGACGCCGTTGCCCTTGATGAAGTTCAGCAGATTCGGCATCTGCTCGAGGTCCGACGGCACTGAGGGATTGTCGCGCCGGAAATGGGTGTTGTCGAACTGGACGTAAATGACATGCGAGACGGCCCCGGACGGTGATGCAAGCACGCAGGTGGGCGGCGCAACCGCGGCCGCGTGTCCGACGACCGACGAGGTAGCCGCGACCGCGCTGAGTGATCCGATTGGCAGCGTTGCGACGAGAAATAGGCGCGCGAAACGACGCCTCGGCGAGCGAGCCCTGAGCATGAGCTGTCCTCCTTCCCTGAAACCGATCTCCTCGAGCAGTCTGCGAGCGCAATGGAAACGTTCGGCGAACGATTGGTTAAGCTCGTGCGCCCCCAGGCGCAGCCCCTCCGGTATTGTGCCAGAGAGATGCGATTCGGTCTAGACGTCGCGCAGCACCAGCTGAGCTGGAGTCAGCTTCTCGAGCGCGTCCAGTTCGCCGAGGAGGTGGGATTCGACGGCGCCTGGGTCTTCGACCACTTCAAGCCGCTCTACGGGGATCCGGCCGGGCCGTGTCTCGAAGGGTGGACATTGCTGGCGGCCCTGGCGGCAAGGACGTCAAGGATCCGCCTGGGCACGCTCGTGACGGGAATGACCTACCGCCACCCGTCCGTACTCGCGACCGAGGCCGTCACCGTAGACCAGATCTCCAACGGGCGACTCGAGCTGGGGCTGGGCGCCGCCTGGAATGAGCCCGAGCATCGCGAGTTCGGCATTCCGTTCCCGGGGATCAAGGAACGCGCCGAGCGTCTCGAGGAAGGCATCGAGGTGATCCGCACGCTGATGACGAAGGATCGGGCATCCTTCAAGGGGCGCCACTACCAACTCGACGCGGCGACCTACCGCCCGCGCCCGGTGCAGCAGCTGCACCCACCGATCTGGATCGGCGCCAGCGGTGAGCAGCTGATGCTGCCGGTCGTGGCGCGCCAGGCCGATGCGTGGCATGCGTTCGGGTCAGCCGACTCGATGACGCGCAAATCGCACCTCCTCGACACCTACGCAAGAGAAGCCGGGCGGGATCCAAAACGGATCCTGCGCTCGAGCTCGCTGTCGATCTCGGAGCCGCTCGATCAGGCGCGCCGCAAAGCGGAGCGGCTTCGCGAGGCCGGCTTCGGTTACCTTGTCGTGAGCTGGCCCGATGAGGGACGGCGCAAAGTCCAGGAGTTCGTCAAATCGGTGATGTCGGTGGTCGCTGCAACCTAGCGCTTCTTCTCTCCTCCGCTGTTGACCGGGGAAAACTTCTTGTTGACGCCGCTCGTAGCCGGTGGGAGACTGAGCACGTTTCAGGGGGCGTGGGGATACGTGCGCGCGGGCGCCGGCGTTCTCGGGAGGAGACACGACAGCTGCACGTTCCCGCCACCGGCCCTCAGTTTCAGCCACGTGATCTTCAAGTCGGCCGACGGAGGTCAGACCTTCGGGCCGGAGACCACGATTTCGGACGTCACTTCGGCCTCGCCAACCGGCCTCTTTAAGCTCGGCGAGCACCATTACATGCGCGACCTCGAGTTCCCAAGCCTGGCGATCGATCCGAGCGGCAATGTCTACGACAGTTGGAACGATGGCCGGAGTGGGAAGAGTCATGTCCTGATCGCCAGATCCAGCGACAGCGGCACCACCTGGACGGTCAACACGGTGACAGCTGGCGCCAATGACGAGGCAACCGGCCCTCAGCGCTGACGGAGCCGGGCTGCACGACCTGTACTACAAACGCAACGCCGACAACACGCTGGATGTCCTCCTCGCCAACTCGACTAATGCCGGCCTGACCTGGTCTTACGAGCGAGTCAGCGGCCAGTCGTTCCCCGGCGTCTTCACCTTCCCGCAGTTCGATCCCGTGATCGCGCCCGCATACATGGGCGATTACATCGCCAATACCAGCGACGGCACCAACCAGTACTTTGCCTGGGGTGACAACAGGAACATCGTCACGAACTTCCTCTGGCCACAGGGTCGCCACGATCCTGACGTGTACTTCGCAAGGCGCGGCGGTCAAAGTGAAGGGGGTGGCAACAACTAGTTAGGGACGCGCCGGCAGACAAGCGCGAGAAAGAGGCAGCGTGTTGGACACGCTGCCTCTTTAGGCCAATCGATGCCTGCCGGCGTAGACGTTGAGACGGCGTCCCCGCAGGAAGCCGATCAGCGTCTGGTTGCTGGCCTGCGCGAGATCGCGGGCCAGGCTGGATGGCGCTGAAACGGATGCCAGCACCGGGATGCGCGCCTGGAGCGCCTTCTGCACGATCTCGAACGACGTGCGTCCGCTGACCATCAGGATGTGCCGGTCCAGCGGCAGCAGGTCGTGCTGCAGGGCGAAGCCCACCACCTTGTCCACCGCGTTGTGCCGGCCGACGTCCTCGCGAACCACAACCGGATCGCCGTCGATTGTGAACAGCCCCGCCGCGTGCAACCCGC
>JALYYC010000059.1 GCA_030946755.1 Candidatus Dormiibacterota bacterium
GCGGCCTCTTGTTCCTCCTGCCGGGCCGCCTGGAACGATGCCAGGGCCACCTCCAGCTGCCGGTCGTCCGGCTCGCGGGTCGTGAGCTTCTGCGTCAGGAGAAACGGGATGATGAGGATCTTGACGACGGAGTTGTTGCGGTTCCGGCCTGCGAAGCGGATGAACTCGTAGGCAAGCATGGCGATCAGGGGAATCAGCACGAGGCGCGACAGCAACAGGACGGGCAGCGCCGGGCGGCCTACCAACCCGAAGACAAACGCGCTGACGACCATCACCGCGAGCAGGAAGCCCGTACCGCATCGGGGATGCAGCGTGCTCTGGGTCCGAACGTTCGCGACATCGAGCGGAACGCCGGCTTCGAAGGCATTGATCGTCTTGTGCTCGGCACCGTGGTAGGCGAAGAGCCTCGCGATCTCCTTCTTGAAGGAGATGGCGTAGAGGTAGGCCAGGAGGAGCCCAATCCGAACCAGCCCGTCGACCAGGCCGAAGAAGAGGTTGCCGTGGCCGCGGCTGAGGAAGCCGGCGGCGAGCAGGGGGATTCCCAGAAAAAAGAAGGCGGCCCCGACGACGGCGATCCCCATCGTGACGCGCATCACGTTGGCGTTCAGCTCGAGCTGCTCGCCCTCGGCCTGCACGTTCGCCGACCACATCAGCGCCTTCATGCCGAGGTGGAGCATCTCCCAGAGGCCGGCGAGACCGCGCAGCAATGGGAGCTTCCAGACCGGGTGGGTATAGACGACGGACCGCAACCGCTCCCGCATGATCTGGATTTCGCCATCTGGCCGTCGGACCGCCACCGCATAGGTGGTGCGACCGCGCATCAGGACGCCCTCCAGCACGGCCTGGCCGCCGTAGAAGAACTTGTCCTGGCTCACAGCCGCCATGATGCTATCACCAGCCGTGCAACGGCCGGCTTGCCTATCTCTTCCGCTGCTGGCGCTGGGTGAAGCGGTCGACGCGGCCCTGGGTGTCCACGATCCGCTGCTGGCCTGAGAAGAACGGATGGCAGACGGAGCAGACCTCGGTCTTGAGCTCTTTTTGTGTCGAGCCTGTGACGAAGCTGTTGCCGCAGAGGCAGTGAACGACCGCGTTGTGGTAGTAGGTCGGATGAATGGTGGCTTTCACGAGTCCTCCTAGTTTATCAGCCGTTCGAATTCAGGATCGCCGAGGTGCTGAGCATCCCCAGGCCGAGGGCCAGGAGGAGCCCGAGATAGAGCGAGCCGATGATGACCTTTGTCCGGCCGTCGACCGCGTAGTAGGCCGGGTTGAGGGTGGTCGACCGAAAGCGCTGGAAGGTACTGAAGGCGCCGAAGATCAGCACGAGGAACAGAACCGGGCTGCGGAAGTTCCCGAACAGGAATAGCCCGGCAGCGATCGCCAGGCCGGCCACGTTGAACCATTTGGACAGCAACGAAAGCACCCGACCACCGTCAAGTGGCGTTACCGGAACCAGGTTGAAGAGATTGATGAGGAAGCCGAAGTAGGCCAGGGCCCGAAGCAACTGGCCGGTGCTGGAGCCCGGCATCGCGAGATAACCAAGGTAGCAAAGCCCGGCCGCCAGCGAGCCGAGGATAGGCCCACCGATCGCCATGACGGACTCCTGCGCGACACTTCGCGGCTGCTGTTTCATGCTGACGAAGGCCCCGAGGAAAGGAATCATCACCGGGAGCGTCACGGGCAGGCCCATCACGCGGGCGACCACGACATGGCCGCTCTCATGAACCAGGATCAGCAGCACGATGCCCACGCCGAACGCCCACCCGAAGAGCTGGGCGTAGAGCAGCGCTGTCACCGCGGTTGATATCACGGTAACGGCGAGACCCTTGAACTTGAGGAGGGCCAGGATCACGAATTGAAGCTTGCCCGCGATCAGGCCGAGGACGGCCAACGCCCCAGGGGCCAGCCCGCCGTTGCGGCGGCGTGGCGGGGCCTGCTGTGCGGGGATATCGGCTTGGACGGGCCGGTCCGTCCCGTAGCCAAAGTCCGCCACACCCTGCGCCGGGTCCCGGTCTTTCCGGAATAGCTGAGCCATCACTCAAAGGATGCCCACGACCGCCGACTTTTAATCAGAACCGGAATTCAGGCCAAGATCGGCGTGCGAACCGGCCACGGCCTGGTGAAGTTCCCGAGATGGAGGCCGGGACAGCGCCGGCGAAGCTCCTCCACGAACGCCCGCATGCCGATGCCTCGCGTCCGCATTGGGATCCGGTCGAGGAGCCAGAGCGGATCGACGTTCAGGGTCCGTAACTGCACCTGGTTGACCTCATGCCGGTCGATAAACGCGACGAGCGCGTCGATCTCGGCCGGCGCATCCGTAATGCCTGGGAAGGTCAGGAGATTGATGGTGACCTGCCCGCCGGCGGCCCGCACCAGGCGGGCGCATTCCGCCACCTCCGCCAGGCCGTACCCGACGGGCCGATAGTAGGCCCGGAAACGAGCGTCGTCGAGGCTGAAGATGCTGATCCTGATCGAATTCAGTCCGGCGGCGATCAGGCGGCCCAGCACGTCAGGTCGGGACCCGTTGGTATTGATGTGGATCGTCGCCCCTGGCGCCGCGGCGCGGACCCGGCGAGTCGCGTCGACCAGGGGAGCGCCTCGCGTCAGCGCCTCCCCTTCGCAGCCCTGCCCGTAGCTGATGAAGTTGTCGGGGCCGACGGCGAGATGCCAGGCGGCCAGCTCGGCGATTTCGGTCGCCGACGGCGCAAAGCCCATGCGTGTTTGCGGGGAGGCCACGTCGCCCCATTGTTCCGAGATGCAACCCAGGCAGGCCGCATTGCAGGCGGGCGAGACGGGGATCGCGCCTTCGCCCCGTCGGAGAAAGACGTTCTGGGCTGTCAGGCAGCGGTACTCGGTGGCGCAGGTCGTGAGGTGTGAGATCAGCCGGTTCCCGGGCAGCGCGCGCCGCGCGGCGCGCAGCGCCGGCGGTAGATTCTGCCGTTCAGGCGCCTGTGGATCCCAGGCGTCCCATCGGTCGGTTCGGAGCGCGGCGACCCGCACCTCGCCGTCGATGACACCGACCGCCGCATAGCCGTAGAGCGGGAGCACGGGCGCGGCCGGGTCCTGTTCGTACGCGGGCAGGAGTGTCCGCAGGTAGCCAGGCGGCAGCACCGCCGCCGCGGCGAGGCGATTCTCCGCCTTTAAGGAGACCTGGGACCCAGCGCGCCCGCCGACGGCGAATCGGCCTGGCAGGTGCACGAGCGTGGTGCCGGGCGGTGCCGGAATCAGATGGTCGCTCGACGTGACATCCCAGCCGCTGCGGGCAAGGGCAGGAAGCGACGGGTGGGCATCGAGGCGACCGTCCGGGGTCGCCGTCAGGAGACGGGGCACACGCCTTACGTTACCGCGCGAACCTCAGGGCAAGAAGTCGAGCGGGTTCTGCGGTGTCCCGAGGTAGCGAACCTCGAAGTGGAGGTGCGGGCCGGTCGAGCGGCCGGTGGAGCCCATTGATCCAATCTCCTGCCCTGGGCTGACCTGGTCGCCAGCGTTGACGTCGACGCGGGACATGTGGCCGTAGACGGTGTGAAAGCCGTTGCCATGGTCGATCTCCACGTACAGGCCTAACGCCCCCCAGCCCGCGAAGACGACACGGCCGGCATCGGCTGCCAGCTCCGGGGTGCCCTCGGCGGCCGCGATATCGATCCCGGGATGATAGGGAAGGAAATCGGTGGTGATGGTGCCACGCGCCGGCCAGATGAAGCGGCCGAGATGGTGCAGACTCTCCATCGGCCTGCCGACCGTCTGCTCCGGCGAGACGACGTCGGCGCCGGCCGCGGCCGGCAGTCGAAATCGAGGCGCCAGGGCCGGGTCGCGCAGGAGCCGGTCGGAGCTTCCGGAGGCGAGGGAGCGTCCGCCTCCGCCGGTGGCCAGCACCTCGATCGACGGCTGATGGAGCCCGAGTGGCGCCGCCGCCGCAGCGCCCAGGGTCAGCAGGAGAACCCATCCATGGGTGGCCAGCCGTGACGCAGCACCGGACCGGGCTCCTTTTGACAAAACGCCGGTCAGTCTAGCCTCCCGTACGGCGCAGAGTCAAACGATGCAGGTGCAGTTGCACAAATCGTGCAACTCCTAACGAACTTTTCGCTGCGTCCCCTCGGCCGACCGCAACGCCACGTGATGTTTGGTACCCAGGTGGCGGACCGTTCCGCTCTTACTCCGAAAAACCATCGACTCGGTCTCCGCCCAGACGTGATGGTAGATGACGCCATGCAGGAATTCGCCGTCCGTGACGCCGGTGGCGGCAAAGGCCACGTCGTCGCCCCTGACCAGGTCATCGACCGAGTACACGCGGCGAGGATCCTCGAAGCCGGCCACCCGCGCCCGCTCCTCGTCTTCTTTGGAGCGAAGCCAGAGCCGGCACTGCAGATCCCCACCGAGACACTTGAGTGCGCAGGCCGCCAGGATCGCCTCGGGGAGGCCACCGACGCCGATCATGACATCGATACCCGTGCCGTCGAGCGTCGCCATGATCGCGGCGGCGATGTCGCCGTCGCTCAGCAGGGTGATGCGGGCGCCGATCTGCCGAACCTGGTCGCTAAGCGCCTGATGGCGAGGCCGGTCGAGCATCACGACAGTGAGGTCCGACACCTGGACCTTTTTCGCAAACGCGACCCGCTGCAGGTTGTTCTCCACCGAGTCGGTCACGTCCACCGAGCCGCGTGCCTCGGGTCCAACGGCGATTTTCTCCGCGTACATTCCGACCGGGGCCCGTACCAACGTCCCGGGCGGCGCGGTGGCAATGACCGACACGGCGTTTGGCAAGCCCTTGGCGACGAGCGTCGATCCGTCGAGGGGCTTGAGCGCCACGTCGCACGCCGGGCCGGTCCCGTCACCGACGGCCTCACCGACCGAGAGCGGGCCTCCCCCCTCCTCGCCGATGATGACGGTACCCCGCATGTGGACTCCGCGGAGCGCGTCGCGCATCGCGGCGACCGCGGTCGCCTTGATACCCTCGCGGTCGAGATTCCCCATCCAGCGCCCGGCGGAGAGGGCCGCCGCCTCAGTCGCGCGGACCAGCTCGAGGCCGACATTCGGTTGAATATCCCGGAGCGCCGTCGGCTCCCGCTGCGTGGGCGCGGGCTTCTCAGCCCTCACGCGCTTCGACGTTGTCGGCGGAGGGGGCCGGTGCCTGCTCGACGGCACGGTCGCTGAGAACGCCCGCCCGCGCGGCCACCGCCCTGACGAAGTCGCGGAACAAGGGATGCGGCCGGTTCGGGCGCGATCGGAATTCCGGGTGGAACTGGGAGGCGACGAACCAGGGGTGATCCCGCAGTTCGATGATCTCGACGAGGCGATCGTTGGGCGATGTGCCGGAGAAGATCATGCCGGCCTCCCACATCGGCTCCCGATAGACGTTGTTGAACTCGAAGCGGTGCCGATGACGCTCGTAGACGACGGGCTCCCCGTAGGCCGCCGCCGCCTTCGTCCCCGGCTGGAGCTTGCATGGGTAGAGCCCCAGTCGCATCGTGCCGCCCTTGTCGGCGACGTCACGCTGTTCAGGGAGCAGGTCGATCACCGGGTGCCCGGTAAAGGCGTTGAACTCCGTGCTGTTGGCATCCGGCGCGCCGAGCACGTCACGACCGAACTCGATCACGGCGCACTGGAGCCCGAGGCACAGCCCGAGATAGGGCACCAGGTGGGTTCGGGCAAAAAGGGCGGCGGCGATCTTGCCCTCGATACCCCGGTGACCGAAGCCGCCAGGCACCACCACGCCGTCCACCCCGTCGAGGGCACGCAGATCCCCCTCCTCGAGCGTTTCCGACGCGATCCATTTGATGTCGACCCGGAGGTTGTGATGAACGCCGGCATGTCGCAGCGCCTCGGTGACGCTGATGTAGGCGTCCGGGGCGGGCAGATACTTGCCGACCACGCCGATCCGGACCGATCCGCCCGGATGCTGGATGCGATGAACGAGCTCGGTCCAGTCGGTGAGGTCGGGCGTCGCTGCGGGCGTTTCGAACGCCTCGACGATGACCGTGCCAAGGCCCGCTTGCTCCAGAACGAGTGGAACCTCGTAGATGGATGCCGCGTCCGGAACGGAGATCACCGCGCGCCGGTCGACGTCGCAGAACAGCGCGATTTTGTCCTTCAGCGCGACGCTGACCGGCCGCTCCGACCGACAGACGATCGCGTCGGGTTGAATGCCGATACTCCGCAGCGCAGCGACACTATGCTGGGTCGGTTTGCTCTTGAATTCTTCGGAAGCCTCGATGAAGGGTACGAGCGTCAAGTGCACGTAGAACACATTCTTCCGCCCGAGGTCATTCTTGAGCTGGCGGATCGCCTCGAGGAATGGCAGGGACTCGATATCGCCGACGGTCCCCCCCACCTCGACGATCACGACATCGGGATTGTCCTCCCAGGTGACGCGCGTGATGCGTTCCTTGATCTCATTCGTGACGTGGGGGATGACCTGCACCGTTCCCCCGAGGTAGTCGCCCCGTCGCTCCTTGGCGATGACCTCCGCATAAATCTTCCCGGTGGTCACGTTGCTGGCCTTGCTCAGGTTGGCGTCGATGAAGCGCTCGTAATGGCCGAGGTCGAGGTCCGTCTCGGCTCCGTCATCGGTGACGAAGACCTCACCGTGTTGGTAGGGCGACATCGTGCCCGGGTCGATATTGATGTACGGGTCCAGCTTCTGCAGGGAGACGCTAAGGCCCCGGGCCTTCAGGATGGTCCCGATGGACGCTGCCGTGATCCCCTTGCCGATCGAGGAAACCACGCCGCCGGTCACGAAGACGTACTTCGGCACCGGGAGGTTATTCTACCGCGTCGCGGAGGCGAGTGGACGTCGCGATGTGGATCTCGGGCAAGGTTGGTGATCAAGTTCTCGCTGCAAGCTGCGTTCCAATCTCGTAAGGTCTGAGGTCTGGGCATGTATCCGTACGGGCTGATCGGCAATTGCGAGACCGCGGCACTCGTCTCAGTAGGCGGCGGCATCGACTGGTTCTGCTATCCACGCTTCGACTCGCCCTCGATCTTTGCCGCCGTCCTCGACCGCCAGCGCGGCGGGACGTTTCGGATCGCGCCGGTCAACCCGGTTCCGGCCGGGGAGCAAGCCTACGTCCGCGACAGCAATCTCCTGGCCACGACCTTTCACCGGGCCGACGGCACCCTGATCGTCACCGATTTCATGCCTTGCTTCATGGAGGGCGATCGCCTGATCTCGCTTCGACGGATCTGTCGGGGCGTCGAGGCGCGGGGGGGCCCGGTCGAGGTCGAGTGCGTGCTGGACCCGTCGCCCGGCTATGGCCGCGCCCGAACCACGTTTGCCGAGCGCGAGGGCATCGTGATGGCGTCTGGCGGTTCCCAGGAGGTGATCCTCTCCTCGACGATGCCGTTGCAGGGGACGGTCGAAGACGTCGACGGACGCCCGCGCTTCGTCTTCCGCTTCACGTTGGAGCCCGGCCGGCAACACTGGTTCACCCTGGGATTCGGCGAGCGGTATTTCGCGCTCGGACGCAACTTTCCAAGCAGTAACGATGCCACCGAACTGGCCGAGCGGACGCGAAGCTTCTGGGTCCGATGGCTCGGCCAGTGCCTCTATACCGGGCCCTTCCAGGAAGCGGTCCGCCGTTCCGCGCTGGTCATCAAGCTCCTCACCTACTCGCCGACGGGCGCCCTGACAGCGGCGCCGACGACATCATTTCCAGAGGACCTCGGCGGCGACCGGAACTGGGACTACCGATTCTGCTGGCTGCGGGACGCCTCCTACGGCATCGCGGCGCTCTTCCGTGCCGGCTTCTCCCAGGAGGCGGCGGATTTCATCAACTGGATCCGTGACCGCGCCTACGACCATGACTTCGACATGCAAATCGTCTACCGCGTTGATGGCGACGCCCATCTGCCGGAGCAATACCTGGAACATCTAGCCGGCTTCGATGGCGCCCGACCCGTCCGGATCGGGAATCGCGCCGCCGGGCAACGGCAGCTCGATGTCTTCGGCGCGGTGATCGACTGCATGGCGGTCTACCAGCGCAAGGGAGGCTTCATCTCGACCAAGCTCTGGCATGTGATCGAGCGCTTCGCCGATGGCATCTGGGAGCTGAGCCGGGAACCCGACAACGGTATCTGGGAGTTCCAGGGCGAGCGCAAGCATCACACGCACTCCAAGCTCTGGTGCTGGGTGGCCCTCGATCGTGCCATCACGCTGGCCCGTGGCACCGGAAATACCGCCCACCTGGAGG
>JALYYC010000060.1 GCA_030946755.1 Candidatus Dormiibacterota bacterium
GGTTCTCGCCAGCCCGGCCATCTCCCGGATGGTCTCACCCTTGCGCACGACGACGAAGTGCCAGGGCTGCATGTTCGAGGCGCTTCCGGTCAGGTGGCCGGCATCGACGATGCGACGTACGACGTCAATGGGGATGTCCTTGTCCTGGTATTCGCGCACCGCCAGCATCGTCCGGACTGCCTCGAAGACGGGGTTGGCCATGGGGACCATCTTATGGGGTCTGGACGTCGATGACGAGGCGCGTCGGGCCGCTGAGCTCGGACGCCCGCATGCAGGCGGGTTGCGAGAGCCCGATGCCCCAGCTCAGGACACTTTCGAAATCGCCGAGCTGCGCGGCCTCCTGAACGACGGGGAGCCCGGGTTTGATGTCGGTGCTCTTCGTGTAGGTCGGGTACGCCTTGCCACCATGGAAGACGAGCTTGAGGCCGGCCGATCCCTGCAGCGTGACGGGCTGACCACTCGCGTCCTTGACGAAGTGGGCGGACGCCTGTCGGGTCAGCGTGTAGGTCGGGACCGGGCCTGCGGCAAACTGGAACACGATCCGGTCATAGCCCGGCTGGTGAGCGATCCGGATATCGGTCAATTGGCCGGGTGAAGTCCCGGTAGGGCTACCGCCGCTGTGGTCAGCGCACGTGAAGGCGCCAAGCGGGGTTGCGCCCGGAGCGGGCGATTGGGTTGGCGCGGGTGTCGGAGCCAGCGACGGCGTGGCCGATGGGTGCGAGGTATCAAAGTCGATCACGAGCCGGGCCGGATTGGTCAGCTGGAGGACACGCAAGCAGGTTGGTGAGGCGAGCCCGATGCCGTAGCTCAGCTGGTGCTCGAAGTTCCCGACCTGGGCAATCTGCTGCACCGACGCAAGCTTCGGCTGGCCGTCTTGTGAGCTGCCGGCCGGATCGGTCGCGCGGAGGATCACCTTGACACCCCCGTTGCCGTCCAGCGTGACTGGCTGGCCACTGGCGTCCTGAATGAAAATCGCTGAATCCTGGCCAACGACATCGAACGACGGAATGCCGGCGGTGAATTGGAAGACGACCCGGTCGTAGCCGTCGTGGCGGGCCGAGCGGATGGAGGTAAGTCCCGTGGGGATGTCCAGATTGCCGCCGGTGACGGAGCTGCAGCTGAAGGGTTGCAGGGTCGGGCTTGGCGTCGCCGTGGGCACCACGACCTGGATGGCGGATTGAACCGCCTTGACGACCGTCGCGGAGTTACGCGCGCCGAGCGCGACGACGGCGATGAGGACCAGGGCGCCGGCGAGCGCAAGCTGGGGCGCCATCTGGTTGCGAGCGCGCGGAGTGCCAGCGTCGCGGATGCGGTCGCGAAGCCCACGCGGGAATTGGGGAGTCTGGGCGGCCTCCTGATGGAGGTGCTCCCGCAGCTCTCGCTCGAACTTGTCGCTCATCCGATTTCCTCCTCTGAGCCGGTCAGCTCGCGTAACCGGCGCAGCGCTGTCTTCAATCGCGATTTCATCGTGTCGACCGGTACGCCCATCGTCTTCGCCGCATCCTCGACGCTGAGGTCCTGGTAGTAGCGCAGGACGACCGCCGCACGTTGCTCCGGCTTCAACTGGTCGAGCGCGCGGCCAAGGTCGATGCGCGCCTCGGTCGAAACGTCACGCTTGCCGCCGCCGAGCCGCCCGAACCGCTCGGCCAGCGCCTGGAAGCGGTGTCGCCGCCGATAGGTCGAGATCGCCTCGTTGGTCGCGATCCGGTTGAGCCACGGACCCGGTTCCTCGTCGCGAAGGCTGCCGATCTGCCGCCACGCTTTGAGGAACGTCTCCTGGGTCGCATCTTCCGCCAGCGCCTCGTCCCGGAGGATCAAGCGCGCCGTCCGCAGGACCTGGAGGCCATAGCGGTCGACCACCTCCTGGAAGGCGTCACGATCGCCATCGCGCCAGCGCTCGACGGTGCGGCCAAGGACTGGGTCCATGAGCATGCCCATCGTATAGACGCCGCGAGGGGTGTGAACGGGTGAAGAGACTGAAAAAGACTGCCCGGCGGGGGGACCGGGCAGTCCAGGGATGCGATCGGCGTCACTTCCTCGCGATCAGGCGCAGCCCGGCCAGGGTCAGGCCGCCGGTCAGCACCAGGAGTCCGAGGGCGATCTGGGCCAGCGGAAGGCCGCTGCTCGGAACGGGCGTTTGCGCGTGGCCGGTGGTCGCGAGGTCGGACGGGCTATTGGCCGCGACCTGCGTCGCGGGAGCCGCGCTTGCGGCTGGGGTCGCGCTCACCGGTAGCGCAGCCGGGGCGGCGGTCGGCGTCTGAACGTCGATGACCAGGCGCATCGGCATGGTCAGCTCGGCGACCCGGAAGCATGCCGGCGTGGCCAGCCCAACACCGTAGCTGGTCACGCGCTCGAAGTTACCGATGTTGGCGACTTCGCGGATCTCTGGCAGCGCAGCCTTGATGTCCGACCGGACGCCGCTGCCCACGGCGGTGTTCTGAAAGACTGCCTTGATGCCGGCCGAGCCGTCGAGCTTGACGGGCTGGCCACTGGCATCACGAACGAACGTTGACGAGGCCTGTCGGGTAAGGGTGTAAGCGGGAATCGCGCCCGCCGCTGACGGGGCGAACTCGATCACGAGCCGGTCATAGCCGGTCTGATGAGCGACGCGGATGGCACTGACGGTGCCCGGAACCCCGCTGACTCCTCCCGATTTGTTTGTGCAGGTGTAGCCGGCCTGCGTGTCGGCCGAGGCCGTGACGATGCCGCCGAACGCCGCCGCCGTTGTCGCCGCCGCCAGTGAGATCAGAAGTTGCCGGCGCATGACTTGTCCTCCTATGACTCCGGTGAATTGACGGTCGTTGGACCGTTCACTCAGCTAGACGCCGCGAGGAGGCGTCGCGGGTGATTCCCGAATCGGCCTATCCTTGCGCGGGAAGGAGTCACGGTGCGGAAACGGGCAATTTACCTGGGATTGGTCGGAGTTGCCGCCTTGCTTCTCCTCGCATGGGGCGCGAATCGCATCGGCCTGGGCAAGACGTCGGTGGCCGCGGCTTTCGACAATCCGCCTGACTATCCCGGTTATGCGTGGACGCGCAATGGTCAGGCAGTTCCACCTGAGGAACTGGGGACCTCAGCAGGCCCCCAGCACTGCGATCTGAAATCGGTCACCTTCCTGACGATCGGTTGGCCTCTCGGAACTCGGTCAGCCAGCGCCGATCAGGCGCGGCAGTACATCCGCGATCCCGGCGGCGCAATTAGGAGTGGCAATCTCAAAGGGACCCTTACCCTTCGGGCGACGCTTCCGACCGACGCACGCCCAACGGGTTATCGGTATGGGTCAATTCAGATCATCAAGAGTCCGTCCGACGAAGACCGGGCTATCTACGTAGTGGGTCCAGACGTAGCCGAGCGCTGGCCCCGGAGCAATCCGGTGACTCTTTGCCAGTAGGCAAGCCCTCAACGTCGTCGCTGTGCCCCCACCCCGGACCCTCCTTCTGTTAGCGGCCGTTCAACCGATTTTCAGGTTGCGAAAGGCAGGCGAAGCGCGTCAGGCGGCGCAGCGGTTGGCGTAGGAGGACTCCGCCAGCCATTCGCCGAGGCTCTCTGCCGACACCGGGCGGCTGATGAAGAAGCCCTGGGCGGTGGTGCAACCCTGCCGCGTCAGCTCCTGCATGATGCCGAGGTTCTCTACTCCTTCGGCGACGACATCGAGCCCGAGGTTCTTAGCGAGGTCGATGATCGATCGCACGATGGCGCTGTCGCCCTTGTCGGCGAGCATGTTGATGACGAAGGACTTGTCGATCTTGATCTCCTGGACGGGCAGTTGCTTGAGGAAGACGAGCGAGGAGTAGCCGGTGCCGAAGTCGTCGATCGACAATCGAAGACCCAGGTCATTGAGGCGGCCGATGACCGCACTGGCACGAACTGGATCCTCCATCAGGGTGGTTTCCGTGATCTCGAGCTCGAGCCGGCTGGCAGGGACGTCCCATTTCTGCAGCAGGAGCGCCACCTGGTCGGGCAGCTCGAGGTCGAGCAGGTTGCGGACAGAAAGATTCACGGCGATCCCCAGCTCGACGCCGTCCCGGGCCCAGGCCTGGGACTGCTGCAGCGCGGCGTTGAGCACCCAGAGCGTCAACTCCTTGATGAGGCCGGTGTGTTCCGCGAGCGGGATGAAGTCATCCGGCTGGATCAAGCCACGGGTCGGATGTTGCCAGCGAATCAGCGCCTCGACGCCGGAAATTCGGCCCCGCTTCAGGTCGATTTTGGGTTGGTAGGCGAGGAAAAGGCCGTGGCCGT
>JALYYC010000073.1 GCA_030946755.1 Candidatus Dormiibacterota bacterium
CGGTCGGGCCTGAGCGCCGCCAGCGCGGCAAACGTGGTGGCGTGGATCGCATCGACGATTGCCCCGGCCCGGATGAGTGTGCTCGAGTTACGCCGGCCGGTGACCGCAGCCTCGGTCAGGTGGCGTAAGCCGAGCACCCGTGCCACCACTCGGGCCGGCCGGTCGACCCGCTCATGGGGCAGATCCTGCAGAATCGCCTCGGGCACAACCAGTAGGACGGTCCCCCAAAGCGTCCGCACCGCGGTCAGAAACCACAGGCACCGCGGCCGGTCAGGCGTCAGGAAGCGGGGTCGCATGATCAGCTTGCTTTGACGAGGGCGCCTGTTCGACGGCGCATTCGAGCAGCAGCGCGTGGACGAACGCTTGGGGGAGATTGCCCCTCAGCTGACGCTGTCTAACGTCGAACTCCTCCGAGCACAGGCCAGGCGGACCGCAGGCGGCGCGGGTTCGCTCAAACCAGCGTGCGGCGGCGACGTGATCGTCCTGCTGGGCGTACGCGAGCGACATCCAGAAGCCGCAAAGCAGGAAGGCGCCTTCGGACTGGCCCAGCGGGCGCTCGTCTGGGCGGAAGCGGTAGCAGTATCCGTCCTCGGTCAGCTCCGATTCGACCGCGCGCAGAGTGGCGATCGACCGCGGGTCCGAGGCGGGGATCGCGCCGCGCAGCGCGGGCAGCAGTAGCGCTGCGTCCACTCGTGAATCACCCGGCGAGCGCTGCCAGCGTCCCGAGGGATGAAGGGCGTGAGCGGCGGTATCGGAGACGAGCCGATCGGCGAGCGATGCCCAGCGGGCGGCCTGTTCGCGGCCCGGTCCGCGCTGGCCGATCTCGCGCAGCCCGGCCGCGCAGATCAGCCGGCTGTGCGTCCACGCGTCAGGATCGATTTCCCAGATGCCCGCGTCGGTGTCCGGCTCCTGCCAGCGCTGCTCGATCGCCTTGACCGCCGCCTCGGCGGCCCGCCAGCCTTCGGCGTCAAGATGGTCGTGGCGGGCAGCGGCGGAGAACATGAGCAACGCCTCACCGAACGCGTCAAGCTGGAACTGCTGGTTGACCCAGTTGCCAACAGTGTCGGAGCCGCCGGGATAGCCCGGCAGGCCGAGTTGTCGCTGGTCGGGCACCCCGCCGCCGGTGGTCGTATAGGCAGGCTTGAGCTGGGGCCCGTCGGCCAGCAAGCGGTCGGTCACGAACTTCACCGCGTCGTCCATCAGCGGGTACGGGCCGGCCTTGGCGACCGCCTGGCCGGCGTAGCACTGGTCTCTGATCCAGACGTAGCGGTAGTCGTAGTTGCGGCCTTCGCGGGCGCGCTCGGGCAGCGACGTGGTGGCCGCCGCAACCATCCCCCCACCAGCGCTGGTCAGGCCGGACATGACCGCGTAGGCGTGGCGCGCGTCGCGCTGGGCGACGGTGCACTGGAGCTTGGGCACCCGGTCGCGCCATTCGGCCTCGACACCCTGCCAGGCCCATTCCGGGTCCGGCGGTCCGTCGTCTGACCCGGCGCTCGCCAGAACCAGGACGAAGTCGTGATGGGCGCCCTGCTCGAGCGCCAAGGAGACGGTCAGGGCCTTGCCGCCGTGGCCGTCAGTCTGCGGGCCGGCTTCCTGACCCCCGATCCAGCACATGCGGGCGTCCTGGAGCTCGCCAGTCCACGCGCCGTCGTCGCGCTTTGCGAGCTTATGCAGCGCGCCTTGGCCGAAGTCGCCGCGGGGATTCAGAACGACATCCACTCGAGCCGTGCCCGTGAGCGCGATTACGCGGCGCAGAATCACGGCCCGGTCGGGGTGGCTGGGGAGCGCGAGCGCTTCGCGGCACTCGATCGTCGCGTCGCTGGTCACCCAGCGGCTGCGCCAGATCAGGCTCCCGGGCTCGTAGTAGCCGCCCCAGACCGAGCGGCCTTGGGGGGTGATCGCGTAGACGCCCGTGCCGCCGATCAGCGACGAGAACACGGCGCCCGAGTCCCAGCGCGGAAAGCACATCCACGCGAAGTCACCGCGTGGTCCCACAAGGACGCCGCGCTCACCGTCTGCCAGCAGCGAATACTCGCGAAGGACGTGGGGTGCGTCGATGCCTAGGGCGGTCTCGGCCGGCGAGGCGGAGCTGTTCACGCGAGTCTCGCGACGCCGGCCGCCCCCGCGGCAGCGACTCCCGCCAGGGCGCCGGCGATGATCGTGCGGTGGGTGGCAGCCCATAGCTGCGGGCTGCGGGTCTTGGCCTGGTCGTCGAACATGCCGTGCGTCGCCGCTATGCCCGGCACCGGCTCGAACAGGTTGTCGGGACGGTCGGCACTGACCGGCATATCGCTGATCTGCTGGCCGCTGAACCCGGTCTTGGCCAGATACCAGTCGGCGAAGGTCGGGGCGAGCCTGTTACCGAGGATCGCCAACACGGCGCTGTAGCCCACCCACAGCTCGCGGCGGCGGTGGTGGGCGGCCCAGTAGACCGCCTCAGCCGGGATCTCGGGCTGGTATATCGGGGGGACCGGCATCGGGTGATTGGGCAGCCTCGATCGACACCAGTTGAACTGCGTGGTGTTGACCCCCGGTAGCTGGACCATCGTGATCCGCACCTTGCTCTTGTCGTGCAACAGCTCGGTTCGGATCGAGTTGGTGAACCCGCGGATCCCGAATTTCGCGCCGCAGTACGCAGCCTGCAGCGGGATCGCCCGATACGACAGTGCTGAGCCCACCTGCACGATCTTTCCGCGGTTGCGGGCGGTCATCCGCTTCAGGGCGGCCATCGTGCCGTAGACGGTGCCGAGGTAGGTGACCTCCGTGGCGCGCTTGAACTCCTCGGGCTCAGTATCGACGAAGCGCGCCAACACGGTCGCCATCGCGTCGTTGATCCACACGTCGATCGGCCCGAAGTGCTCCTCGACCTTCTGCGCGGCCGCCTCCACCTGATGATGATCGGCCACGTCGGTGGGGACGGTTAGCGCCTGGCCGCCGAAGGATTCGACCTCGCGCTGGGCGGCGTCCAGGCCCTCGTGGTCACGGGCCAGTAGTCCGATGTGCGCGCCGCGCTTGGCAAACGCGTGCGCGATCGCGCGCCCCACCCCAGCCGAAGATCCGGTGACCACGACGACCTCTGGGTTGTGTTTCGGACTCATTGGTGCTCCTTTTCCGGGGGTGTGCCAGGTCGGATAACCAGCAGCGCGCCGAGTGGCGTCACTGTGTGCTCCCGCCGGCCAGCCGTTGCGCCAGGCGGGAGGCGAGCGCCATGATCGTCAATGCAGGGTTGGCGCTGCCCTGGGTGGGGCAGACGCTGCCGTCGGCCACGAACAGGTTGGGGACCGCCCAGACGCGGTGGTCTGAGTTGACGACGCTGTTATAGGGACTCGTTCCCATGCGCGCTCCACCGACGAGGTGGGCGTAGCGCTGGATCGTGAGGATGTCCTGCGCCCCAGCCGCGTGCAGGATGCCCTTGATGACGTCTGTCGAGTAGGCCATGTTTGCCTTGTCGTTCTCCGAGAGGCTGTAGTCAAAGCGCGCCACCGGGACCCCGTAGGTGTCGGTCTCCTGGTCGAGCGTGACGCGATTTTCGGGGTGGGGCAGCATTTCGTTCAGTACGCCGATCGTGGTCCAGTGGTTGTAGTCGCGCATGTACTCGCGCATCGCGCGGCCCCAGTGGCCGTCGGCGAGCACGTGCTCGGCCCAGCCGATCGGCTGCGGCGAGACCGTCTGGATCGAAAAGCCGCGCGCGAAGCCGCGCGCCTCGTCGGTCTCATAGAACTGCTCGGAGGAGACCTCCGGCGGCGGCGCCTTGTACATGCGCAGCTCCTCTCCGAACCGCCCGGCGCTCTGGGAGGCGCCCTGGACCATCACGTAGCGACCGACCTGATCATCGCCGTTGCCCAAGCCGTCCGGGAAGCGCTTGGACGTCGAGTTCAAGAGCAGCCGCGGCGTCTCGATCGAATAGCCCGCCACCGCCACCGCCCGAGCGCGCTGATGGCGCTCTACGCCGTCGCCTTCACGCACGTAGGTGACGCCCGTCGCGCGACCGTCGGCTTCGTTGATCTCGACGCGCACGGCCATGCTGTCCGCGCGGATCTCGACGCCGTGGGCGAGCGCGTCGGGAAGGTGGGTGACGTAGGGGCTGGCCTTGGCGCCCACCTTGCAGCCCTGCAGGCAGAAGCCGCGGTAGATGCAGTGCGGACGGTTGCCGAACGTGCCGTTGACGATCCCCACCGGCCCCACGCGCATCTCGACGCCCTGCGCGATCGCCCCCTTCCACAGGACCATTGCCGCCCCCCCGATCGGGTGCGGGGAGAACGGGTA
>JALYYC010000080.1 GCA_030946755.1 Candidatus Dormiibacterota bacterium
ACCGCCAGACCGACCCGCGGCCGGCCAACCCCATTATCGCTTACGAAGAGCGCCAGGTAGGCGGATGAAGCGCGCCGGCCGTTGCGCAGGGTGCGGTCGAAGTCGGCCGATCGGAGGAGTCGTTGCCGCTGCTTCATCCAGCCTGCGGGCGCCGCCACCCGGCGCGCTCCCACGCCGCGGGCGTGGACACCTACTTGTAGCGGCGGCTCGAGGTCGGGGTCAATTCGTGGCGGCCCTTGCGGCGGCGCGCCTTGATGACCTTCACGCCACCGGTCGTCGACATCCGGGCGCGGAAGCCGTGGACCTTGACGCGCTGGCGCTTCTTGGGCTGATGGGTGCGCTTCATGAGCCGTCCTACGATACCACGGCCTCCGCCGCGAGTGGGTTTGCCGGCGTACGGAAATTCGTATTGCGCGCCGCGAACTCATTTGCTATGATTCCGCTGCCCTGGAGAGCTCCGGCTCTCAACCATCAACAACTTATTCACACAAGGCTGGGGAGACCTCCATACGCTTCTCCACATTTGTGGGAAGTGTGTGCATAAGTTGCGTCATCGCTAAGCCGTCCTGGGCCTCGTTTTCGTCCGGCGCGTGTGGCCGCGCAGTTCCGGCTCTGTGCTCTCCAACGAAATCGGTCGTTTCGTGCGTCTGGAGGAGCGGATGGAAGCAGAGCAGATCTGGCAGGCGGCGCAGGAGGAACTTCGGTTCCAACTGAGCAAGCCGAGTTATGAAACCTGGTTAAAGAACGCCTCGCTGGTGGGGCGAGAGCGAAACGATTTCCGAATCGGCGTGCCCACCAAGCTCGCCAAGGACTGGCTCGAGGACCGCTACTCCGCGATGATCAAAGAGACGCTCTCCGCGATCGTCTCCGGCGACGTGACCGTGGCGTTCGAGGTGATCAACGGGTCGGTGGACGGCGCCGGCAAAGCACGCCAGCGTCGAGAAACCGCCGTGGCTGTCGCGGAGGAACCGGCTCCGGAGGTCGAGGATCCCGTGCTCGACGAGGCGTCGCTGCTCAATCCGAAATTTCAGTTCCAGCATTTCGTCGTCGGCAACAACTCACGCTTCGCCCATGCGGCCTGCCGCGCGGTCGCGGAGACGCCTGCCAAGGCCTACAACCCGCTCTTCCTCTACGGCGGAGTCGGCCTGGGCAAAACCCACCTGATGCACGCGATCGGTCACGCCGTGATCGAGAAGCACCATCGCCGCAAGGTCGCCTACGTGACCAGCGAAAAGTTCATGAATGAAATGATCACCTCGATCCAGCAGGGGCGCATGAACGACTTCCGCACGCGCTACCGGACGGTCGACGTCCTGCTCGTCGACGACATCCAGTTCCTGGCGGGGAAGGATCGGACGCAGGAAGAGTTCTTCCATACCTTCAATTCCTTGCACGAACTCAATCGCCAGATCGTCATCTCCTCCGATCGGCCGCCGAAGGAGATCCCCACGCTCGAGGACCGACTTCGGTCTCGATTTTCCTGGGGGCTGATCGCCGACATCCAGGCCGCCGACTTCGAAACGCGCGTGGCCATTCTGAAGTCGAAGGTCGGTCCATATGCGAGGCTGGTGCCGGAGGATGTGCTCTCCTTCATCGCCCACAAAATCCAGAAAAACATCCGTGAGTTGGAGGGGGCATTGATCCGGGTCATCGCCCACGCCTCCCTCAACCGGGAGACGATCAATGTCGACATGGCGGCGAAGTTGCTGCAGGACGTCATTCCGTCGAGCGAGACACGGACGCTGTCCGTCGACACCATTTCGCGAACCGTCGCCAGCTTCTACCACATCACCCTGGAGGAGATGAAAGGCAAGCGCCGTGACAAGCACATCGTGTTTCCCCGGCAGGTCGCCATGTTCCTGATCCGGGAGGAGACGGCATCGTCGCTTCCCGCCATCGGGCAGGCCTTCGGAGGACGTGACCATACGACGGTTTTGCACTCGTACGAAAAGATCAACACCGAGTCACGCGAGGACCAGCGCCTCCAATCAGACCTCAGAAAAATCCGCGAGCAGCTCTACTCCCACTGATGACTGTGGAGAACCGCCGGGTATGGACGTGGACATTGTGGGCGAAACCGCGAACGGTGCATAAGGGCATCGGGAATCCACATTTTGTGCGGCCTATAATTGAAGCCGTTTCGATCGACACAGGGGGCGTTTTCCCTGTTGTGCACCGCGCTACTGCTACGTCTCTTTTCTCAAGAAGCGTCTCTTAATGACCCGGGTCGTGTAGACAAGGAGCACCATGAAGGTCACCGTTACCGCCGGAAGCCTCGGTCAGGGCTTGCACGTCGTCTCACGAGCCGTGTCATCACGAACCACCCTTCCCATCCTGAACAACGTGCTAATGCAGACCTCACCGGAGGGCTTACAGCTGACCGCCACCAACCTCGAGATCGGGATCAGGCAGATGATCCCGGCCGAGGTCCAGGAAGAGGGCGGCATCACCGTTCCGGCCCGCCTCTTGACCGACTTCGTCAGCTCGCATCCGAACGAGCCGCTGTCGATGGCGCTGGACAAGAAGACACAGTCGCTCAGCCTGCGGAGCGCCAAGTTCGACGCGAGCATTCGTGGCATCGACCCGGCCGACTTTCCCCCGGTGCCGTCCGGTGGGGAGGGGCGCAAGGTCAAAATCGACCAGGGACAGCTGCGCGACGCGATCGAGCAGACCGTCATCGCTGCCTCGAGCGACGAGGGGCGCCCGGTGCTGACCGGTGTGTACATCCAGCTCAACGGCGGCAAGGCGACCTTCGCGGCGACCGACGGTCACCGGTTGGCGGTCAAGACCCTGCCGTTCACGGCCGATGGTGGTGAGACCGACAACGTGGTCATCCCCGCGCGTGCGCTCACCGAGCTCAGCCGGATTTTGAAGGTTGGCGGGGACGCGATCGACGTCACCGTCGGACCGCAGAAAAACCAGGTCTACTTCAAGACCGGTGATGTCGAGTTGATGAGCCGCCTGATCGAGGGAACCTATCCGAATTACCAGCAGGTCATCCCATCGCAGAGCACGACCACGATCACCGCAAAAACGCAGGACCTGCTCTACACGACCAAGATGGTCTCGCTATTCTCGAAGGACGCCGCCAACGTCATCAAGTTCAAAACCGAGGGCAAGAAGCTGACCCTGACCGCGAACACCAGCGAGGTCGGGCAGAACATTGCCGACGTCGAGGCGACGATCGACGGCCAGGACCTCCAGGTCGCCTTCAATTCGAAGTACCTGCTCGACGTTCTCGCGGTCCTCGGGACCGACGAGGTCCAGCTTGGATTCACCGGGCCGTTGAACCCAGGTATCGTCCGCCCGGTCGGGAAGGATGACTACCTGTACATCATCATGCCCGTGCGCGTTGCCATGTAGCCAGCGTCGGGTTCTTGTTCCTCTCCAACGTCTCTCTCTTCGATTTCAGAAATTACGCTGAGCTCGATCTCGCCCTCGAGCGCTCCGCGACGGTGTTCTTCGGAGGCAACGCGCAGGGGAAGACAAACCTCCTCGAGGCGGTCGCCCTCACCGCGCTCTCACGGTCTCCACGAACGCAGCAAGCGACGGAGCTCGTCCGCTTCGGGCAGCCCGCGGCCCGCGTGACTTGCTCCGTCCAGACGGAACGAGGCCGGGATGATCTCGACCTCCGCATCGCCGTGACCGCGACGGCGACCGGAACGCGGGCCAGCAAGCGCTTCTCCGTCAACGGCGTCGCCAGGCAGTCGAGTGAGATGGCCGGGTTCCTTCGCGTCGTGCTCTTCTGGCCTGACGACCTGCAACTGGTCAAGGGGAGCGGTGACGGCCGCCGGCGGTTCCTGAACACCTTGCTGTCGCAGATCGACGCCGGCCACGCCCGCGAGTTGACCAAGTACGGCCACCTGCTCGAGCAGCGCAACGCGCTCCTGCGCGCCGTCCGGGAGGGCCGTCAGCCGGCGGCTAACCTCCAGTACTGGACCGAAAGCCTCGCCCAGTCAGGAGCCTTGATCATGGTCGAGCGCCAGCGCCGCCTGCTCGAACTCCAGCCCGTTGCGGCGGCGTTCCACCGGGAACTGACCGACGATCGGGAGCGCCTCGAGCTCCGCTACCGGCCGTCGGGCGCCCGCATCGGCGAAGCACCGGTCGAATTGGTCCGGGATCAGCTGCAGGTCGCCATGCAGGAGGCGCGGGATGAGGAGATCGCCCGTGGACAGACAGTTGTCGGACCGCAGCGTGATGATGTCGAGGTGTGGTTGGACGATCACGAGGCCCGGCTTTTCGCCAGCCAGGGCCAGCAGCGCACCGCGGTGCTGAGCCTCAAGCTCGCGGAGCTGCACTACCTTGCCGAAGTCACCGGCGAGCAACCGGTGCTGCTGCTCGATGACGTGATGTCGGAGCTCGATCCCGCCCGGCGCGAGCGGCTGCTGGCCGCCCTGCAGCCCGGGCCACAGGCACTGATCACCGCGGCGGACCTCAACGACCTTCCGCGCAGCATCCTGGAGCGGGCCGCCGTCTTCCGGGTGGAGGAGGGCAGCATCCATGCGTAGCATCGGCGCCGCCCTTCCGTCGGCGTTGAAATCGCTCGGTATCGTCCGCCGCACCCGGGAAGCGCAGGCGCTCTACCTCTGGCCCAGCGTGGTCGGACCCGACCTGGCGCCCGACACGACGGCGCTCAAGCTGACCGGTGGCACGCTCTGGGTCACCGCCAACAGCACGGCGCTGGCGCACCAACTGCATCTCGAGCGAGGCCTGCTGGTGCAGCGCATCAACGACTCGATCGGCGCGGCGGTCGTCCGTGACGTTCGGATCATCCAGTCGAGCGGCCGCCGGTGATCGGCGCCGGGCCCGGCCTCAACGAGGCACAGCGGACCGCGGTTGCCCACACCAGCGGACCGCTCCTGATCGTGGCGGGCGCGGGCACCGGCAAGACCCGCGTGCTGGTGGAGCGCTACCGGCGCCTCCGCCAGGATGGGGTCAGTGCCGAGCGGATCCTGCTCCTGACCTTCACCGACAAGGCGGCCCGCGAGGTGCTCGACCGGGTGGAGCGCGAGGACTACTTGCCGGCGGCCGAGCGGTACGTCCTGACCTATCACGCCTTCGCGCAACGCTTCCTCCAGGAGGAAGGCTGGCTCTGCGGTATCGCCCGTGGCTACCGGATGGTCTCGGAGGTACGCAAATGGGAGCTCATGCGCGATGTCCTCTTCGACCGGCGCCCCGCCCGCCTGTTTCACGCGCAGCGTCCATTCGAACGTATCGGTGACCTGCTCAAGCTGGTCGAGCGGCTCAAGCAGGAGCTGATTTCGCCCGTCGAGTTCACCCGCTGGGCAGAGGGGGTTTCGGAGTCAGACGACCCGGTGGTCCAGGCGCAGGCGCAGGCGGCCCACGTCTACGCGGCCTACCAGGAACGGCTCCTCGCCGAGAACCGCCTCGACTTCGACGATACGATCTTCTACAGCGCCCAACTGCTCGCGGATGAACCAACCGTCGCCCGTCGCCAGGGCGACCGCTTCGCGCAGGTCATGGTCGACGAGTTCCAGGACACCAACTACGCGCAGAGCCGGCTCCTCGAGCTGCTCAGCGCCTCACATCGCAACCTCTGCGTGGTCGGGGACGACGACCAGAGCATCTATAAGTTTCGCGGTGCCTCGATTGCCAACCTGCGGCGATTCCAGCGGATGTTCCCCGAGGCCACCGTGATCCGGCTGGAGGACAACTATCGGAGCCGGGGGCCCATCCTGCGGGCCGCGGAGCGCCTGATCGCAGACGACGAGAGCCGCCTTCCCAAGCTGCTGCGAGCCACCCGGGGTGAGGGCAGGCCCATCAGCGTCCTGAGCGCCCCCGGGGTGAGCGAGGAGGCCGACGCCGTGGCGGGCTACGTGAAACGCGCGATCGACGACGGTCTGTATCGGCCCAGCGAGATCGCGATCCTTCTGCGCGCCAATGCCCACCTGCACAATTTTGCCCGCGCGTTGCAGCGCCAGGGGGTCGCCTACCAGGTGAGCGGCGGTCGAGGCTTCTATCAGCAGCCGGAGATCAAGGACTGCCTGGCCCTGCTGCGAGCCGTCGACTCGCCTGACGACCCGATCTGCCTGATGCGGCTGCTGACGCTGCCGCGCTATGCGACCGATCCGCTGACGGCCGGCCGCTGGGCGCGCGAGGCAAGGGAGAGCGGCCGGCGTTTCTTCGATCTGCTCGAAGCCTCAGGCGATGATGGCCCGCGCCGGCTCTGCGAGGAACTCCGCGGCTTCGGCGGGATGGCGCTTCGCGTCGGCGTGGACGACCTCTTCTACGAGGT
>JALYYC010000091.1 GCA_030946755.1 Candidatus Dormiibacterota bacterium
TATCTCGACGAGGCTGAAAACGCTGATCGGATCTGCATCCTCGACCGGGGCAAGGTTGTCGCGCTCGGAACGCCGGCCGAGATCAAGTCCAGTCTCGTCGCCGACTCCCTGGTGATCGACGCAGCCGACCGGGATGCGCTGCGCCGAGAGATTGCGGCCCTGGGTTTGTCGGCCAGCGGCGATGGGCCGTTTCGGATTGCGCTCGACGGTACCTCCGCCCAGCGTGTGGTTCAGGCCGTCAAGACCCCGCTCGCCGTGCTGAAAATCGACTCGCCCACGCTGGAGGACGCCTATCTGGGGATCGTCGGGACGGCGATGGAATGAGCGAATCGAACGGAATCCTGGCGATCGCGTCGCGGGACGTGACCAAGCTCGTTCGGGACCGCCCGCGGCTGATCTTCACCTTCATCTTCCCGCTGATCTTCATCGGCCTCATGGGGGGTACCCTGCAGGGCAATCTCGGCCGGGCCGCCGGCTTCAACTTCATCGAGTTCATCTTTGCCGGCGTGCTCGGTATGACCCTCTTTCAGTCTGCGGCCCAGGGACTGATCTCCTTGATCGAGGATCGGGAGAACGACTTCAGCCAGGAGATGTTCGTGTCGCCGGTTTCGCGCTACTCGATCATCTTCGGCAAGATCCTGGGGGAGACGACCGTCTCCTTTTTTCAGGCGATCCCCACGATCGCGTTTGCGATCCTTCTCCGGGTTCCGCTCAGTCCTGTTCGCGTGTTGTTGCTCCTGCCGGCGGCCTTAGCCGCCTGCCTGCTTGGTGCCTCCTTCGGCGTCGCCCTGCTTTCGCTCCTCAGTACCCAGCGGGCGGCCCAGCAAATCCTTCCGTTCCTCATGTTTCCCCAGTTCTTTTTGGCCGGGGTCTTCAATCCGGTCAAAGTCTTGCCCTGGTACCTGGAGGTGCCGTCGCTCATCGCTCCGATGCGCTACGCCGTCGACCTGATCCGCGGCGTGGTCTATGCGGGCCGGCCAGAATACGACAAGGTCGTCCTCTTCGATCCATTGACGAACCTCGTCATCATGGCCATCATGTTCGCGATCTTCCTCGTCTTCGGCACGGCCCTTTTCGTGCGCCAGGAAACGAACCGCTAGTCGGGGGTCAGGCCGCTTTGTCGCCGACGGTGACTTCGATCAAGGGACTCTGCTCGACCATCTTGTCCACGTCGTTGCGCTTCCAGATCTTGGCCACCTCGGTCAACACCTGGTGGCGCTCGTCGGGGTCGTTGATGATGCGTGCCGTTGCCGGCACGTCCGCCTTGACGGCTCCTTTGAGATGGAGCGTGAAGTGCGGGTTCGCCTCCAGGTTCGCGAGCCAGGCTCGCTCTTCGGGGCGCGGCTGCCCGCTGATGTAGAGGCGTCCGCCGATGTTGTGAAAGACGATCTCGATGCGGCGCGGCTGCCCGGTCTTGCGCCCCGTGGTCGTCATGTCGATCACGTGGCCGCGCGAGAGCGCCTCCATTATCTTCTGGTCCACGGTGTCAATCTACCCGCTTTCCCCTCCGGCGAGTCTGTACGAAGATCAGGCATGGCTGGAATCGAACACGACCTCCGGCCGACGAGATTCGCCGTTATGGTCCTTCTGGTGACTGGGTCGAGTTAAAGCCCGAAGATGCCGGGACCGCGGAGCGCGAGATGCGTCGGGCCGCCGCGGAGTGGCTCGAGGTCGAGATGGATCCGAGTCGTCGCAAGGAGTACTGCGACCGATGGTCCGGGAGATGGGCTACTAGAAGATCCGACTGGCTGTCGGGCACCGCTTTACATCGCCGTGAAAGGCGGCGTATATTTGTTGTGCGATGAGCACCAGTTTTGCAACGCGCAACAAGGTGCAGTCACTTGATCGGGCGCTGGAGATCCTGAAGCTGCTCGGTGCCGAGCCGGAAATGCGGGTCACGGATCTAGCCCGGAGGCTCGAAGTCCACAAGTCGACGGCGTTCCGGCTTCTGTCCACCCTGCAGGAGCACGGACTGGTCGAGCAGAACCCCGCCAGCGAAAAGTACCGGCTTGGCTATGGACTGGTTCGGCTGGCCGCGTCCGTGGTTGGCGAGATCGACCTGGCCCGGGCCTCAAGGCCGGTGCTCGAGGAGCTCGCCGCCCGAACATCGGAAACGGTCAACCTGGCCATCCTCCAGAGCGATCAGGTGATCAACATCGACCAGATCGCGGCTCCCAACCTGGTCGTGAATGTCAACTGGGTTGGGAAGCAAACACCGCTGCACTGCACCTCCAATGGCAAGGTGCTACTGGCGTTCCTGACGGACTCCGAACGCCTGCGACTGCTGAAGCAACCCCTGCACCGGTTCACGCCCCGGACCATCACCGACCTCAAGACCCTTGAGAAGCAACTGGCCCGCGTGCGGGACGACGGCTGGGCCTTCACCCTCGAAGAACTGGAGATCGGCTTGAACGCCGTCGCGGCCCCGGTGCGCGGCACCGATGGATCCGTCTATGCCGCGGTCAGCGTCGCGGGTCCTTCGTATCGCGTCACACCGCAACGGCTCGGTGATCTAGGTGAGATGACAAAGGAAGCCGGTCAGGCGATCTCACGGCGGATGGGCTACATCCCGGGAGGAGGCGAAGCATGAGTCGCGAAGAAGAAATTCGGCAAGAACTATTCGACCACACGCTCAACGGGCATGCGCCGGAGGTGAAAGGGCTCACCGAGGAAGGGCTCAAGCTCGGGATGGACCCGATGGACATCCTGTTCAAGGCGCTCATCCCATCGCTGGAGGAAGTCGGCAGGCGATTCGAGAAAGGTGATTTCTTCGTGCCCGAGATGCTGATCGCGGCTCGGGCGATGCAGGGCGCACTCGTGATCCTTCGGCCGTTGATCGCCGAGACGGGCGCCAAGCCGATCGGCAAATACGTGATCGGGACGGTCAAGGGCGACATCCACGACATCGGCAAGAACCTGGTGATCATCATGCTCGAGGGCGCCGGCTTCGAGGTGGTGGACCTCGGCGTCAACTGTCCACCGGAAAAGTTCGTCGAGGCGGTGCGTGTCAATGAGCCGCACATCGTCGGCTTCTCCGCCTTTCTGACCACCACGATGCCGATGTTCAAGGTCAATATCGAGGCCCTGAAGAAGGCCGGCCTCCGCGACAAGGTGGCGGTGATGGTCGGCGGAGCGCCCGTGACCGAGGACTACGCCAAGCTCGCGGGAGCGGACCACTATGCGCCAGACGCATCGATCGCGACCCGGATGGCGAAACAGATCGTCGGCGCCGCCCAGGCCGCCGAGAACGCGGCCCTGGCCCAGGCCGTCGAGCTGATCGATAAGACACTGAAGAAGGGATAGAGTCGTGCCGACACTCGAGCAGGTCGTCATCGCGGTCGAGAAGCCGCTCAAAGAAGCCATCTGGGGTTGCAAGATGTGCGGCCAGTGCATCCTGCACTCGACCGGGCTGAGCTGCCCTATGCGGTGTCCGAAGAACCTCCGCAACGGACCCTGTGGGGGAGTGCGGGCGGACGGCACCTGCGAGGTCTATCCCGATCGGCCCTGCGTCTGGGTGGAAGCGTGGGAGCGCTCTCGCCAGATTCCGCTCTACCGTGACCACATCCACCGCGTCGAGAAGCCGGTCGATTGGCGGCTGCAGGGGACGTCGTCGTGGGTCAATCTGGTGACCGGCCGCGATCGGCACGCGCCCGCCGGCTGGAATGCGAATGACGGCCACCAGCACGCCTAGCCGCCTGGCCCGACTGCTCCACGAGGGTCAGTTCGTCGTCACTGCCGAGCTGACCTCGAGCGACAGCCCCGACCCGGCGGCGATCTGGCGGCGAACACAGGTGTTGCGCGGCGTTGTCGATGCGGTCAACTGCACCGACAACACGAGCGCCCACGTGCACCTCTCGGCGCTGGCCGCGGCCGCCTTGCTGGTCGAAAAGGACATGGAGCCGATCATGCAGATGACCACCCGCGATCGGAATCGCCTCGCCCTCCAGGGGGACCTGCTCGGGGCGGCGGCGCTCGGGGTCAGGAACGTGGTCCTGATGAGCGGAGACGATGTCACAGCCGGCGACCATCCGGAGGCAAGACGCATCCACGACATCGACTCCATGCAGCTGATCGAGATCGCGAAGGGCATGCGGGATCGCGGTGTCTACCTGAGCGGCCGCCGCCTCGAGGGTTCGCCCTCCCTGTTCATCGGCGCGGTCGAGAACCCCTTCGCTCCGCCGCTTGATTTCCGGCCACTGCGACTGCAAAAGAAGGTTGCCGCAGGCGCGGACTTCATCCAGACCCAACTCGTGTTCGATATCGAGTTGTTCACCCGGTTCATGAGCAAGGTGCGCGACCTCGGGTTGCTGGAAAAGGTCTTCATCATTCCATCGGTCGGGATTCCGCGATCCGCCCGCGGGGCGCGCTTCATGAAGGACAAGGTGCCCGGCCTGCACGTTCCGGACGCCCTGGTGACACGCCTTGAACAGACCGCACCGGCGCGGCAGGCGGAGGAGGGGATCGCGATTGCGGTAGAGATCGTCACGGCTCTGCGCGCGATTTCCGGTGTTGCGGGGGTCCATCTGATCGGGATCAAGTGGGAAGAGGGGGTCGTCCGCGTGGCCAAAGCTGCGGGACTCGTTCCGCGGCCGACGTTGAGCCCCGTGGCCACGCTCGGCGGAAGCGTCTGATGGAAACCCGTGTTCGCTCACGCTCGAGGGAGGTCGTCATCTCCGGCGACCGGCCGTTCGTGATGATCGGCGAGCGGATCAACCCCACTGGACGAAAGGTGCTCGGCGCCGAAATGGTTGCCGGTCGCATGGATCGGGTCAAGGCGGACGCGCTCGCCCAGGTTGAGGCCGGCGCGCAGATGCTCGACGTCAACGCCGGCGTGCCCGGCATCGACGAACCCGCGCTTCTGGTGGCCACCATTCGCGCCGTCAACGAGGTGACGGACGTTCCCATCTGTATCGACTCGTCGGTGATCGAGGCGCTCGAAGCGGCGCTGCAGGTTTACGAGGGAAAGGCGCTTGTCAACTCCGTGACGGCCGAGGACGAGCGACTCGATCGGATCCTGCCTGTCGTCAAGAAGTACGGTGCCGCCGTCATCGGGATGGCCAATGACGAAACCGGCATCACGATGGTGCCGCAGGAGCGGGTCGAGATTGCACGCAAGATCATCGAGCGTGCGCGCTACTACGGGATTCCCCAGGACGACGTCGTTATCGACCCGATCGCGATGACGGTGGCGGCCGATCCGCAGGCGGGAATTATCACGCTCGAGACGATGCAGCTGATCAAGGCGCAACTCGGAAACAACATGACCTGTGGTGCGTCGAACGTGTCGTTCGGTCTCCCCAACAGGCCGATCGTCAACGCCGCGTTCATCCCGGTCGCGATGCATGCCGGCCTCACCTGCGCCATTACCAATCCGCTCATCCCCGAGGTCCGGAAGGCCGTGCTCGCCTCCAACCTCCTTCTTGGCCATGATGAATATGCCACCGCCTGGATCGCGGACTTCCGGGCGGCGCAGAAGAAGGCAGTGGCGTCGGCCTCATGATCCTAAAGAAGCTCGAGGTGACCTATCGGCCCTTCGACAAGTCCACCCGGGTGCCGCCCGGCACGACGCTTTTCAGCGCCGCGCATTGGATCGGGCTCCCGATCGACTCGACGTGTGGTGGCCGCGGGACCTGTGGCAAGTGCAAGGTGCAGATCAACGAGGGAACATCGGCGCCGACGACGGCCGACGTAAAGCAGCTCGAAACGCGCGAGATCGAGGCCGGATGGCGCCTGTCCTGCCAGGCGCGGATCTACGAGGACACGGTCGTGACGGTGCCGCAGCTGGCACGCACGCCGAAGGCGGCCACCATGGGCGTCAACCGGCTTGTCATCCTCGACCCCAACGTGCGAAAGGTCTACGTTGAGCTGGCAGAGCCAACCCTTGAAGACCAGCGGAGCGATATCGAGCGCCTGCGCGACGCCATGACGGCCGAGGGACATGACATGAAGGCCGATTTGCCAGCGCTGCGTTCGCTGCCCGCCCTGCTCCGTGAGGCCGAGTTCCGGATTACGGCGGTGCTCGGCGGCGACCAGCTAATCGCGGTTGAGACCGGCGATACTCGCGAGGAGAGCTACGGCGTGGCCTTCGACCTGGGAACCACGACGGTCGTCGGCACGCTCATGAATCTCCGAACCGGGATGGCGGAAGCGGTCCGCTCAGCCCTGAATGGGCAGGCGCCGTTTGGTGCCGACGTCATCTCACGGATCAGCCATGGGATGCAGGGTGCGGCGGAACGCGAGGAGCTTCGTACCGCTATCCTCCGGACGATGAATCAGCTGCTGGCGGACCTCTATGAGGCCGCCGAGGTGCCGCGGGAACGCGTCTATGAGTCGGTGGTCGTCGGCAATGCGACCATGCTCCACCTCCTGCTTGGGATCGACGCGACGGCGGTCTCGATGATGCCCTTCGCCCCGGCGTTCCGAGATCCCCTCTACCTCGCGGCGCGCGAGGTCGGTCTTGATCTCCATCCGGGAGGGTTCGTTCAAACCTTGCCCGTAATCGGCGCCTACGTGGGCGCCGACATCGTCGCGGGCGTGGTCGCGACAGGGCTGGCTCGGGAAGACAAGATGCGGGTCTTCGTCGATGTCGGGACCAACGGCGAGATCGTTCTGGGATCGGCCAAGCGCGTGCTCTGCACGGCGGCGCCGGCCGGCCCGGCCTTCGAGGGCAGCCAGATCCGGTGCGGAATGCGAGCGACCGACGGGGCGATCGAAGGCGTCACGCTCGGGGACCGGGTCGAGCTGCAGGTGATCGGGGGCGACGTCGCCCCGCGGGGAATTTGCGGCTCAGGGCTGGTCGATGCGGTGGCCCAGCTGCGCGTGGTCGGGTTGCTCGATCCCTCCGGCCGGATGCGGAGTCGTGAAGAGGTGCCCGAGCACCCACTGTCCGACCGCCTGATCACCGTTGACGGGGTTCGTGCGTTTTTGCTCGCGGACGGCGTGTACCTGAGCCAGAAAGACGTCCGGGAGTTGCAGTTCGGCAAAGGGTCGATCGCGACCGGCATCAAGGTCCTGATGGACGTCATGGGGGTGAAGACCACCGACCTGGACGAGGTGCTCCTCGGCGGCTCCTTCGGGTCCTATCTCAATCCTGAGAGCACCAGGATCATCGGCCTGGTGCCTCCGGTCGAAGTCGACCGAATCCTCTCCGTCGGAAACACCGCCGGGGAAGGGGCGAAGATGTGCCTCCTCTCGTTCCGTGAACGGCAGGTCGCGTTCGAGCTTCCTGACAAGATCGAGTATGTCGAGCTCTCCGGCCGCTCGGATTTCAACGACTCGTTCATCTCCGTGCTGCAGTTCGCCGAGTTAGAGTCCCTGCGATGAAGAAGGTGGCGTTGCTTATTTGTGGGGCGCTCGGGAAAGAGGTCAAGTCCGTCGTGGATCGGGAAGGATGGGACGTCGATGTCTACGGCGTCCCGGCGATGCATCATTTCCATCCGAAGAAGATCGTCGAGGCGGTGGACGCCAAGCTGACAGCGATCGCCCCACGCTACCGCCAGGTGGTGGTCGTCTATGGCGATTGCGGCACGGCGGGATCGCTCGAGCCGGTGCTCCAGCGCCATGGCGCCGTTCGCGTTCAAGGTCCGCACTGCTACGAGATGTTCGGCGGCGCGGAGTTTGACCGGATCGCGGAGGAGCAACCGGCCACCTTCTTCCTGACCGATTGGCTGGTGCGAAATTTCGAGCGGGCCGTCGTCCGAGGACTTGGGATCGACCGATACCCGGAGCTTAAGGCGGTGTATTTCAAGAACTACACCGACCTCCTCTACCTGGCGCAGTTCCCGGACGATGCCCTTGTCGAAAACGCCCGGGAAATCGGCGAGTTCCTCGAGCTGCCCCTGGAGGTTCGCCATGTCGGGTTGGGCGAGCTCGAAACCCGTCTGCGCGCACTCGTGGAGGCGGCATGATGGCCCGTTATCAAGTCATGTACTGGAAGCACATCCCCGCTCACATCAAGGCGTGGGACGAGCAGGGACAGGTCAAGCGGCTGCTCCCGGATCGCTTCCAGGCCGCGATCGATGCCTTTTCAATGAAGGAAGGGTCGACGGACATGGACAGCTATTTGGAGGCTTGGCACTGGGGTCCCGAAGTCGAGCGTTCCGGCTCGGCTGCCGAGGTCGCCGACACCGTGGTCAACGAACTCGACAGCGCAAACCCGCGAACGAAGCTGATGAACCCTTGAGGCGCCTAGACCTGCTGCGGCTGGTCGGCTACCGGCGTGGCGCCGGTGGCATTCTTCGCATGCTCCTGTTCGTGCCAGGCGCGCAGCTTCGCTTCGATCATCGGGGGCAGCTGGCCGCCGCCCGCCTGCCAGTCACGCCGCCAGGGCCCGCGCCCGCCGAAACCTCCGGGACCGCCCGGTCCGCCGGCCCCTTGCATCTGGCTGAATCCGTACCGCTGCCAGCGCCGGCGCTTGGACGCCATCGCGAGGCCCAGTCCCAGCGCGCCGAGGATGGCGAGCTTCCTGTGGTCGCTATTTGAATGTTCTCTCATGTCGATTCTCCTTGAACGTTGGTTGATGATTGTCATCCTGAGCCTGACCTGTGAACGCGCTATGAAGACCCTGCGGAGAAACCCGGCACCTGTGGAGGTGGTAAACCAGTGAGCCAGGCTGCGATCGCACCCGACCGGAACCGTGCCAGCGGGTTGCGCCCGATCATGGACGTTGGTCGCGAACTGGGCCTCCTGGAGTCCGAGATCATCTCCTACGGTCCATACAAGGCCAAGATCAGCCTCGACGCGCTCGATCGCGTCCGTGACCGTCCCGACGGCAAGCTGGTGGTCGTCACGGCCATCACGCCGACCCGGGCGGGCGAGGGGAAGACCACCAGCGCCATCAGCCTGACCCAGGGGCTCGGCCGCATCGGCGCGAAGGTCGCTCTCTGCCTTCGGCAGCCATCCACGGGGCCTCTGTTCGGCATCAAGGGTGGGGGCACGGGCGGCGGTCAGGCGCAGGTCGTCCCGATGGAGGAGATCAACCTCCATTTCAATGGGGATTTCCACGCGGTTGAGGCGGCGCACAATCTGCTGGCCGCCGTGATCGACTCGGCGATCTTCCACGGGCAGCTTCAGGCCGGTCCCAGCTTTATCACCTGGCCGCGAACGCTCGATGTCAACGATCGGGCCCTCCGGCACATCGTGACCGGGCTCGGCGGTGTCGAGCACGGGGTTCCCCGTGAGTCGAGCTTCATCATCGCCGCAGCGTCGGAACTGATGGCCATCCTGGCGCTCGCCAGCGACATGGCCGATCTCCGGGCGCGAATCGCCCGCATTATCGTCACGCAGCGCAAGGACGGCAGCTTCGTCACGGCGGAGGACCTGCGGGTCACCGGGGCGATGACCGTCCTGATGAAAGATGCGCTGCTGCCCAACCTCGTGCAGACGATGGAGGGTCAGCCGGCACTCATCCATGCCGGCCCATTCGGCAACATCGCTCACGGCAACAACTCGCTGCTCGCCGACCAGATCGCTCTCAAGCTGGCCGATATCGTCGTGACGGAGGCCGGCTTCGGAGCGGACTTAGGGCTGGAGAAATTCGCCCACATCGTGGCGCGCTACGGCAACCTCCGCCCGGCGGCCGCACTGGTGGTCGCGACCGTTCGGGCGCTGAAGTCGCACGGGGGCGTCCCCCTGGCGAAACTCGGCGAGGAAAACGTCGAGGCGCTCAGGAAGGGGATGGAGAACCTCGCCGCCCACATCGATATCGTCAAGGCATTCGGCATGCGGGCCGTGGTGGGGATCAACCGGTTCCCAACCGACACCGAGCGCGAGCTGGATCTCGTCAAAACGATGGCTCGTGAGTATGGCGCCGACGCGGCCGTCGTCAACGACGGCTTCACGCGTGGCGGCGAGGGGAGTGTGGAGCTCGCCAGGGCCGTGCAGACCGCCGCGAACAGCGGCAGCCACTTCGCGCCGCTCTACCCGCCGGGAACACCGATTCGCGAACAGATCCAGACCGTGGCCCGGCGCATCTACGGCGCGGACGGCGTGGAGTTCCTACCCGAGTGCCAGAAGCGGATCGACTGGCTCACCGAGCGCGGGATGGGCACCCTGCCGGTCTGCATGTCGAAAACCCACCTGTCCTTGTCGCACGACCCGAGCCTCAAAGGCCGGCCGCGCGGTTTCACGATCCCGGTCCGCAATGTGTATCCGTCGGCGGGCGCTGGCTTCATCGTCGCGCTGGCCGGCGACATCCAGCTGATGCCCGGCCTGGGCAAGGAGCCGGCCTACACGCGCATCGACATTGATGCGAACGGGGTGATCAGCGGCCTGACCTGAGGAGGCTCAGCCGGCGACGGTTTCGGCCTTGAGCGCCTGCTCGAGGCACCTCGCAAAGCGTTCGGCCATCCGCGATGACACCTCTTGCATGATCGCGGAGCGGCCGAACTGGGCCACTACGCCGGTGACGGCGACGTCGGACTCCATCATGACAATCGTCCGACCCTGCTCCGTGGCGAGCTGGCTGGTCACGGTGGCAAAGGCGCCACCTCGGCCGCGCGATTCATTTCCCTCGGCCTTGAGTCGCACCCGATGAGCCGCCTCGTCCACCTCTTCAAGGGAAATGCGTCCCTGGTATCCGACGTCAATCGGTCCGAGCTTGATGCCGATCTTGCCTTCGTAGGTGTGATCGTCGACCACCTTCGTCAGCTGCGCGCCCGGGACGCAACTTGCGACTTTCGGCACATCGAGGAGATGGCGCCAAACCGCGTCGAGCGGGGCATCGACGGCGAAGCGATTCTTGAGGATCATGACTCCAGCGTATCGAACGCGCCGTAGGAAGGAAAGCGGAAACTCATGTCGCGTGAGAGCAGGCCGCCGTGACCCAGGCCGTTGAAGTCGGCGGCCCCAACCCGGGCACCGGTGAAGAGCCGGGGCAGGATCAGGTCCAGCACGGTTGCGCGTGAGAACATGCCACAGGCCGCCACCCCAAACACGGGCCGGTCGTTCA
>JALYYC010000096.1 GCA_030946755.1 Candidatus Dormiibacterota bacterium
CCGGGTCGGGCCTCTGGCGCTATCGGGCCGAGCTCGCCATCCGGGGCGAGCCGGTCAGCCTCGGCGAAGGCGGGACGCCGCTGCTGGCGCACGAGCGCTGGCTCTTGAAGCTTGAGGGCCTGTCGCCAACCGGCTCATTCAAGGACCGCGGTGCCGCAACCGCGATCACCGCCGCGCGAGCGGCAGGGGCGACAACCGTTGTCGAGGACTCGTCGGGCAACGCCGGGACGGCGATCGCCGCCTATGCGGCCGCGGCCGGGCTCAGGGCACGGATCTTTTCGCCGGACGACATCATTCCCTCCAAGGCGCGGGCGATTCGCGCCCTCGGGGCGGACCTGGTCACGGTGTCCGGCCCCCGCTCAGCCGTCACCGAGGCCGCCGTGGCGGCGGCGAAGAACGCCTATGACGTCGGCCACGCCCGCGACGACGCCTTTCTCGAGGGAGTCAAGACGATCGCCTATGAACTGTTCGAAGCGCTCGGACCGGACCTGCAGGATGTGGTGACCCCGGTCGGCCAGGGCACCGTGCTCATCGGGCTGGCGCTCGGGTTCGGCGAACTGGTGTCATCCGGACGTCTTGACCGTGCGCCCCGTCTACATGGGGTCCAGTCCGAGGCCTGCGCCCCACTCGTCCGTGGTGCCGCGATCGGTCGCCCGGCGCCGGTCGTACGCCAACCATCGATCGCGGACGGCATTCGAATTCCGGAGCCGACCCGGGCCGAACGGAGCTACGCCGCGGTGCGATACAGCGGCGGTCGATGGATCGCCGTCCCGGAGGACGCCATCGAGAAGGCGTGGCGCGCTGAGGCGGCGCGTGGGCTTCTCATCGAGCCCACCTCGGCCAGCGCCCTGGCCGGCGCACGGGCGCTCAACCTCCCTGCCGGTGCGGTCGTGATTATCACCGGCTCGGGTCTGAAGGCGGTGGACCGCTACTGATCCGCGCGCGATGCCGCGCGAGGTCCGCCGGATCGTAGGCGAGCGCCAGGCGTGCTCCCCACAAGTCGACGTGATAGCCGGCGATTCGCCGGCGGCCACGACGAGGACCCGAATCGACGTCGGGCATCGACTTGAGCTCGAGCGCGCGTTCCGGAATTCCCTTGCTTCTCGCCCACGCGCGCAGTCGATCCGGATCGGCACTGACGACCTTCCCATACCAGCCCGGCCCGAATCGAGCGTGCTCGAGGTAGAGGAGTGGGGCGAGCCAGAGCCCGCCGGCCGCGGCATGGCGAAACCCATCCGCGCGTCGGTCGAATTTCCGCGGCGTCTCAGGCGGCACGCATGACAAACCGCGCCGGATCGAAGGCCTCGAGGGCCATCCGAGGGCGCTGACGGCGCAGCAGGTCGGCGATCACCAGGCCGGTCACCGGCGCCAGCAGGATGCCATGGCGGAAATGCCCGGTGGCGAGCGTCACCCCCTGCCAGCCCGGCACCCGGCCGAGGAGGGGAAGGCGGTCGGGCGTGCCCGGGCGCAGCCCGGCCCAGGCATGCGAGAAGGTCGCCGTGGCCAGGCCGGGGGCAAGACGCGGAACGACGGCCAGCAGACTGGCCACGCCCGCCGCGGTCGGCCTGGCATCGAAACCAGCCTCTTCTTCCGTGGTTCCGACGTAGGTGAGGCCTTCCGGTTTGCTGACCAGATAGCCGGCGTCCGAGAACACGACCGTTCGAAGCGCGCTGCCGCGCGTCTCGAGCGCCACAATCTGACCGCGAACCGGGCGAACCGGGATGGGCGTCCGCAGCGCCTCCGCCCAGGTCGACGACCACGCGCCGGTCGCAATCACGACTTCCTCGGCGGAGACGGTCTCACTCCCGCTGCGGATCCCAACGACCCGATCGCCAGTCAGGCAAAGGCCATCGACTGGCGTCCGCTCCCGCAGGACCATGCCCCGGTCGACCGCGGCGCGCGTCAAGGCTCGCGCCAGGGCGAGCGGGTTGACCTGGTGATCGTTTGCGTAGTAGAGCGCGGCGCGCACCTCCTGGGTCAGGCCGGGCTCGACCTCGAGCGCGCTGGCCGGGTCGAGCCAGGCGACCGAGATCCCCGCGCGCTCCTGCCAGGCCCGGCGGACTCGCAGGGCGTGCTCCTCCAGCTCGTCCAGGGCAACGCGGAGCAGGGCGGCCGGGCGAAAGCCGATGTCGATCCCGGTTCGGTCGTAGAGTTCCGCATTCAGGGCGGGGTAAAGCCGCACGCTCTCGGTCGCCAGCTCCGTGAACGGACCCGGGCCGCCGCTCTCCGAGAGCGGGATGAGCATGCCGGCCGACGCCTGGGTCGCCTGGGCCCCGACATCACCACGATCCAGCAGCATGACGCGGGCACCAGCCTTGGTCAGCGAGTAGCCGATCGAGGCCCCGATCGCTCCGGCGCCAACGATCACGACGTCGGGATTCATCTCCCGATCTTAGCGACGCTTCAGTCGATCAAGCGGCGCAGGCGCAGGTCTTCAGTCGACCGCGCTTCCTGGTAGAGGGCGCAGGTTGCCATCCTGCCAATGCAGGGCGGGGACGGCCATCGCGCCAGGCCGTGGAACTGGTGGACCTTCCCGTCGACGTGGCAATCAGCCTGAAAGACCTTGATGAAGGCCTTCTGCTTTCGGATGATCTGCTCTAAGTACGGACAACGCATGATGAGGAAACGTGATACCCAAAGGCTAACAAAGAACACCATAGGGACGGCCGCGCCGAAGAGGAACCCACGACCGGGACAACGTAGCCGACGTCGCCTTCCTTGTGCGAGCCGTCAGGCGGCTGTCGTCGACCGGCTACACTCACGATGCGGCGCCGGGTCCGAGACCTGATCCGTAAGCTCCATGCCCGAAACTGGATTCTGGCGATCTCCATCCATGCTGTCCTGGTGGCGCCGACGCCGGCCGCCCGCTTCGCAGCCTCCTGGCACGGAGCGCCGGTTGGTTTTCGTCCTTGGAGGCGGCGGCAGCCGCGGGGCCTGTACCGTCGGGGTGCTCCGGGCGCTGCTCGAAGCCGGCATCAAGCCGGACGCCGTGGTTGGCTGCAGCTCCGGGGCCTTCAATGCCGTGGCGCTCGCCTCCAAGCCCGACCTCGAGACGATCGCGCACCTGGCCCTCGTCTGGCGGTCGATCCGCAACCGGGACCTCTTCAATCGCAATCCGCTGCGAATGGCGGTCCGCTACATGCGCAGCCACAACAGTTTTTTCGACAGCCGCTACCTCCGCCGGTTGGCCGCCATGAACCTTCCGCCAACCTTTGATCAACTGGTGCTGCCCTGCGCGGTGATCGCCACCAACCTGACGCGCGCCCGCAAGGAGATCTTCACCACCGGCAGCGTGCCGGACGCAGTGGCGGCGTCGTCGGCGATTCCCGGCGTCTTCAACCCGTACCGCATCGGCGACGAGGAGTTCGTCGACGGCGCCGTGGCGGAAAACGTGGGGCTGGCTGAGGCGATCCAGCTGGGCGCGACGCATGTCATCGCCATCGACAACAGCACTTCGAATCCCCGGCGGCCTCCCAGCAACAACCTGGCCGGGGTGCTGGCCCAGAGCATCCAGATCATGCTTGCCCAGCGCACCATCGAGGAGTACCAGCGCTACGCGGGCCAGGCACAGATCAGCCTGCTGGTCCCCAACGTCGAGTTTGGAACGGAGGGGACGGACTTCAGCCAGGTCGAGCGATTGATCGACGAGTCGTACGCGCGGACGCGCGCCTTCCTCCAGGGCGGTGGGCTGACGGCGGACGGCCAGGTCACACCCGGGATTCATGTCATGCTTCCGCAGCGGCGCTCTACGCTGGTCTCGTTGGCGCAGTGACGGTCGCCGCGGCCAACCCCAGCCACCGGTGGCGGTGGGCGAAGCGAGCATGGCCGGCCGCCGTCCTCCTCACCGCCTGGTTGATCGCCCCGCTCCGGGCTGGCTCCCTCTACCCTGGAATGCCTTGCACCGCCCACGCCGACACCGTGTTCCGGCTGCTTTCATCGACGGTTCTCTTCATCCCCTTGGCGGCCGTGCTCCTACTGCTGGCGCGCTGGGTCCGTCGTGCTCGCGCCCGTGGGTTGAAGGTCTGGACCCTCGGGCTGACCGGGGTAGGGGTCGGCCTCACGGCGGCGTTTCTGGCCTTCGGCGGGATCTCAGTCAACGACGGCGAGCAGAGCCTCGCCTGTCCGGCGGCGGGCGCCGGCTTCCAACCGCTGCATTGCTGGCGGAGTGGGAGCACGCTCGAGATGAACGCCTATGGCCAGCGGCCCCTCGACCTGGCCGCGGTCAATTCGGTCGCGCAAACGCTGGCCGCCACCAAGCAGGACGCCGCGCTGTATGAGGCGATCGTCCTTGACACCACCGATACGGCCATCGCCGCGTACTCCAACGCGCGGCTCTTCGTGTTGCAACGCGCGGATCTCACCGGCTGGCACGACCTGTGCTTGTCGGAACACCAGGCCAAGCAGAAGGAGATCCAGTCGCACCGGGTTGGCTTCTATCGCTATAGCGCCCAGCAATCCCCGCCGGTCAACGCGTTTTTCCTGCAAGACACGGCCAAGAACGGCGAGGTCGGCTACGAGGTGGTCGACCTGTTGCACGGGGGCCGGACCCTCCCCTACGTGCGTCCCGACGACCTCACGGCTGATGAGTCCGCTTACCTCGACCGAACCACGACCGATCTCGCCACCCTGAACCAGGATCTGGATCGCGAAACCCGGACCCCACCTACCGCCGGCTCGCTGCGCACGATGCGTCGGGACTTTGACCGGATCAAAGCAGAGATGGCGTCAGCGACCCCCGCGCGGCTGACCGGGTACCGCGATCAGCGCCTGGCGCGTTTCATTGAAAACTACGAGCTCATCCTGACCGCCGAAGAGAGCGCGGCGCAGGGGCAGAGCGCGCAGAAGATCCACTCCACCGCCTACGAGCAGCACCGCCGCTACTACTATCAGGAGCCGCGCGTGACGCGCTTGATCGGCTATCTCTATCTCCAACAGTCGGGCCAGCCCTTCAGCGATGACGACCTGTCAACGGTAAACTGGGCAGTGTTCTAACCGCCTTCAGGAGGGAAAGGGATGAGCGGAGTTCGGGTTCTCGTCGGCACGCATAAGGGCGCCTTCGTCCTCAGTTCGGATGCCAGGCGCAAGGACTGGGAAGTGAGCGGGCCGCATTTCGGCGGTTGGGAGATCTACCACATGAAGGGCTCTCCGGCCGACCCGAATCGGCTCTACGCGGCGCAGAACACCGGCTGGTTTGGGCAATTGATCCAGCGGTCTGACGACGGTGGGAAGACGTGGGCTCCCGTCGGAAATAAGTTCGTGTACGAGGGTGAGCCCGGAACCCACCTCTGGTATGACGGCACGTCGCGTCCGTTTGAGTTCAAGCGGATCTGGCACCTCGAACCTTCTCTTGACGATCCCGACACGGTCTACGCGGGCGCGGAAGACGCCGCGCTGTTTCGGACGACAGACGGTGGCCAGACCTGGCACGAGCTCTCGAGCTTGCGACAGCATAAGACCGCGCCCTACTGGGCCCCCGGCGCCGGCGGGATGTGTCTGCACACGATCATCCTCGACCGAAGCCACCCGGGCCGGATCTTCACCGCGATTTCAGCGGCTGGTGCGTTTCGCTCCGACGATGACGGAAAAACCTGGCGTCCGATCAACCAGGGGTTGACCACGGAAGGCATTCCGGATCCCCATGCCGAGGTCGGGCATTGCGTTCACCGTCTCGCCATGCACCCCTCGCGTCCCGATGTCCTCTTCATGCAGAAGCACTGGGACGTGATGCGGAGCGACAACGCCGGCGACTCATGGCAGGAGGTCAGCGGCAATCTGCCAACCGACTTCGGCTTCCCGATCGACGTGCACCCCCACGAGCCCAACACGATCTATGTGGTTCCGATCAAGAGTGATTCCGAGCACGTGCCACCCGACGGGAAACTGCGGGTCTATCGGAGCCGCACCGGTGGCGAGGAATGGGAGCCATTGACCAGGGGCCTGCCCCAGAAGGATTGTTACGTCAACGTTCTTCGGGACGCCATGGCCGTCGACTCGCTGGAGTCGGCCGGCGTCTACTTCGGGACGACCGGCGGCCAGGTCTATGCCTCAGCCGATTCCGGCGACAGCTGGACACCGATCGTGCGCGACCTTCCCAAGGTTCTCTCGGTAGAGGTTCAGACCCTAGCGTGATCCGCGTCGTGCTGCCGACCCACCTGCGAAAACTGGCGCAGGTCGATGGCGAGATTCGGGTGGAACCCAGGGGCGCGCCGACGCAGCGATCGGTGCTCGATGCGCTCGAGTCGCGCTATCCGATGTTGCGGGGAACGATCCGGGACCAGGTCACCTTTCACCGCCGACCCTTCATTCGGTTCTTCGGCTGCGAGGAGGATCTCTCCAATGAATCGCCAGACGCGCCGGTACCCGAGGCCATCGCCAATGGTGTCGAGCCATACATGGTGGTCGGCGCCATGGCGGGTGGCTAGGAGCAGGGCAGGCTAGACCCGCGCCAGCCGCATCGGCGACGCCTTGGTCTCGTCATAGAGGATCCGCCGCACGGTATCGAGCCAGCGGGGATCGCCGTGGTCGGCACGCCAGAGCCAGTACTCGCATCCCCAGAGCAACACGGTGCTGTACCCGGAGTCTGCGAGGTTGTTGAAGATGCTGCGGATCGCGGCTGGGCTGGTGCTCTTCGGATTCGTGTAGGTATCCTTCGACGCCTCCCACGGTTCGGCCTGGGCCTCGGTAATCCAGGCTTGCTTTCCCTGCGATACGGCCAGGCCATGGAGCGAAGCCAGCCGGTCCGGCCAGTCACCGTCGGCCCGGCTGAGGCGATTCTGTCCGAGGAAGCGGTACCCGATCGCGGTGTAGACGTCCAGGCCGAGGATGTCGCCCTTCTCGAGAACGGCGAGGCTGTCGTGCTCCGCACCGTCCGCTTGAAACCCAAGCAGTTCCCGGACGTCGAACGGGCGACGGGCGGAGGCCTGGTCGAAGAGGAGGTTGAAGTGGCTGAAGGCGTTGACGATCACCGGTCGATGATGCTCGTCCAGCCGCCGGACGGTGGCAATCTCCCCGGAGAGGAAGCCGGCGTCGATCCAGAGTCGATGCGGACCGGAGCGATTGAATGGCTCGTTCTCGACCTGCCAGGCGATCAGAGCCCGGTTGTCGCGGTAGCGAAAGACAGTGTCCGCAATGAATGCCATGCTCGCATCGGCGATCGCGGGATCGGCGGCGGCGTCCCCGCCATCCTTGACGGGAACCGAACTGAGGCCGGACGGGATATAGAACTCCGGCCAGCCCAGCGCTTTCATCCCAACGGTCAACGCGATCGGCTGTTTCGACCGCGCCGCCTCCTGCATCAGCCAGTCGAGTTGCTTGTAGCCATCCTGGTCGATCTGGTTCCAGTAGGCGCTCAGCCGGATCACCCGGAAGTGCATCGCCTCGAGGCGACGGAAGGCTGACTGATAGTCCATGCCCAGCGCTTCCGCCCGCCGTGGACTGTAACTGATGCCGACCTGCACCGGCGTGGTGTTGGCATGGGCGGTGGCCTTCGCGGGCGAGAACAGGTGCAGCGGGGCGATCGCCAGGAAGGGGACGAGCAGCGCAATCGCCAGCGACGGGACCCGCCGACGCAGGATCATGGACCGCAGGTTGGGTAAGGTCATGGCGGGGCGCGATCGGGCGACATCCGTCCTTCGCTGCTGATGTCACGCCCGTCCGTCCGGTTTCTTGCACTTGCAGGGCCGATGTAAAGAGTTCGCTACGATTGCCGGATGGAGAAGCAGTCGAAGAAAGGCGAGCGCTGACCGCGGAGAGCCTGCAGGCGAAGTTTCGTGGGAACCGCCCACTGCTGGGCGGCCACCGCGGCAATGCCGACGAGTGTCCCGAGAACACGCTCGCGTCGTTCCGCTCCGCGATTGAGCTCGCCGTCGATGTGATCGAATGCGACGTCCATCTCTCGGACGACCGCCAGCTGGCCGTGATTCATGACCATTTGATCGACCGCACCACGAACGGCACCGGGCTGGTGCGGGACTATACGATGGCCGAACTGAAGGCGTTCGATGCAGGCAGCTGGAAGGACCCACGGTTTAGCGGCGAGACGGTCCCAAGCCTGCCCGAGGTGCTGCAGCTGGCGAAGGGCAACGTGGGGGTCGCGATCGAGATCAAGAACCTTCCCCTGCCGTACGAAGGGATCGAGGAGCGCGTGGTTGAAGCGGTGGCGGCCGCCGGCATGATCGAGGAGGTGGTCGTCATTTCCTTCGACCACCGCAGCGTGAAGCGGGTGCGCGAGCTCGAGCCGCGCATCATGACCGGCGTCCTGGAAGCGTCGCGACCGGTCGACCCGTTGCGGGTGATGGCCGACGCCGGCGCGGAGGTCTTCTGCCCGCACTGGGCAGCCATCGACCCCGACACCGCGCACCTCCTGCATGCGGCAGGCAAGCTGATCGGGGTCTGGACGATCGATGACCCGTTTGCCCTGGCGTGGTCCCGCGCCCTCCCGGCGAACGCGATCTACACCAACAAGCCGAGGGAGATCCGGCCCTAGCCCCGTGACCCGGCGTTATTCGCCAGACACCGTCCGACGGTTCTACGACCAGTACGGCGAGGCAGAATGGACCCGATTCGATCGCGATGCCGCGAGCCGGGTCGGCCTTGAGATCCATACGCGGTTTTTGAGGCGCTGGGTGCACTCTGGGAACCGAGTGCTCGAGGCGGGCGCCGGCCCGGGCCGCTTCACGATCGTGCTCGCCGACATCGGCACGCGAATCGTGGTCGGAGATATCTCCCCACAACAGCTGGCCCTCAACGAAGAGAAGGTGGCGGCCGCCGGACGCGAGAATGCGGTCGAAGCCCGGTATGCGCTCGATGTTGTCGACTTGAGTCAGTTTGAGTCCTCATCCTTCGATGTGGTGACCGCATACGGGGGTCCCCTCAGCTACGTCTTCGACCGAGTCGATGACGCCCTAACGCAGCTTCTTCGCGTGGTTCGACCTGGCGGCATCGTGCTATTCAGCGTGATGAGCCGCTGGGGTTCACTGCACCAGTTTCTCGACGGCGTCATCGACGAGGTTGCACATGGGTCGGCTGAAGACTTCCAACACCTGGTCGAGACTGGCGATCAGGTCGGGGAGGCTGCGCGGTCGACTTCCATTTACCTTCCTCACGAGATGCATCTCTTCACCTGGGCTGAGTTGCAGCATCAGCTGGCCACCCAGCCGTGTCGCGTAGTGGACGTCTGCGCTGCCAATTTTCTTTCGGTTAGAGCCGACAAGGCGCTCGATGGCCTGACAGGAGCCGCGTGGGAGCGATTTCTCGATTGGGAGGAACAGGCCTGCCGCGAGCCGGGCGCGATCGATGCCGGCACCCACATCCTCGTCGCGGTCGAGAAGGCCCCCGGCTGAGGCCCGGCCCTACTTGAAGGCGGGAATGCCCGTGATCTCTTCACCCACCGAAAGCAGGTGGATCTCGCTCGTACCCTCGTAGGTCAGGACGGTCTCGAGATTGGCCATGTGGCGCATCACCGGGTACTCGAGACTGATCCCGTTGCCGCCCAGGATGCTGCGCGCGTCTCGCGCGATTGCCAACGCCTCGCGAACGTTGTTCAGCTTCGCCATCGAGATCTGGGTCGCGGTTGCCTTGCCCTCGTCCTTCAGCCGGCCGAGCCTGAGCGCGAGGAGCTGCCCCTTGGTGATCTCAGTCAGCATGTTGACCAGCTTCTCCTGCGTGAGCTGGTAGCCCGCGATCGGCTTGTCGAACTGCACGCGCGCCTTCGCGTAATCGAGCGCACTCTGGTAGCAGGCGATGGCTGCCCCCAGCACGCCCCAGACGATGCCGAAGCGCGCCTCGTTAAGGCAGGACAGCGGGCCCTTGAGACCCCTCGCGCCCGGCAATTCGTTGGCCGTGGGGATCCGGCAGTCCTCGAGGATCAGCTCCGAGGTCACCGATGCCCGCATCGACAGCTTGTGATGGATCTGCCGCGCCGCGAAGCCTTTCGTTCCTTTCTCCACGAGGAAGCCCCGGATGCCGTCATCCGTTCGCGCCCAGATGATGGCGACGTCGGCGACATTGCCATTCGTGATCCATCGCTTGGTGCCGTTCAGCACCCAGTCACCACCGTCACGGCGGGCCCGGGTGGCCATGCCGGCCGGGTTCGAGCCGAACTCGGGCTCGGTGAGGCCGAAGCAGCCGATCACCTCGCCCGTCGCCATTCCAGGTAACCAGCGGGTCTTCTGTTCATCGGATCCGTAGCGATTGATGGGAAACATGCAGAGCGACCCCTGCACCGAGACGAAGCTCCGCAGCCCGCTGTCGCCGCGCTCCAGTTCCTGGCAGGCCAGGCCGTACATCACGTTGGACAACCCGGCTGCGCCGTATCCATGCAGGTGCATCCCAAAGACCCCGAGCTTGGCCAGCTCGGGAACGAGCTCCGAGGGAAATGTCCCGCGCTCGTAGTGGTCGGCGACAAGCGGCAGGAATCGCTGATCGACGAACCGGCCGATGGTCGAGCGAACGAGCCGCTCCTCCTCATTCAGCATGTCGTCGACGCGATAAAAGTCAACGAGGGGGGGCAAAGCGCCCTCATTGTATAGAGTGGCTGGAACCTCCATGCCCCTGACGATCGGCTATCAAGGCGAGCCCGGTGCGTACTCGGAGGAGGCCCTCCACGCGAACTATCCCGCGGCCGAATCGGTCGCGTTACGCACGCTCCGCCACGTCTTCCACCGGGTGGCGGACCGAACCCTGGACCTGGCGTTGGTCCCCATTGAGAACTCCCAGGCGGGGAGCGTGCTGGAGACCTACGACCTGCTCCTCGAGTACCGCGTGATGGTCGTCGGCGAGGTAGCGTTGCAGGTCGACCACTGCCTGCTGGCGTTACCGGAGAGCCACCGGACCGAGCGCAAGCGGGTCCTGTCGCACCCTCAGGCGCTGGCTCAATGTGAGGCCTTCGTCGTCCGCGAGCATCTCGACCCCATCCCGGTCTATGACACGGCTGGAGCGGCGCGCATGGTGCAGGCCGAAGGTCGCGCGGACCAGGCGGCCATCGCCAGCCGCCGTGCCGCCGACCTGTACGGACTCGAGATCGTCGCGGAACGGATCCAGACGGTCCAGGAAAACATCACCCGCTTCTTCCTGGTCAGCCGGCGCGGCCCCGGCCGGCCCAAACCGCCGCGACTCAAGCGCAAGTCGCTCGGCTGGAAAACCTCACTGGTCTGCGCGGTGCGAAACGAGCCAGGCGCCCTCTTCGCCCTGCTCGCCTGCTTCAACGAGGCCGGTGTCAACCTGTCAAAGCTCGAGTCACGCCCCCGCCGCGAGCCACCCTGGGAATATGTCTTTTACCTCGATCTCGACGGGCGGCGGTCCGACAAGCCCGTGGCGGCATCGATTCGGGCGGCGCGCCGGGTCACCACCTTCCTGGAAGTCCTGGGAACCTACCCGCGCGCGCTTCCGGCTCCCGTCCCACCGCGCCGCAAAGTCAAGCGAGTTCAACGCACCAGCTGAGCGCGGACGCCACCTATCATGGGATGAGCGTGCATGGAAAATCCGCTGTCGCTGACGCACTTCTACCTGCGCAACAAGCGCAAAGTGCTTCCCGTCATCGGGATCCTCGCGCTGGCGATTCTGGGCGTGGTGGTCACCGACTCGCTGCTGGCATCTGCCAAGGAGACCGCCTACGCCACCTACGGTAGCTACCAGAAGCTGATCCTCGTCGCCCCCAAGGCGACCAAGGACCAGGACCTTTCAAACCCGCTGCAAACGTCGATGTCGCATCTGCGCGACGTTCAATCGCAGCTGGATGCGCTGGACGGGCCGGGTGGGATCTCGTCCTACTACAACGCCGTGACGGCGCTCCCGGCGCAGGTCCGGGCTCAGCTTCCGCTCGTTCAGCAGTTACAGATCGACGCCAGCAACGCGCGCTACTATGCGGCCCGTCTCCGCGGCGACCTGCTGCCGCTGGGTGACCTGCTCGTGCGCGTCCAGCGCCTCCAGGCAGAGGAACAGGCCTTTACGGAGCTGGAGCAAAAGTTGAGTCAGAACCCGACGGATCCGACTCCCCTGTTCGCCTATATCCAGCAACATCAAACCATTCTGCGGTCGATCCTCCCGGACACGGCGCAGATCGGCCGCCTGCACAGCGCCGCCACCGCCGCCTCATCGGATGCGGCCGGCCTGCAGCAGTCCCTGCTCAATATGAACCGCGACACTGCCGCCCTGAACAACGCGGGGGCGGCGATCTCGAACCTCCCGGTCCCGCCATCGCCGAGCCAGGCGATCGACCAATTCAAGGTCGCGCTCGACGGACTGACCGCCAGTCTCGGATCGTTCGAGGCGCCCCAGCCAGGCCTCGATCAACTGCAGGCGGCGAGCGCGAAGATCGCCGGCGCCGACTTCGTCCGCCGCGACGCGTTTTCCAACCTGGACATCAACCTGCTGGCCGGGAACGCCCAGTTCGATCTCTACGGCGTCGACCGCAGCGGAATGCAGCGCCTGCTCGACCTGTACCAGGACCGGCTGATCGCCGGGCGCCTTCCCAGGGCGAATGCGAACGAGGTCGCCATCTCGGAAGAGGTAGCGCGTGCCAGGAACGTCGGAGTCGGCGGTAAGGTCGGTAACAACATCGATGAACTGGACCGGCTGCCAGACACCTTTATGGTCGTGGGCATCCTCCACGGCCCGACTCGGATTGGCGTGATCCCCCTCGAATATATGACCTCGCATTACCTCTTCGAGCGGCGTTACCAGGGTCTCGTGGTCGTGCCGAAGGCCGGTCAGGAGCAGCAGGTGCACGACCAGATGGTGCGGTTGATCAGGAACCAGCCGTTCCGGCTCTTTGACTGGCCGTACATCAAGGGCAAGATCGACAGCTTGATCGCCAACCTCGACACGATCAACAAATTCCTGATCATCCTGGTGACGGTCGTCCTCTCGCTCGTCGTCGGCCTCCTGAACAACCTGTTCTTCCGCCAACGGATGAACGAGTTCGGCTTGCTGGCCGCGATCGGCTACAGCCGCTGGGGCCTGATCATGCGCGTCGCCTGGGAGTCGCTGGGGGTGACGCTCGCCGCCTGGCTGCTTGGGGTTGGGGTCGGTGTCGCGGTGCTGGGCTGGTTCAACAGCATCTTCATCGTGCCGCATGGCCTGCTGATGAACGTCTTCGACTGGAACCTTCTAATCACGCACACGCTGCCGATCCCCGTGATGGTGTTCGTGTTCGGCATGGGCACCGTGGCATGGCAACTGCTGCGGCTCGATCCCATCTCGATCATCGAGCGGAGAGACTGATGCTACGGGCACAGGATCTCGTCCTCGACTACCGGAGTGGCGCCTCCGTCGCCCATGCCGTCAACACCGTCTCGCTGGGGATCGATGGCGGCAGCTTCGTCGGCCTGATCGGGCCGTCCGGCTCCGGCAAAAGCTCGTTGATGTACCTCCTGTCGGGACTGAAGCCGCCAACCCGGGGGAGCGTCACCTTCGAGGGGCGGGAGTATGGCGCCATGTCGATTCCCGGGTTGATGCGCCTCCGGCGGACCCGGTTCGGTTTTGTCTTCCAGCAGCACTTCCTGGTCAATTACCTGAGCGCGCTGGAGAACGTCATGGTCGGCGCTGTCAAACGGGACCACGACACGGCGGCCTACGCCCAGGAACTGCTCCGCCGGGTGGGGTTGGCCGGCAAACTCCGCAAGCGTCCCTACGAGCTCTCGATCGGCGAGCGGCAGCGGGTCGCGGTCGCCCGGGCCATGGTCCACCGGCCGGCGGTCGTCTTCGCCGATGAGCCGACGGCATCCCTCGACCAGGCGACCGGTCGTGACGTCATCAATCTGCTGGCGGAGTACCGCACCCTCGGCCTGGGCAGCGTGGTGGTCGTGACACACGACCCGGCGATGCTGACCGGCGCCGACCGCGTCCTGCAGATGCGGGACGGGCAGCTGAACTAGGCCGGGACGCCCCCCAGGCCGAGCGGCTCGGCGTTCGCCTTGAGCGCATCGATCACGATCTGGATGTGCTCGTCGAGGGGGACTCCAAGCGCCTCCGTGCCAGCGAAGATCTGCTCACGGTGGACGCCGCGGGCGAAAGCCTTGTCCTTGAACTTCTTCTTGACCGAGGCAACGTCCACGTCGGCGACCGCCTTGCTCGGCCGGACCAGGGCGACAGCGGCGACGAAGCCGACCAGCTCGTCAGCCGCGTAGAGCACCTTCTGCATCGGCGTGGTGCGTGGCGCGTCGGCATAGTCGGCGTGGGAGAGGACCGTGTACCAGATCTCCTCCGGCCAGCCGCGCTCCTTGAGGATCGCCGCGCCCTTGATCGCGTGCTGGCCGACCTCCGGGTAGCGCTCGAAGTCGAAATCATGGAGGAGTCCCGCGATCCCCCAGCTTTCGGGGTCGCCGCCGTAACGGGGCGCGTAGGCCCGCATCGCCGCCTCGACGCCCAACCCGTGCTTGATCAGGTGGGGGACCGTGGTGAACTCGTTCAGCGTCGCCCAGGCCTCGGCGCGGGTGCTCGGCATGGCTTCGGAGTCTACCAAGCGACGGGAGGTCCATTCGGCCTATTGACCCTGTTTTGGGCTCGCCCTACGCTCATTCCAGGAGGTTTTGGAATGGCAAGGCACATCCACCACTGGATCGACCTGGTGGAAGCGGTGTTGATCATCGGGATCCTGCTCGCCATCGCCTGGCTCACCTGGCAGGCATTCACGCAGGCATACACCCCGGTCTTCAACCTGTTCAACAAGTTCGGCGGCTAAGGCCGGACCCTGAGATACCCCTACCTATAATTCGGGGCGGGGGTGTAGCTCAGTGGTAGAGCACCTGCCTTTTAAGCAGGGTGTCGAGAGTTCGATCCTCTCCGCCCCTACTCCAAATACGATTCGCACACCCTAACTGTTTTTTCGGCCAGCCACAGCGCTGGCCGACACCAATAATGATGGGGTTTCACGCCAGGATTGTCTTTAGCAACGGCCTGCCGGGTATCACGAGCCACGGCGCAGCCGACTCGGGTGATTCTGACAACCTATGGCATAGCTCACGCGGCTTACCCACTTTAGAATCATCAATGGTGGTCGATCGGAGCTATTACGGACTCCTATATCGATTGGACGGCTCATATAGGTGGCTGCTCTGGTATTCCTCGCAAGTGGACGGCCTATACGTCGAAGATGGTCACTTCCCGTCGACCGCTTCCGCCGAGGCCCTCATATCCTATGCGCGAGGGCGCGGGTTGGCTATCGACACCATGGAGCCAAGCGTCCATGACATCGATGCTGTTGTCGACTGGCTAACACGACCGTCAACGACTGCCGTCGATAGCTCGGAGCTTCTGGCGGTGTGGAATCTGGCCAACGACGCTGCAGCTGCGCTTGGAATGAACCTGGCCGACCGTGACGAGCTGGCCGATCGCGCATACGAGAAGCTTTTCCGGCGCGCTGGCCCCCAGTGGATACCGAAAGCTGATGATGTTGAGCTCAAGGCAGACTTCACTCCAGAGGAAATTCAATGCCTGGCCCAAGTCCTCGGCCGAGGTCTTCAGTTGCTTCGCGACCGGATCGCCATGCACGACTGACGCCGCATCATGCGAACAGGGCTCTTACCAGCGCCAACAATTCGCCTTTGGCTTGAGAATCCGCGCCAACCAGAAGGACTAGGTAGTTGCCCTCGGAGCCGTCGAAGTAGGCTAAGTGTAAGAAGAACTCAACAGTCTCCGCTAAAGGCTCGTCTGAAAGCCAGGTCGTTTGGACTTCTTTCGCGGTTCGAGGTGGGTCGGGACCGATTGCCTCTAAATCAGTGGCGTCGTGCCACGCCTCGCACTCGAATCCTGCACACACTGCGTATCGACAGCGTTCACGAACCAGAGACGCACTGATTTCATCGATGCGTGACCGCTCCAGGGCGCGGTCGACATTGAGAATTAGGATGAGAAAAGGCTGGTCGACAAAGGGAGACCGGACCTCCTGTCCTGCGGTGAGTTGGTCAAACCAAACCTCTCCGTTAGTCCCTTGTGCGACGCGTTCCATGAAAGCTGGGACGAGGCTAGCATGTGCCCGCCGAGCAGCGCCGCTGCGCGATATGGACACACCATAACTGTGCCCGTTTCGCTCGGCGTCTCAAACTCGGAGCTACAGCGCACAACCCCGCCTAGCTTTTAAGCAGGGTGTCGAGAGTTCGATCCTCTCCGCCCCTATTCGGTTCCCTGTAGTAGTTCGGCTGAGGTGCCCCATTGGGCTTTCGGCTGATGCGTCCCACCCCTTCGGGTGATGCGTCACAGCTAATTCGGCTGATGTGTCTCACTTTCCCTCAGAGTTCGTCTTGAAGACTTATACGGACCGGATGCGGTCAGTCGGGGCGCTGGACCAACGCCGATGATCGGACCAAGACAAATAGAAGGGAGGGCTGATACGAGAGGGCTTCCAAAGAAGCATGGCAGCGAGCGTGGCGCCTCCCAACGCGTATGCCGCACCGATTCTCTATTCCGGCCACCTGCAAGATGAAGCTACGTTGTGGCGCATCGGAGTTGTCCAGGTCGCTTCAGACTTTAGTGGACGCTTGATCGCCCGCGTAGGCCCGAACTGTTACGGGCGCTGAAACTTTCGGCCGTTGTAGAAGGCAAAACCCGCTGCCAGCAGCATCAGTGCTCCAAACGCGGCAAGAAGATAGCCAGTGCGGCCGAGATAATCCTGCTGCCAGTTGGCGAAGGTCAAGAAGACGACACCCATGATCGAGAGGAGGACGGCATTGCGCCAGTAGACGGCTGCCGTTCTCGGATACAGCGTTTTCTGCCTCCCCATGACATCCATCAGCACCTTGACGTCGTCCTCGCAGCGATTCTTGCAGGCAAGGCCTTTGCCGACCGTTGCCGCCGATTCTTGGCAAACACCGCGGCCACAGTGCTTACAGACACCTACGGCCTCGGCGGCATCGTAAAAGCACTTCACGATGGAAGAACGCGGGAATCGAGGGGATTCCTTCGGCGACGAACCCTCCTGTCAGACGTGACCTTTAGAGCGCCAGCCGGACCCCATCGTTCTGGACCTAGGAACTGGAGCTCTCGCTTCCCCAAACCCGCAGTATTGGTCGGCCCCTGCCGATTTACACGTGCAGCGGGGCCCCGCGGGGAAGCGCAACGCACTCCCGTCTCGAGTATTGCCACGCTCTAAGCCGAGTACGCGCACACCATAACTTTGCCCTTTTCGCTTGGCCTCCCAAACTCGGAGCTACAGCGCATAGGCCCGCCTAGCTTTTAAGCAGGGTGTCGAGAGTTCGATCCTCTCCGCCCCTACAGACCCGTCCTATTCTGAAGACGATCCACACCTAAGCGCCTCCTGCGGCGCTGCCTACCTCGCTGGATGATCAGGGAGCCGATCACCACTATCCCGACGGCACCGACTGCGATCGCGAAGATGACAGGCAACCCGACAAACCCGCGCGACGCCTGCCCACCTTTGGCGCTGCTCGCCTGCGAGGCCGGCAAAGCTGTCGGCCGGTAGATCTCACTGAGACGGAGTGGAGCAATGAACGATCCGCCGGTTACCAGGACCCGCCCGTCGCTCAAGAGGGTCGCGCCCAACTCGGTGCGGGCCGCGGCCATCGAATCCGTGGTGGTCCAAGTGTCAGTCGTCGCGTCGAAGAGCTCGGCGCTCGCCGTGACGAAGCCATCCCCATAACCGCCCGCGACCAGGACCAATCCATTCGGCAATAGCGTCGCTGTGTGGTGGTGCCGATTCATGCTCATCCGCGCCGCGGGACGCCACATGTTCAACTTCGGGTCATAGAGATATGGGGGGGCTTCAATGATCGGCGCGTGGCTCGTGTCCGCACCCCCGACGATGAGAGCCTTCCCGTCTGGCATCGCGGTGAGGGTGAAACCGTTGCGCGTCTCCGGCATGGAACCGGCTGTGGACAAAGTCCCACGGCGCGGATCGAAGATTTCCGCATCGGTCGGAGCGCCGTATCGTCCGACGACGAGCACGCGCCCATCCTTCAGCAACGACGCCTGGTGGTCAGATCGCGGCGCATTCATTGCTGGGCCGACCGTCCAGGCGTTGGTGACCGGATTGTAGATCTCGGTGGTCGATAGCTGCTGGTTATTCTGCACGCCGCCCGTGACCAGCACGAGACCATCGCTCAGCAGGGTCGCCGTGTGGTCATTTCGTTTCCAGTGCATCGTCCCGGCCTCTGCCCAACGGTTCATGCCCGGATCGTAGAGTTCGGCGTCGTCCCCGATGACCAGTACCTTCCCGTTTCGCAACAGCGTCGCACTCATCCGGTTTGAGGTCATGTGGGTGAGCGGTTTGGCAGCCGCGGACCATCGGTCAGCCCCTGGGTCGTATAGCTCCGGGCTCACACCCGACGTGACGTCGGCGCCCCAGGCGAGGACGAGCACCCGACCGTCGGTGAGCCGAACGGCGGCGTGTCCCGAATGCGGTATCGCCATAGCTGCCGCGCTGGACCAGTGGCCGGGCCCGCTTGCGGGCCTCGACGGAGTCGGTGCCGTGCCGGCCGTCCGCGGATCGATAAGTTCAGCTTCGCTGGGCGACCATGCTCCGTCCGGCCAGTTCACAATGAGCACAGCCCCGCTGCGCAGGGCAATAGCGCTCTTGCTGGCCGTAAGGGAGTTCAGGTTAGTCCGAAGCAATGTCCACGTGTTTGTGCTGGGACGGTAGATTTCCGCATCGCCAAGCGGGCGTCCCCTCAACCCTTGACCGCCCACCACCAGGGCGGTTCCGTCCGCCAGGACAATAGCGCTGCCACCGGCGCGGGGTTCTGTCATCGGGCTGGTCGGTGACCACGCTTGCTTGGCGGGGTCGAAGATTTCGGCGCGGCCGGTCGGCAAACCATCGTCGGCACCACCCGCACGAAGCACCCTGCCGTCGCTCAGCGGCGACAGTACAGACAGGTCGGGAGCTCGTTCGGTTGTTGTCAGTGCTCCGGCGGGCGTCCAGACGTTAGCGGCCGGATCATACAGCTCGGCGTTGCGTCGGAATTCCGATCCATACCCGTCAGCTGAGCCAGCGGCGAAGCCTCCCACCACCAGGACGCGACCGTCGGCAAGAAGGAGGGCGTGATGGCCAGTTCGAGGTTCCGCAGTCCTGGCGGCGGGTACCCAGGTATTACGAGCCGGGTCGTAGAGTTCCGCCGATCGCTCGCTCGGCAACTCACCGTCGTACCCTGGGCCAGTACATCCTCCTCCGACGACAAGGACTTTCCCGGTGCGTAACAGCGTTGCTGTGAAGCCGCAGCGCGCCTCCATCAGCATGTTCGCGGCGGGCGAGGTGGTGTTACTGGCGGGATCGTAGAGCTGGTTGGTCGACGTGCCGCAAACAATGCCGGTGAGCAGGACCTTGCCGTTGGGCAGGAGAGTCGCGTCCTGTCCCCCGAAACCCGGTATTGCGGCTGGGGACCAGGCCGCTGAGGTCGGATCGTATATCTGAGCGTGGAACGTCTGGTCGCTGTACGACGAGCCCACGAGAACCAGCACTCTGCCGTCCTGGAGCAGCGTAAGTGAATGGCCGCCGGGAGGCTGGCAGCCGGCGCGAGCGGACGTAACGCCTGAGGCCAGATCGAAGAGCGCTATTAGGAGGAGGGAGGTCGCCAGACCGGCGGCTCTTATCACCGGTGGTGCTAACGCCAGAAGGAAGTAAAAGTTTCACCGCGGCATCCGCCCGACACACCATAACTTTGGCCGCTTCGCATGCGCTCGCGATCCTGGCGTACTGGTCCGCTTAGCTATGGGATCGCTTGGTAGAAGCGGAAGAAATCGTTCTCAATCGGTAGAACCTTCACACTGGTATACCCGGCGTTCTTCGCGTACTCGCGGAGGCGGTCGGCTCGCATGACTGTACCGGTGGCCGCGGAGGGCCTCTCTGTCATCGCTGTCGGTAAGCACACCAAGAGGCTGAAGCCGTACATGAATCGCTCGACCTCGCCGCCTGGAGCTGTAAAGGTGTCCGCCACCCGCTCGTCCATGATCAGCAGAGTGCCCTTCCGAGCAAGCATCTCTCTCGTGGCACTGAGCACTCTGACTGGGTCGGACATGTCGTGTATAGCCTCGAACACTGTGATCAGGTCGTATCGACCCCGCAGAGACGCATCGCTAACGACGTCTCGCGAGGAGAAGGTGACCCGATCGGCGACTCCGGCCCGTTTAGCGTTTTGACGGGCGAACTCGATCGCCCGCTCGTCGAGATCGAACCCGTCGACTTTTGCTGCAGGATAGGCCGTGGCGATAGCAATCGAGGACCAGCCAACACCGCAGGCCACATCGGCAACACGAACCCCGGGCTCGCTGAGGCGTCCGTGAATGTCTGGAATCGCGGGCAGGTACTGATGGCCCAGGAGCTTGACAAATACCGGCCGGTTAATCGCGCCCTGCGCCTGCCACAACTCGTCGCCATAGGCTTCCCATGGCACTCCTCCGCCAGAGCGGAAAGCGTCGAGCAGGGCGGGCATCTGCTGAGCGACCGAGACCAGGGCCCGCGCAACAGGGCTCAGGAAATTGAGACTCTCTTCGTCGAGTAGCGTTTCAGCGTATGCGGGAGGAAGCGAAAACCTCCGCTCAGTGGACACGGTTGTACCGTCGACTACATCAAGGATGCCGGTGACAGCCTGCTGTTCTAACCACTCTCGTGCGTAACGCTCATCGATTCCAGACCGGCGCGCCAGCTCTGCAGATGTGGCTGGCCCATTGTCGGCAAGCGTCCGGTAAAGGCCGAGTCGGTCCCCGACATATACGTGGAGGAGGTCGAAGCTTCCGAGCGCGGCTTGGAAGAGCCTCCCAGTCAGGTCCTCTGCGGTACGCGCCTCCGAAGCCGAAGCGACCCCTTCCATGATTCTCCTCCTCTAGAACGTCCTGCCGATGCGGGTCTACGCCATGGTAGGACTCTTCGGTAACGTTCCGAGGAAGGGTTACGTGACAAGACCACAGATGGTCCCCGCAGGTTGCACAGGTCCAACCAGATTCCTATAGGAGGTGCAGATCAACCTTGGCTGGGTAAGGTGGGGATTGTGACACGCGGAGAGGCCGATCTCGCAGGACCGGACTCCGCCATGTGGGTTGAGCGTCTGGGACCAGAGCGCGACAAGCTAGTGGAAGCTGCGCGCTTCCTCGCCGAGAATGGAGAAGAAGAGGCGGCTGCCGACCTGGCGGCGAGCGTCTGGCGGCTATCGATCCTCTCCGCCCCTATTTCGAATTCGATTCGCACACGCGGCCTCGCCGACCGACAGTAGCATGGCCTGATGGCCATTCCCGGCCGGGTCGAGCAGCATGCTGGCAGCCTCAGCAGTCGTGCTGGTATGCAAGCGCAGTTCACCTCCAACGGAAGCTTGCGTCGGCTCGACGTCGCTGCCCTGAGCGTCCTGCTCTATCCGGCCGATGACCTGGAGGCAGGGCCGGCCAACCTCTACCTGCGGTTGAAACACGGTCCGGTCGTGGAGACCATTCCGATGCTCGGACCGGGCGCGAACGGCAATATGCGATGGACCGATGCCGGGCCGGTTGTGTCCGGCCGCTGGCAGGATCTCGAATATCGCATCGCCTTTCGTCTCGCCGCGGAGGTCACTGCCTGGTTCTGGCACGTCGAGGTCATCAACCGCCGCGTCGATGCGGTCGACGTCGACATCATCCACACGCAGGACATTGCCCTCGCTGAGTACGGTGCGGTGCGGACGAACGAGTACTACGTGAGCCAGTATCTCGACCTCACCCCCGTGCAGACTGCCGCCGTGGGAACCGCCGTCGCCGTGCGACAGAACATGCCGGGGCCAACCGCACCCTGGGTCCTGATGGGCTGCTTGCGCGAGGGGGTTGGCTGGGGCACCGACGCGCTTCAGCTCGGTCGCCGAGATCGGGGTCGGGATCCCTTTCCCGGGCTTCTCGCCGAGCGGCTGCCCAGCACTCGTCTTCAGCACGAGCACACGCTCGTCATGCTGCAAGATCGGACGGCCCGGCTGCGCCCGGGCGATCGGCTGACGTCGGGCTTTTTCGGGATCCACAAGGCCGACCATCCCGAGGCGACGTCCTCGACCGACGCCGTCGAAGCAGCCGTCGCGATGCGCCAGCCCGAAGCCCGCTCGCCGGAGCTCATCGCAGGCGACGGCGAGCAGCCGCTGGTTGGGTCATTGTTCGCGTCGTGTCCCATCCTCGACTGTCGCGACCTGACCGACGGCGAGATCGGCCGGCTGGCAGGGCCGGGTTTGCGCCACGCGGAGCGCGAGGAGGATGACCTGCTGGCGTTTTTCACGGATGACGGCACCCATATCGTGCTTGCGGCGAAGGAACGCGCGGTGCTGCGACCGCACGGGCACATCATGCGAACCGGCAACCGGCTGGTGCCGGACGAAGGCAGCCTGACCTCGACGGCATGGATGGCCGGCGGCTTCCTGTCGCAGGTGACCCAGGGGCATGTCAGCCTCAACCGAATCCTCTCGACGAGACGCGGCTACCTCGGCCTGCGTCGCGCCAGCGGACTCCGCGTGTTTGTGGAGTCGAACGCCGCGTCTTCAGGCTGGGCCCTGCTCGACACGCCAAGCGCGTGGGCGCTGACCGCGGATAGATGCCGCTGGTGGTACCGGCACGCGGACGGTTTGATCGAAGTGGTCGCAAGCGCCCCGGCAACCGAGCATGAACTGACCGTCGAGATCCACCTGCTGGAAGGCGCCCCCCGCCGCCTGCTCGCGTGCGCCCACGTTGCGCTTGGCGGGGACGATGGCCAGGACCCGGATCCGCCGGCGCTTTCGGCCGATGCACGCGGCGTTACCGTCCGGCCGCGGCCCGGCACGGTGATCGCTGATCGCTTTCCGGGTGGCTCGGTCCGGTTATCCTGGCGGCCGGAAGCGATTGACCGGATCCAGCGTGATGAGCCGCTCTTCATGGACGGGCAATCGCGCGACCTACCATGGATCACCCTGCGGACTCCGCCCACGAGCGAGCTGACACTTACCGTCACCGCTGACCTGGTGCCCGCATCGGATCGTGCCTCACAAATTTTCGTCGAGCCAGCGTGGTCCGATTTCTGGGCGGGGCTGGCTGGATCCGTGCGACTTTTCCCGCCCGCCGGCTCGCCGCTTGCCGAGGAGGTTGAGCGGCTCGACACGGTCTTACCGTGGTTCGCTCACGATGCGCTCATCCACTACCTCGCCCCTCGCGGCCTGGAGCAATTCACCGGCGGCGCCTGGGGTACCCGCGACGTTTGTCAGGGTCCGGTTTGCCTGCTGCTCGCGCTCGACCAGCGAGCGCCTCTCCGCGACCTTCTCAGGCGCGTCTTCCGTGCACAGAACGCGCGCGGCGACTGGCCGCAATGGTTCGAGTTCTTTCCGCGAGAGGCAACGCCGGGAGAGCGCGATGCCCACGGCGATGTCGTGTACTGGCCTCTGCTCGCGCTTGGCGAATATCTTGAGGCCGGCGGTGACGCCAGTCTCCTCGACGAGCGCTTGCCCTACGTCGGCGAACACGGCGCGACCGCCACCGAGCCGGTCCTCGACCACGTCCGCCGCGCGCTGGCCCGGATCGCAGCCGCCACCATTCCGGGAACGACCCTGCCGGCTTACGGCCACGGGGACTGGAACGACTCGCTGCAGCCTGCCGACCCCACGCTGACCGCCCGGCTCTGCTCCACCTGGACTGTGACGCTGCAGATTGACTCCCTCCGGACTCTGGCCGCCGCCCTCCGCAGCGTCGGCGAAACGGATCGTGGCAACGGTCCGGTGGCCGTGATCGCTGCGGACGCCGAGCGAACCGCGGCAGAGGCGGCCAGGGGGTTGCAAGCCCTGCTCATTCGGGACGGCATGCTTGCCGGATATGCGCTCTTCCGCGAGGATCGGTCGGTGGAGCACCTTGTGCACCCGTCCGATCAGCGCACGGGCCTGCACTACGGCTTGCTCCACATCATTGCTGCGATCTCGGGGGACCTCCTATCGCCCGAACATGCCGAGGCACACCTGGCCGTCCTGCATCAATATCTACTTGCGCCCGACGGGGCTCGATTGTTCGACCGTCCTCCCCGCTACCACGGCGGACCGATGGAGGTCTTCAAGCGGGCCGAGGCGAGTACCTTCTTCGGCCGCGAGATCGGCCTCATGTATGCCCACGCGCACCTCCGTTATGCGGAGGCACTGGCCCGCCACGGGGATGCCGAGCGCTTACTCGCTGCCCTGGCGCTCGTGAACCCGATCGGCGTGACGACCCGCGTGCCCGGGGCGCGGCCTCGGCAGTCAACCTCCTACTTCACGTCGTCCGACGCCGTGGTCGCCGATCGGTACGAGGCGGCGCAGCAGTACGATCGCGTGCTCCGCGGCGCGCTGCCCTTCGAGGGTGGCTGGCGCGTCTACTCATCCGGCCCTGGTATCTTCCTGCGGCTCATCGTGGAATGCCTGCTCGGTCTACGGCGGCGCGCGCATGTCCTCGAGGTCGATCCAGTGCTCGCGCCAAACCTCGACGGCCTGCGGGCGCGAGTGCCCCTCGCGGGGGTCGCGATGGACGTCACGTTCCGCGTCGGTGCGCGCGGGGTCGGACCGCTCCGCGTCGGCGTCAATGGCGTGCAGCTGAGGACCGAGGCTCTGGCTAACCCCTACCGCCCGCCCGGCGTTGCCGTCGATATGACGCAGCTACGCGCCCTGTTGCGCGCCGAGGGCAATG
>JALYYC010000109.1 GCA_030946755.1 Candidatus Dormiibacterota bacterium
GCCGTGGCCCACAAACTCGCGGCGGCGCTCCCGCCGCAGGTCTTCCTGGTCAACCCGGTCAGGGTGAATCCGATCAAGCAACCGAATATCATCATCACCGGCCAATACCTGAGCGTCCGCACCACGGTTCAGGTTGGCGGCCGCCCCGCCACGACGATCGAATCGCCGGACCCACAAACCCTGCTCGTGCAACTGCCCACCGACCTCACCAAGGGGTCCTATGCAGTCTCCGTGACCAACGAAGCGGGCACCGCCGTCGCCGATGAGCGACTGGTTGTCGATGACTCAGGGACGGCGCCGAGCACCCTGACCATGGTGGCCGGGGCCGGATTCCTCCTGCTCTTCGGCCTCGTGGCGCGCCTCGCGCGCACGCCCGGGCTCGGCTGAGCTCGAAACGGCGTTCGGCTAGCGGTCGACCGCCGACATCAGCAAGCTGACCTGCGCCTCCCCCACCTCGTCGCGACCGCCATTCGGCTCGGGAGTGGCGAGCGCAGCCTGCGGCATCGAGCGGAGGGCCGCGATCGCCCCGCGCATCTGCCCAAGGTTTCGCTTGCAGTCGGTGAAGGCGTTCTGAATCATGGTGCTGCCGCGCGAGATGCTATTCTCCAGGACTCGATCGAGGGCCGCGACATTGTCGTCGATCTGCTGCAGGTAGCCCTCCAGGTTCTCCAGGTCGATCGATCGCGCGTACTGCAGGTGCAGCCGGAAGAGCGCCAGGATGTAGGGCACCGTCATGCTGTAGGGCATCAGGATGACGCCCTCTCGATAGGCCTCGAGGTGGCCGCGCCGGCAGGCGTTGAAGACCGGGTCGGGGACGGCCGCCACGGCGAACGCCAGTGTGCAGGCCGGATCGATGTACTGCTTGACCTCGCGAACCTTTCCCCGAAGCACCCGCTCGATCTCCTGGACCACGGCGGCTTCACTGGCCGGATCCCGGAGGTCCTCCGCCAGGCGATCGAGGAGGTCTGGAGACGGCCACTTGCTGTCGATCGGCAACCGCTTTCCATTGGCCAGCACCAGCGCGTATTCGACCACTTTGCCGTTGACCCGAAAGTTCATGTCGATCATTTCGGGCGGAAACTGCCGGAAGGCGTCCTGCAGGATGTTTTCGCCGGCGGCGCCGCGCGTCCGGCTCCCCAGGAGCACGGTTTCGATGCGCCGCGCCGAGGCCTGCACGTCCTCGTCCATCCGTCGCCGTTCCTCGGCATCGACCTTGAGGCGCTCCACCACCACCCGAGCTTCGGAAAGCTCCCGACCGAGGGCGTCGCGAACGCCCGCCGAGCTTTCCAGGACCTTGGTACCGACCCCCTGAACCGCCACCTGGAGGGTGCCCATCGTCTGACTCAGCGCTCCCTGCTGACTTGTCATCGATTCGACCTGCGACTTCAGGGATCCGAGATCGGCCAGGGCGCGCAGTACCGCCTCCGAGGCGACCGGCGCGGCGGGTCGGCGATTGAGCAAAAGCGTCACGGCGGTTGCGAGTGCCGCGGTGGCCAGCACCGCCAGCAGCAGTTCAAGGACGTTCACAGGGACTCCTTCAAGACGTAAGCAAGATGGCTGGCTGCTCTCATGGTGGTGACCTCCATGGCCAAAGTCAAGCAACCCTTAGCGACAGCTGTCTGTCGCAACCGGGCGCCCGCCTCAGATCAGCGGGCTGTCAGCGCTCGACCGGATAGCCACGCTCGATCCAGGCGGAGGTCCCACCGTCCACATTACTCACGTCGTGGTAGCCATGGGTGAGCAGGAATGCGGTTGCGGCCAGGCTGCGTTGTCCGCTGTGGCAGATCGAGCGGATGGGACGATCCGTCGGCACCTCGCCGATCCGGTCCTCCAGTTCACTCAGTGGAACGAGTCGGGCGCCGGGGACATGTCCCTCCGCGTATTCCCACGGCTCCCGGACATCGAGGAGGAAGATCCGGTTCTGCCCCTGGAGCTGATCGTGGAGCTCATCGACCAGCACGGTGGGAACCCGGGGGGCCCGGCGCGGCGGAAACGCGGCGTCGAGGCCCACAATGGCATCTTATCGTCCGTGGGCCGGCTGAGAGGGACCTGCTTGCGCAAGCTTGGCGAACACGCTGCGTCAAATCCATCAGCATGAGCAAGGGTCCACAATACCTCCAGTTTTTCGGGTCCGACCCGTTGAAGCGGCTGCACGGCTGTGCCGTCGCCGAGGCCGATCGGGGCGCGGACAGCCCCTGTCATGGGCTCGCCCGTCCGCTCCGGCGGCCCCAGATCGGCTTCGGCAATCCCCACGGCCCGGTCGTCTTCCTGAGCCCGAGCCCGCTCGATCCCGCGAGCGCCAGCAACGAGGCGTTCGCAGAGTGGCTCGACCTCGAGTCGGCGCTCGAGCACCACATGACGGCGGAAACGCCGCAACCATACTTTCAATTCGTCCGCGGCGTCCTGTCGGCCACTCGGAAGCGCTTCGGGCAAGCCGTGGGGAAGCGAGACGTGCTCGACCTGGCCTTCCACACCTGGGCCGTCCGCTGCGCGACCGAGGTTCCCGATCGCGTCACCGATGCCGCCCTCGGACAGTGCGCTGACCGCCACCTGGAGGGGCTGCTCGGTCCGATCGCCCCGACGGCCATCGTCGCGATGGGCGGTCCGGTCGCCCGCTACTTCTGGCTGCGCAGCGGAAAAACCTGGGATGGCTGGGCTCCGATCACGGCCCTGCACGGCACGGTACTCGAAACTGAGCTCGGCGGGCGCACGGTGCCGGTCATTCTCAGCGTTCACCCGTTCCAGCGCAGCGTTGACCTGCACCCAGATGTGATCGCCCGCGCCCTTGCGGAGCGACTGCGCCCCGAGCAGCTTGACGCGGATCGCCAGCAGCAGGTGGCTGCCTGACATGGCGAACCAGCTCGACGACCCGCGTTTTCTCGGAAAGGACGAAGAGAGTCACGTGCGGGAACGCATCCAGCAGGCTGAGCAGGGCCATTCGCTGCGTCCGGGAGCGCTCTGCCCGCACTGCGCCGGGCACGCGTTCAAGCGGGCAGAGCTCAAGTCCGGGGCGCCGTGCCCCAACTGCGGCAAGTCACCGCGCGTCGCCGCCTAGCCTACCCCTACGATCTCCGGCGCGGGACCGCCGCGGCATTGCGCGCCGCCATTCGGGCCCCCATTTCCGAAATGCGCTGACGCAACTGGTCCGGGGCGAGAACCTCGACGGCATCGCCCCAGCCGAGGATCCAGGGCGTGATCTCGACCGTGCCCGCCACGGTCACGCGCATCTCGACCGCGCCGCGCGGGCCGTCGGTCAGTTGCTGCGAGGGATGCCAGATGGTTTCGCGCACGCGGGCCGCCGCCGGTGGGTAGAAGCGAAGCTGGACCTCGACCGGCTCGCCGGAATTGAAGATTCCCCACGCACGCGCCAGATGCCGGTTGATGTCGAAGTCGGGCGGGATGCGGTAGCTGTCCACTGTCTGTTCCGCACGCACGATCCGTTCGAGTTTGAAGGTGCGCATTTCTCGCAACTCCCGATCGCGCGCGACCACATAGCTGCTGTGGCCGATCAGAGAGGGTTCGAGGAAATACGGTTCGATCAACCGTGGTTTCGCCGGGCCCCCAGAAGTCGGGTACCAGATGCGCACTACCTTGCGACCCGCCCAACTGAGGACGACGGCCTGGAGCACGCGGCTGGCAGTCTCGTTCGCCGGACGGTCTGCCATTTGCCGGACCGTGGCATGGACATATTCGGCCACCGGCGCCGGCAAGACCGCAGCCAGCTTGGTAAAGGCGTCGGCGACGCCCGGATCCGCCTCCTGGCTGTGGCGGTGCATCAATCGCACTCCCATCAGTAGCGCCATGGCCTCCCGAAGGGTGAATTTCACGGGCGCGATGAAGTAGTTCGGGTCGATCGCGATCCGTCCCTGGTCCTCGTACACCGGGACGTTCATCGCCTCGAGCGCGCGAATGTCACGGTAGGTCGTCCGGGCGGTGACGCCGGTCCGGGCGGCGATCTCGTTGGTCGTCAGCCCGCGCGGATTGCCCTGGAGCAGCGTCTGCAGCTTCAAGATGCGGGCGCCCCGATCCCCCTTCTCGAACGACCCCATTCAAGAGAGTCTAGGGCGGGCCAGCGCCACGGGCGGCCTCGCGAGTGAATCCCGGGCCTGCCAAGCTATAATTGCGCTGTTTTTGCGTTCGCCTATGCCATCGAGCCGGGCAGCAATTGCGTGGTTACGGGGGATGAGTGGCCCTTCGCCTGCTCCATTTTGCCGATCTGCATCTTGACCGATCGTTTGCGGGCGAGCGCCTGTTCGGCGCCGGCGCGCAACGACGCCGTGAGGATCTTCGCGACGCCCTGACGCGGATCGTGCAGCGGGCTCGCGATGCGTCGGTTGACCTGATCACCTGCGGCGGTGACCTGTTCGAACATGACCAGGTGACGAAAGACACGGGGAACTTCGCGGCGCAAACGCTCGGCGAGGCCGGCCGGCCGGTGTTGATCGCTCCCGGGCATGCCGATCCCGCCCTCCCGGGCTCCCCCTACCGATATATGCGCTGGCCCGCCAACGTGACGATCGCGGCGCACGAAGAGCTGCGCCCTTATCGGTTCGGCGCGGTCGATCTCTGGACCGCTGGCTTCATGCGGCCGGGCGTGACCGAGGCGCCGCTGCGGAACTTCAACCGCCTCGAGCAGGGGATCAATCTGCTGCTGCTGCATGGGTCCGATATGACCCAGGTGCCGGCAGGCACCGCGCCCTTCAGGCCACTAACGCCGGACCAGGTGCGCGACGCCGGCTTTCACCATGCGCTCCTCGGCCATTACCATGATGGTCGATCCGCTGACGGTATCACCTACCCCGGCAGCCCCGAAACCCTTAGCTGGGACGAGCAGGGCCGTCACGCCACTGCCCTGGTGACGATCGCGGACGACGGGACGACCGAGGTGCAGTTGGAGGACATCGCGGAGCACCCGATGCGCCGCGACACGATCGACGTCAGCCGCATGACCAGTCGCGATCACGTCCGCGACGCCGCCGTGGCGCTCCGGGAACGGCAAGGCCTTCGAGGCGCCATCACGCGGGTCTTCCTCGACGGCGAACGATCGCCGGGCCTGGTCCTGGATCCGAAGGCTCTCAACGCGGAGTGCGGGGAGGGATTCGCGTATCTTGAATTCCAGGACCGTACGCGCGTGTCGCATGATCTCGATGGGGCGGCCCAGGAGTTCACCAGCCGGGGCGAGATGGTTCGCAAGCTCCTCGAGCGACAACCGGAGGCCGCGGCGGAGCGCGAGGCCGTCGGGCGCGCCCTGCAGCTCGCCCTGGATGCGTTCGAACAATGATCAGGGCGATCGAAAGGCCCGCATGCGACTGACCCGGATCGAGATCGAGGGCTTCGGCACCCTACGCGGAGTCGACATCCGGTTCGGGCCGGCCATGAACCTGGTCGTAGGGCCGAACGAGGCCGGCAAGTCGACGCTTCAGGAGGCCATCCTCGCGGGGCTCTACGGGCTGCAATCCGCGGACCGCACCCGCCCGGCACTGGTCGAGCGTACCGAACGCTGGCGACCCTGGCAGGGTGGAAACTTCGGGCTCGCTATCGAATTCGCGCTGGACGATGGCACCCCGCTGCGGGTCGAACGCGATCTGGACGGTGAAACGGTTCACGTCACCGATCTGCGCAGCGGCGCCGACCTGAGTGATCGATTCGAGCGCGATCCGCTCGGCGGGGTCCAGGTTGGGCGTGAATTGCTCGGCGTCAGCCGCGAGATCTACACCAATACGGCCTGCATCTCTCGAAGCGAGGTGATGCGCCTCGAGGATGCCGGCAGCATCAAGGAGGCGATCGCCGCGTTGGCCGACTCCGCACACCCCGATCGGACGGCCCAGGGCGTGCTCGACCGCCTGCGCGAGCAGCGCATCGCGCGCGTCGGGCGACCGCGGGCGCGGAGCGGACCCCTTCACGATCTCGAAGCCCGGCTGGTCGAGGTCGAGCGGCAGTTGGGCGCCGCCCGCCAGGCGCGCGAAGCGGTGGACGACCTCGCACGCAAACGGGAATCCGTAGGCGGCCTGACCGAAAGCGAGCTGGCCATCGTCCAGACCCTCGATGCCGCGATCCTGCGCTCGAGGCTGGACGAGGCGCACCACCGGATGGAACGGCTCGATGCGGCTGATCTGGCCATCCGCGAGGAGGCCGGCAGGCAGCAGACGCACGACCAGTTCGCGAGCTTCCCGATCGAGCGCCAGCAGGAGGTCCGGGAATTGCGCAGCCATCTTCGGGCGACGCAGGAGGCCCGGCAGGGTTTCGAGCGCGAAACGCTGGCCGTCGCCGACCAGGTGAACGAGCTCGAGACAGAGCGAAATCGCCTCGACTCCGAGGTCCAGGGCCTGGAGACGCGCGCCCGTGGCATCGATCCGCCTGCGCTCCAGGCCGAGCCGGTGGTCCGCGATCTGCTCTCGTCCCTGACCGTTGCCGACACCCAGGCGCCCGAGATCCAGTCACGAGCCCAGGCCGCCAACGAGGACCTCGCCCGGCTGGCCGACCGGCACCCGGGGTTGGTCGGCCAGAATTTGGACTGGCCCGCCCGAAACATGGAGTTCCAACGCGTGTATTCGGAGTGGCACGAGCGCCACAACGTCGCCGTCGAGGCGCGAAATCGCGCCGGTGCGGAACTGCCCCCGAGACTCGAGCAGCTGAAGCACGACATCGCGCGCTACAAGGAAGTGCCGGACGTCATCAAAGCAGGCCAGCAAGCCGAAGAGGCGATGCGGCGCGAAGAGAATCTGGCGGAGCGGGCGCGCAACCGGCAGCGCACGTTCCTTGGTGCCATGCTCGGCGGCTTGCTCCTGACCGTTCTCGCGATCCTCGTGGCGTTCTTCGCGCTCCAGGGCGGGACGCCGGTGTACCTGGCGGGCGCCGCCTTTTTCCTGCTCGGCATGGGTGTGCTGGCAACTGGGATCGGCATCTTCATCCGGGGCGCAGCCCGTAAAGAGGTCGATCGACGATTGCGCGCCAAGGACGAGGCCCGGATCAAACGCCGGGACATCCTGCGACCATGGGGGGTGCGTAGCTCGGGCGAATTGCAGCAGGCGATGGTCGAACATCTGCAGAAGGTGCGCTATGACGCGACCCGCCTCGAACTCGACCGACAGGCCTCCGAACTGGAGGAACGCGCCCAGATAGCCGGGCGCGGCCTCCGCGAGCTCGTCGGATCCTGGGGACTCCCCCAGCCCGCGCCCAGCCAGGAGGCCGTTTTCGACACCGCGCAGCTGGTGGAGCGGCTGACACAGGATACGATCGCCTGGAACGCCGGCAGCGAGCGGGCGGACCGGACAGCCCAGGCGCTGGCCGAACTCGAGGCGAGGCGCGACGAGCTCCGCCAGCAACTCCACCAGATGCTGGATCAGCTTGGCTTCGACCGCCGGGATGCCAACGGAGCCGCGCGGGATTTCATCAGCAGCTGCGAAGCTGCGCGCTCGGCCGGCCAGGTCCGCGCCAGGTTAGAGCAGGTGGATGCGCAGCTCGACCAGCTTCGACAGCCGGCGCAGCGGGCGGCCATTGAGCAATCGAAAGCGGCGGCTTACCAGCAGCAACTGGCGGCGATCTATGCCTCCGCGGGCATTCACGATCCGAATATCGAGCAGGCGACGGCAGCGTGGGACGTGGCCGCCGAACACGCACGGACTTACCGGGAGTCGAGCCTGCGACTTCAGGAACTGCAGGACGCGGGTGCCACCGTACCGTCGGACGAATTGCACTCACTCCGTGAACTGGTTGCTGATCTGCAACGGCAGCTGGAGGATGTGGGGCGCGGGATCGATCCCGAACGCCTTGCGGGGTTCGCATCGCTACCGCTCGCCGAACTTGAGCGCCAGCGCGACCAGCACCGGGTCAGTCGCGAACGGGCCCAGGAGGAGCGCGCCCGAGCGGAGGAGCTCCTCAACGATCGGTTGGGGCGGATCGGCAACGTCGCCGCGCTCGAGGAAGAGCTCGCCACGGTGCGCGATCAGCTGCACGAGCTGGAGATCGACGCCCATGCCTATGACTTGGCGATCGAGACGCTGGAGACCGCGATGAAGTCCATCCGCCGCGCCGTGATCCCCCGGCTGAAGGCGCAGTTGCAGAGCCAGCTCGCCCCCATCACCAACGGTCGGTACCGCGACGTGCGCGTGGGCGATGACCTGACGCTGCAGGTCAAGGCCCAGGACCAGCGCACCTATAAAGATGTCGACAGCCTCAGCCTTGGGACCCGCTCGCTGATCTATCTGCTGGAGCGCGTCGCCCTCGCGCGGATCATCGGCGGGAGTTCCGAGCCGGCGCCGCTTCTGCTCGACGAAGCCCTGGTGCACGCCGACCGGCGCCGGATGCGAGCTGCCCTGGACGAACTCGGGCGCCTCGGCCAGGACAACCAGATCATCCTGTTCTCAAAGGACGAAGCGCTCGCCGAGCGGGCGGCGAAGGCGGAACACTGGACGATCATCCGGCTGCCCGGCCCCAGCGCCGCGGGTCAAACCGGGGATGGGCAGCCAACCAACGGAGCCGCTCGGGAAGAAGTCGAGCCCGTCGAGGAAGAGCAGGAAGTCCCCACCTCCTAGGCAACTCGACACGCCCTGCGACAGACAGCTGTCAAAACCGTCCGTTATCGTGCGCTCATGGGCAATGTCATTCCGTGGTCACGGATCCATCCGAGCATCAAAAGCGAACAGCCCTTCGTCGGCGTCATCATGGTCGATCCCCAGGGCAAGCTCTGCATCAGCGAGCTGATCCACCTTGACCAGGAGTCGATGGGCAGCCCGGGCGAGGTCGCCAGCCAGATCGTGGCGGCGGCCCAGCAGGCCGGCACGAGGGTCGCCAGCGGCTACCGTACGCAGCGCCAGCAGCCGGCGCGGGCGCCGCGGGCGGCAAGGCCCCGCCGGCGGTTACGTCTCCTGAAAGGCGGACTTAGCTAGGCGTCGGTTCCAGCCAGCCGGATTTCGAGGGCGCGTTTGACCTCGGGCCACTCGCTTTCGATGATCGAGTAAATCGGCGTATCGCGGTAGGTGCCGTCCGGGCGAATCCGCTGGTTGCGGAGCGTTCCCTCGAAAACGGCGCCAAGCTTCTTGATGGCCGCCTGTGAGTGCAGGTTGCGGATGTCGGTCTTGAGCGCGACCCGGATCGCGCGCCAGTCTTCGAAGGCGTGGCGGAGCAGAAGATATTTCGCCTCCGGATTCACCATGGTGCCCCAGGCGGAGGGGGCGTACCAGGTCCACCCGATCTCGGCGGTGCGATCCTCCTCCTGAACGTCGAGGTACCGGGTGCTACCGATCACCACCCCGTCCGCTCGCCGCCGGACGATGAATGGATGCTCGCGGCCGGCAGCTTCGTTGGCCAGTGCCTTGGCCATCCAGCGATCCATGCTTTCCGCATCCATCGGCCGGGCGGGCATGAACTCCCACACCTCCATCGACCGCCCCGCCTGCAGTAGGGCGGCCGCGTGCTCCGTGCGCATCGGCTCGAGCAGCACGTGCGTCCCGGTGAGGGCCATGGGTCCCAGGCTAGGCATCGCCTCGGGTTGATCGCGTCCTCAGAAGGGCCGATCCACCATCAGGAACACGACCACCGCAAGCAGGAACCAGGAGACGACCTGGATCGTGGTCGCCGCAGCGTCCGCCGTTTGCGGTGCCTCGCTGTCGACGAGCGCGGACCGGGTGCGGCGGAGGTTCGGGCTCAAGAATGCGCCGTCCAATCCCATCGCGGCGATGAAGAGCAAGATGCCGAGCAGCAGCCAGCCCGTGAAAAGCTTGTAGTGACCGATCCACAGCAGCAGCCCGCTGAGGAGGACCAGGGCCGATCCGGTGTAGACCATCGTCAGCTGGATCCGCCAGGCGAGATCGTAGAGCGCCTTTTTTGCGGCGACCTCGGCGCGGCCCGCGAGCGGCCGGAGCAGCGCATGGGCGCTGACACCGCCCAGGAGGAAGATCGCCCCGTAGACATGCAACGTCCGAAGCAGCGCCATAGCAGCAGCATAGCGCCCGTCGGGCGGCGAGCGCCGTCTATAGTTTCTGCGTGCCAGAGCAGCCCCGCAAACGGGCGGAGGTCCTGATTCCGCAGGCATGGCTGCTGCCCAACCTCACACTCGATGCCGTGCGAGCGTTGCAGCCCGGCGACACGAGCGCCGCGATGGAGCGTGGCGACCTCCGCTTGAGTGGGATCGAAGTGTTGATCGCGCGCAACTGGGTCAGGGATGAATTCTGGCCGCGGATCCAGGACGCCCTCGAGAGCGGCTATGCCGCCGAGAAGACGTACACGTTCCTCCGGGCGCATGCGGAACGGCGGGGGACCCGCCGACCCAAGAAGGACGGCTGAGGCCTGCATGTCTGCCTGGACAGCGATCGAGCGCGCCGTCATTGATGGCGTATTTCGCTTCGCTCCAGCGCACGCCCGCGTCGTCGGGGACCATGCCTTTGACGGGATCGTTGGCGACATCTCCGCGACCGCGATCGCGGCGCGCGCGAGCGAGATCGCCCGTCAGCTAGGCGTCCTGGCCGAGGCTGAGCGCCTCGAACCTGATGAGGACATCGACCGCCGAGCCCTGCGGGCGCAGCTGCAGGCGAGCCAATTCGAGCTGACCGAGCAGCGAACGCCCTTCACCGATCCACTCTTCTATGCGGGATCGGCCTCGGAGCTGGACGTCAGTCCCTACCTGAAGCGCGAGTACGCCCCGCTGCGGGCGCGGCTGGCCAGCCTTCGCCAGCACCTGCGCGGATACGCGGGGTACCTCGAGGCCGCGCGCGACAACCTCGAACTGTCCCTGCCCGGCCCAAACCTCGAAGTCGCGATCGAGGCGGCCGACGGCCAGGCCGACTACCTCGAAAGCGACGTCCGGACCGCCGCCGCCGGCGACGAGGCCACCCTCGCCGGGATTGACGAGGCCGCCGCCCAGGTGCGCGCATTCACCGAGTTCCTCCGCTCCCGGCGCCCCGACGCGCATGAGCACGATCCGCTCGGGAGCGAGCGCTTCGAACGAATCCTGACCGTTCGAGAGATGGTCGATCTCCCCGTCGCGCGCCTGGAGCGGATGGTTCGAGCCGACATCGAGCGCAATACGGCACGGGCGACAGCCCTGGCCGCGGAGATCGCCCCCGGCCAGGGGATCCGCGGCGCGCTCTCGGAGCTGGAACGCGACCATGCGAGCGTCCGAAGCCTCATCGATGACGTCAGCGGGATGCTGGAGTCGATCCGGCAGTTCGTGGTCGAGCGCGACCTGCTCTCGATACCCTCCGAAGTCCGGTGCCTGGTTAGGCCCACCCCTGCCTACGCCTCCTACATCAGCGCCGCCCTCGATAGCGCCGGGCCACTGGAGTCGACGGCGACCGAGAGCTACTACTACGTCACCGTGCCCACGCCATCCTGGGGCCCGGCAAAGACCGAGGAGTGGCTCCGCTATCTCAACTATCCGGTGCTACGCAACGTTTCGATCCACGAAGCCTATCCCGGGCACTTCGTCCAGGCGCTGCACGAGCGGCGCGCCTCCTCACTGACCCGCCAGGTCTTCTGGGTGCAGGGTACCGGCGAGGGCTACGCCCATTACTGCGAGGAGATGATGATCGAAGCCGGCTTCTCAAAAGACCCTCGGGCCGAGTTGGCGCAAAAGTCGGATGCCCTGCTCCGTGATTGCCGGGCGCTGGTCGCGCTCGGCTTGCACTGTCAGGGCATGACGATGCGTGAGGCCGTGGAGGTCTTCATGGAAGTCGGGTTCCAGAGCGAGCTACCGGCCACGCGGGAAGCCACGCGAGGCGCCTGGGATCCGCTCTACCTGACCTATACCCTGGGCAAGCTGCTGATTTACGAGCTTCGTCGAGACCATGAGGCGCGGGCCGGCTTTTCGATGAAAGCGTTTCACGACGGATTCCTCGCGTGTGGCAACCTCCCGATTCCCTTGATTCGCGAGCTACTCGACTGAGACGAATCCGCGGAGGCAGATGGTGAATCCGATCACGTCCATTTCCAGCCTCAGCGGCGATCTTTTGATCGTGGTCATCGCCGGGCTGCTCTTCATCGAGGAAACCGGCATCCCGATTCCATTCGCGCCCGGAGATCTCCTGCTGCTGATCGCGGGCATCGCGATCGCCAGCGATACCGTCGAGCCGGTGCCGATGGTGGCGACGCTGCTGGTCGCGATCACAGTCGGCGCCATGGTTGGCCGCGAGGTGTTTGCGCTCGTCGGCCTTGCGGCGCTGCAAAAGGCCGCGGATGCCTTGCATTTTCGAGGCGCGCTTGATCGCGCCACCCACATGCTCCGCCGCGGAGGCGCCCGCGCGGTGTTCGTTGGCCGCCTCTTTCCCGGGCTTCGGATTTCCACGACGCAGGTCGCCGGCGTGAGCCGGATGCCGCGCCTGACCTTTGCGCTCGGGCTCGTCCCGTCCGTCCTCATCTACACCGGTGTCTTCGTCGGGTTGGGCGCCCTGGTCGGCCAACCGGCAGTGAGTCTCTTCCATCGCGCCGAACACCGCCTTTTCGTCCTGATCGTCGCTGGCCTGGCAGCGGTCGCGGTCATCCTCTCGGTGCGGACACTCGCGCGGCGCGGCGTCCTTGCCACGATGGAACCAATCGTGCTCGGAGTTCGCCGGGACATGGCCGACGCGATCGAGGCCGCCCTTCCATGGCAGCACGGTGCCGACGCGCGATGGCGGCAGTATCCGCTCGTGCGCCGCCTCTGGGCGGGCCTGATCGACCTTCTGCTGATCGTCGCTGCGACGGTCTACGTCCTGACGGCGGTCACCGGGGTGGCGAGAAACGAGGCCCTGCTCGACCCGGAGGGTGTCGGGATCCTGATCGCCATCACCCTGCTCTACCGGATTCCTCTCGAAGCTCGTTCCGGCCAGACGGTGGGCAAGCGGATGATGGGTATCTCCGTCTACGGGCCGGCCGGTGGCGTCCCAGGCTGGTGGCGCGCCGTCATCCGCAACCTCCTCGGCATCATCCCTCCCCTCTGGGCGGCCGACGCGGTCCTGCTCGTCGTCGGGCGCCGGCGCCAGCGAGCGAGCGATATCGCCACCGCAACCACCGTTCGTCGGGTCGCACACTGAGCGCAATCCTGCTGGCGCTCTGCGCCGGCGTCAGCTGGGGGATGGCCGACTTCATGGGCGGTCAGAAGACCCGGCGGCTCGCCTCGCCCGGCCGCAGCGTGCGGGGCTGGCGCTGGCCTTCGGTGGCGTCCTCTTGATTAGCGCCTGACTCAGCAGCGGACCCAGACCCGAAGCCGCGTATCCCATCGCCAGCAGGGACGCGGCAGCCAGCTCGGGTGCGTGGTCGCGATTCCCAATGTGGGCGCACGTTGCCGCACCTGCGCTGCGGTCGGTGGTGCCGCCGGCTGGAAGGCCTCGACGACTTCTCGACCGCCGCTCGGCTGGAGGGCGGGGCCCATGCGCAGCAACTCGCCCACGGTGACGAACCGATAGCCCCGCTGGCGGAGGACAGGGATGATCATCCGCAACGCCGTGCCGGTCGCCGGCGCATTGGCCCCACCGTGCAGGTGCATCAGCACGATTCCGCCCGGCTTGACCTGCGCCAGAACGGTGGAGGCGACGCCCACCGCGTTCGGATTGAAGGCATCCATTCCATTGACGGTCCACCCCACCGGGATCAAGCCGGCGGCATGCACAGCGTCGAGCGCCGGCGGGTCATAGCAACCGCCGGGGAATCGGAAATACCTCGGGGTTACACCGGTGACCCGGCGGATGACCGTCTGGGCAGTCGCCAACTGCCAGGCGGCACCGCCCGGACCCAGCCCACCGAGGCGGTAACAGGGACGGTGAAACGCCGGATGTGAGTAGCTGTGGTTCGCGATCTCAAAGTTCGAATCGAGCGCCAGGCTGCGAGCCAGCTGGGGGTAGAGCTCGGCCCACATCCCGGTCATGAATAGGGTCGCGTGCGTGCCCGTGGTGCGCAGCACCGACAGCGCATCCTGGTTGATCCAGGTGCGGACCGCCCCATTCTTCCACTGCACCGCCATGTCGGGCGTCATGTCCAGATCGAAGGTGAGGGCAACGACCGGCTGGCTCGTGCTCGCTCCGAGGACGAGACGAGGGACAGGCGGCGGACCGGCGGGCTCCAGCACTGTCGGGTGCAGACCGATGACACCGACGGGGGCCATCAGGGTCGATGGACCGGGTCGCTCCGCCGGTCGTAACTCGGCATGCGCCGGGCGCGATGCCGGCGCGGGTAGGAGCGTGACCAGGAGAAGCAGGCCGGCCATAAGGATCGCCGCTCGACGCTGCCTCACCCCGGGTAACCCGCCAGGACCTCGAGGAGGAGATCAACCTCGCTGGCCGTGTTGTAGTGGGCGAACCCGATGCGCAGCGTCCCGCCCGTTGCGTCCAGACCGAGGCGGCGCATCAGTTCGGTCGCGTAATGGTCGCCGTGCCAGGTGAAGATCTGCCGTTCCGCGAGCCACCGGGCCAGGCCTTCCGGGCGGTGGGGGGGCCAGGTCAGCGAGATCGTCGGCGCCCGCTCCTCGAGCCTGCCCAGGTCCGTGATGCCGAACAGTTGAATCCCCGCAATACGTCGCAGGCCATCGATGAGCCGCGCGGCCAGAGCGCGCTCGTGCGCCTGGATGCGGAGCATCGCCGCCTCGATTGCGGCGCGATCGACCCCCTCGGACCCGCCAACACCGGCCAGGTATTCGAACGCTCCCAGCAACCCGCTCAAGCACTCGAGGTTCGGCGTTCCCGTCTCCCATCGGCCTGGCAGCTCATCGCTCGCCGGCCGCACCTTGTAGGGATGCAATCGCGATAGCAGCTCGCGCCGTCCGTAGAGGATCCCCAGGTGCGGTCCGTAAAACTTGTAGGAGGAACAGACGAGGAAGTCACATGGGATCGCCTGAACGTCGATCAACCCATGCGGTCCGTAATGGACCGCGTCCACCCAGAGCCAGGCGCCCACCGCATGGGCGAGCCGCGCCACGCCCTTAAGGTCCGGGATCGTGCCGACGGCATTGGACGCGTGCGTGACAGCTACGAGCCGGGTGTTGGGCGTGATCTGCCTGGCGAGGTCGTTCATGTCGAGGCGGCAATCAGGAACCGTGATGTCCGCGATGCGAACGCGGACGCCCTGCTCTTCCAGGGCCAGCCAGGGCGAGACGTTTCCATCATGCTCCAGCCTGGTGACGACGATCTCGTCGCCGGGCTTGAGCTCGCGGGCGATCGCCCGGCTGAAAGCGAAGGTCAACGTTGTCATGTTCGCGCCAAACACCACCTCCTCCGGTGACGAGGCATTGAGAAAGGCGGTCGCGCCGCGGCGGACCTGCTCGAGACGCGCATCCGATCGCACGCTCGTGACGAACGCGCCGCCATGGTTGGCATTCATCGTCTGCCAGTACTCGGCCGTGCGGTCGATGACCCGCTGCGGGACCTGGGTCCCGGCCGGATTGTCGAAATAGACGACGGGATCGTTATTCACACGCAGACCAAGGGCCGGAAACTGCTGCCGAACCGAGGCGAGGTCAAGATCGACCGCCGTGGGACCCCCCATGACCCCGATCGTACCGGTTCCGATGACCCCTAGCGTTTTCTGGCGCGCAGGTCGAGGAAGAGCGGCACCCGTCGCCATCGAGCGCTCGCGGCCCGCTCGCGCGCCGCCTCCTCGGTGACGGTGGACTCCCGAATCGCCTCGATGACGAATTTGGCATCTTCCAATGCCCTGGCATAGTCCTGAAGCGGCCGGTGGGCGCTGTGAATAGTCAGGCCGAGGCCGTCGCGCTCCAGCCGATCGCTGTATCGGCGCCGGGTGAAATAGTCGCCTTGAATGACAAAGGGGGAACCCTCACTACCACCAACAAATGAACCGGCCGAGTTGATGGGATGGACCACGGCGATGCAATAACGGCCATCCGACATCAGCACGCGTGCAGCCTCGAACACCGCTCCCGCCATATCGTCGGTGTCCTGCAATGACATAAAACTAATCACAAGATCCGCGATCCCGTCCGCGAAGGGAAGGTGAGCCGCATCGGAAACGTGGACCTCCATCGAGGGATCAGCCTCGGTTGCGTAGCGGACCATCGTCGCCGACGCATCGGCAGCGATCACCCGATGGCCCTGCGCTTTCAGGTCTCGCGCGACCCGGCCCTCGCCACAACCAATGTCCAGGGTCAGCCGACCAGGCTCCGGAACGAGGCTGAAAAAAGCTTCACGATGGTAGCGCCAGTAGCTGTCGTGGCCGGGCTTGCGAGCCCAGCGGACCCAGTTTTCCGCCTCAGACTCCCACCTCTGGCGGAGCGACTCCGGCTCAGACATGGAGGTCGCGCATGAAACGCGATTCAATCCCGACGGTCTCGAACCCGAGCCGCGTGTAGAAGTGCTGGGGCCAGTCGAAGAGATCCGCAACCAGGAAGACGAACGGGAGGCTGCGGACCGCGTCGAGCGCAGCCGTCACGACCTGCCTGGCCAGTCCGCGCCGGCGATACGAAGCCAGCGTTTCCACGAATTCGATCTGCGCGACCGAGCCCTCCCGGCGGACTTCGCAGAACGAAACCGGGCCGGCATCCTCGATGACCGCGAGGTACGTCGTATCGACAATGCGGCTCGTCAATTCCTGTTTGGCAAGGGCGTGCCCGGCGATCAGGGCGGTGGGGGCCCAGGAGTCAATCTCTTGCTTGCGACCGCGCCGGTATGTGGCCCAGTCGACTCGCTCGACACGGGCGACGTCGACGTTGCGATCAGCGGGACGGTGGCGAACCATGACGCAGAAGCGCTCCGCCCTAAAGCACAGCTCGGCAAAGCCAAAAAGCAATCGCTCGGCCGCCTCCTGATCATCGACGTTCACGCGGCGGAAGGCGCTACCGACGGGTGCCTGGATGCGTTCGCATTCCCTCGCCAGGTCATCTGCCGTTACCCCGGTCAGGTCTCCCTGAGTGACCAGGTAATTGAGGTCGGGCACGGTGCCGAGGGTTCGGTTCACAAACGCGCGGCCCCAGCGAAAATCGACGACCTCTTCAGCGCAGCGCTGGTCGAGGGCGCGCATGAAGTCGATCGCTCGTTGCCACTCATCCACGGATGGCGAATTGTACTAGCGGACGTCTAGCAGGATCGTGTGGTAACCGTCCGCGCCGTTAGGCAGGGTGGGTGCGGAGGCGGCGGACTGCAACGCGCCCTGGCCATCGCGAGCGCGGACCCGGACGCTGTAGTGCCCCGCCGCCAGGGTGGCGCCGAGTTGCCAGAAGCGCCAGGCAAAGGGAGAAAACTCGCTGGCGAGATCGGCCGATTGCCATCGCGTACCGCCATCCCAACTCAGCTCCACGGCACTGATCCGACGGTTGCCGGCGAAGGCGATCCCGGCAAACCGCACGCTGCCGGCGGGAAGCGCCGCACCGTCGGCAGGCGCATCGATTCGGGACATGGTCTTCACGATCGCCCGCTCGTCCCAGCCGTTGTTCTCCCAGTAGCCGGGCTTGTCGACCGACGCGAACCGGATGCGTGTCACCCATTTCGGCTGCTTCATTCCGTAGTGCCCCGGAAAGAGGAAGCGGGCCGGATAGCCATGTTGAGGAGGCAGCGGGCTCCCGTTGAGGTGGGTTGCCAGCAGGTGATCCGGCGTCAGTTCCGAGAGCCGGAAGCTCTCGGTGTAGCCGTCGGCACTCTCCATCAACATCCACGCCGCATCAGCCGGAAGAGTGGTCAGCGCCAGGACGTCCGTCACGCGCGGACCATGCCACAGGCCGTTGCTGATCAGAGTCCCACCGACGTCATTGCTGATGCATTCCAGGGTCAGCTCCAAGTGCTGTGACGGCAGCGCGAGCAACTCCGCGTAGGTCAGGTTGCGCGTCGGAAGGACGAGACGCCAGGTTGAACCGTCGAGCACGGGGTCGCCTCCCAGGTTCTTGGAGACGACGTAGAAATCGGCGACGCTGGTGATCTCGGTGTCGGCACGGCTCCCCTCTTTCATGGCGAGGGCGGTCAGAAAGCGGCGCACGTCAACGAAGCCGATCCCGAGGACGGCAATCCCCACCGCGCCGAAGAATAGATTTCGGAGAAGGATCCGCCGTTCCGCACTCTCGATGGCCGGCCCGCTCAGCCGCCGGACCAGCCAATACGTGACTGGGATCATGCCCGCGAGTAAGACGAGCTCGACGGCGATGGCAATGGGGGCATCACCGGGTGTCGCTGCCACAATCGCGGTCACGCCGGTCACAACCGCCACCAGCGCCGCCATTGCCAGAAGACCGGGCTCGCCAAGCAGGCGGTTCGCGGCGGCCGTCCCGAACCCGTAGGCCGCGATGATGAGGACGGTCGCTCCCACCAGCAAGAGCGGCCGCGCAGTGACGCCGAGTGCCTTCAGCAAGTTTTCGAACACGGACAGCGGCAGGACCTTGACCAGGACGTAGCCAAGCTGTTCGGGCAGCAGGGGGACATTGACCAGCCCATGGGCGAGATAGTCCAACCCGAGCGCAAGCGCCCCGGCACTGAGCCCCGTGATCAGGGTCCGATGTGGGATCGGCTTCAGCGTGGCACGGTCCGGCGCAGGCCGTTATAGACGAGGACGAGGCCGACGAGCGCGACCACCAGTCCGATCAGCAGCCACATCCGCTGGCCGGACATGAAGCTGCCCGGGAGGATGCCTGTTCCCTGAAGAATCCAGACGCCTCCGGTGAGGACGGCCAGGACGCCCGCCACGAGGCTGCCCGTTTTCATATGACTACACTACGCGCCCACGTTGCAGGTTTCCCGGCCCAACGGGAACGCACGCCGGATCGCGGGTCAGGTCAGGCTTCGGCGGCGACGGCCTCCGGGGCGACGATTTCGGCCTTTCCGCTCCGACCGCCGGCTTCTACCTTGGCGAGGGCGAGCTGCCCGATGTTCAAGCCCTGGATGGTGGCCAGGTCGCCAAGCGCGCGCAAGAAGTACTGGCGGCGCCGGCGCTCGATCACGCGCCCGAGCTCGTGCTCCAGCGCCTGGATGCCCTCGACGAACGTGATCCGAAACGGATCGGTGATGCGGGCGCGCTGCGGTCCAAGCTCGTCCTGGACCATCTTCTTGGCGTCCCCCGACAGGCCCTCGTTGGTGACGACGACACCTTCCGCGGCCTTGATCCGCGAGATCTTGGCGTTGAAGGCGTAAGCGTCCGCAAGGTTGAACTCGCGATCCTTCAGCACGACCAGGACCAGGTCGCCACTCATGTCGAGCACGATGTCGGTCCCGGCCGGCCCGGAGTCCACGATCACCTGCTCGCGGCTGATGCCCAGTCTGTTGAGCACGGCACTCGCCAGGGTGGTCATCCAACGGCCCTTGTCATTGAGCGCGGTGGCGCGATCGGTCGGCATGATGACCTGGTCGACGCGCTCCTCGTTGAGCGGCCGCCCGCAGGCGCACTTCATCCAATCCGGCGCCATCTTCTGCAACTTGTTGGGATCGTCCGTCCGCAGAACAGCGTTGCCGGTGCGGGAGCAAACGATGACATATTCGGATTGGATCAAGCCGAGCGTGCGCAGCTCGCCCAGGCGGCCGGCGACGGCCGTGCCCTGCGCTTCGCCAAGCACCTTCGGAAGATCGGATACGGTCAGTGAGCCGACCCGCTCGAGGTCGCGAATCAGGGCGCGGATCTCCGGGGTCGTGAAGGCGGCCATCGCCTGGCTCTCCTCGGTGGATGGCTCGAAGCTCGCCTGGCGCGACTTCCGGATCGCTTCGAAGTTATGGCTGCTGACGGGCGTCAGAAGCGGCCAGGACGAGGGGGTACCCACCTCCTGACCGATCGCCTCCTGGGACGCTGTCCGGATGCGCTTCAAAAAATCGGTCCGCGCTTTCTCGCTGCCGGCGCGGAACGCCACGCCAACCTCGACAAACGCCGGTTTGGCGGCGTGCTCCAGCTCCATGAAATGCATCTCGTCGGAGCGCAGCTCGCGCAGCGTGGCGGAGCCCGGACGGCGCACCCGCAACCAGCCCACCACCGGCGACGAGCCCATGAACAACTCGCCTTCGTCGGCTGCCGACCAGCTCTTCGTCACGTCGAACTGGAGAAACTTGTTGAGAAGGTCGATCGTGAAGCTGATGCCTGCGCTGTCGAAGATCGCTTCACGGGCGCGATAGAGGACGCCCATGAAATCCGGGCCGTTCACCCGGGACACGATGGTCCAGAACTGGTCGGTCGTCGGGGCGATCTCCAGGCGGCGGACTTCCACAAGCAACATCGTTTTTCAGGACTCCTCAAATATTGATCGGTGAATAAACTTCAGCGCAGCCGGCCGCCGGCCAGCGCTTCCCCAAGGGTGGGTTGGCGGCATGGGCAGCTTATGACCGCAGAATCAGTCTTGTCAAACGCTTTGACGCTCGCATGACCTGATAGCTGCGCCATGGCACTGGTTGCCATACTGTGGCGGTGACGCAGAGAGAACAACTCACCTCGGCGCTGCAGGCCGCCGGCCTACGGTTGAGCCCGGTCGAGATCGATGCCCTGCTGCCCGCATGGACCCGCTACCGGGCCCTCGTCGATTCGTTTCTGGAGGCCTTCGGGGGCGCCGGATCCCTGCCGTGACGCCCGACGACGTCTCGCGACTGCCGCTGCGGCGGCTGGCCCGGCTGCTCCGGGCGCGCCGCGTCTCGCCGGCTGAGTTGCTCGAAATCTACCTGGCTCGCACCCGGGCGCAGGCGGTGCTGCGCGCGTTCATCACGGTTGACAGCGCGAGTGCCACCCGCGAGGCACGCCGCGCAGCCACCCGGCTGGCGCGTGGCAACGCCTCCGCGCTGGCGGGAATCCCGGTCGCGGTCAAGGATCTATTTGCGACGCGCGCGCTGCGGACCACGGCCGGTTCGCGGATCCTCCGGCACTGGGTCCCCGATGCCGACGCCGCGGCCGTGGCCAGCCTGCGTGGCGCCGGCGCGGTGATCCTGGGCAAGACGAATCTTCACGAGTTTGCCTACGGCGTCACCAATGGGAATCCCTGGTGGGGCGTTGCCAGGAACCCGTGGGACCAGACCCGGATCCCTGGCGGATCGAGCGGAGGCTCAGCGATCGCGGTCGTCAGCGGGCTGGCCGCCGCAGCGCTCGGGTCCGATACCGGTGGGTCGATTCGCATTCCCGCGGCACTCTGCGGCTGCGTCGGCCTGAAACCGACCTTCGGGGCGATCCCGCTGGACGGGGCAATCCCACTGGCGTTCACGCTCGATCACGCGGGACCGCTGGCCCGCACCGTGGACGACGCTCGGCTTCTGTTCGAAATCCTGGCTGGCCGCCGGGTGCGGCGACGGCCGACCGCGGGCCTGCGGGTCGGCGTGCTGCAGGGCCCTTTCCTCGATCGCGTGCAACCAGGTGTCGCTGAGCGGGTGGCGTCCGGCATCGACGGGCTTCGCGCGCGCGGCCTGCGCGTGACGTCGATGACAATTCCGGAGCTCGATTGGACCATGGCGATGCAACTCGTGACCCTGCGTGCGGAGGCAAGTGCGGTGCATGCCCGCTGGCTCCGGCGGCGGCCCCGAGCCTACGGCACGGACGTCCGGCTGCGTCTCCAACTTGGCACCCTGGTGTCGGGTGCGGAGTACGCCACGGCACAGCGCGCCCGGTCCAGGCTCAAGGAGGCCTTGTGGCGGGTGTTCGAGCGGGTCGACGTCCTCGCGCTGCCGACGACGCCAATCACCGCACCGCCGATCGGCCTCCGGACAGTCAGCTGGCGGGATGGCGAAGAGCCGGTGGACGGCGCGCTGGTGCGCCTCACCCAGCCCTTCAACCTTGCCGGCGTGCCGGCGCTATCGGTCCCCTGCGGCCGGCTCAACGGCCTGCCAGTCGGCCTCCAGCTGGTCGCACCCTGGGACGAGGAAGGGCGCTTGCTCGCGGTCGCCGAGCTGATCGAGCAGGGTGAAGCGGACCCGGCCTCGGATCAGTAGATGAAGCCGATCAGCGGAACGGTGCCCGGCATGACGTGCCGGTAGCTGACGCGGCCCCAGCCACCGCCCGGATCGCCGTAGTAGTTCATCTCTGAGATCAGCCAGCTGCCGTCGCTATAGACCTGTTCGACGTAGGCGACGTGGCCCCAGTACGGAGACTCCCAGGTGACCATGATCGCGCCCACGCGCGGGGTCGGACCCTCGGGCCGGCCGTAGGCGCGTGCCCGGCCGTACCACTGCCAGGCGTTCCCACCCCAGGGCGCCGCGCGCCGGCTGTTGACGTACCAGGTGCACTGACCGAAGGGGTAATAGCCACCACCGGCCGAGTACACCGGCTGGACGAACACGGCACGGCGGCCGGTATTGACGGTATGCGCAACCGGTTGCGGCACCGAGGCCGGCTCGGGTCCAACACCGTACGGCACCATCAGGAATTCGCCGACGGGAAGCGTCTCTGGGTGGCGAAGCAGGTTGAACTCGATAACGGCGTCGGATTCGGTCCGGTACTTCAAGGCCAGCGCGGCGACGGTATCGGTTGCCGTCAGCTTGACCAGGACCCCATCGATTGGCGGGACCAGGACTTCCTGGCCGGCGCTCAACTGATCCACGAGGGAGGGGTTCGACCACAGCAGCGTGTTCACG
>JALYYC010000126.1 GCA_030946755.1 Candidatus Dormiibacterota bacterium
CGATCGCCGAGGCACGCGGCTGGCCACACGACTACATCCGCTGCATGGCCCTGGTCGAGTCGCACCCGATCGCGTACCAGATGGAGGAATTCGCCTTCAACCTCCGCGAGCACATCATGGGCCTGAACCTCGGTCGCTGGGATTACATGGCCAGCCTGATCGACTTCACGTTGCAGGACCCGCGCTGGGTGCTGCCCGACCGCAATACGATCCCCCACGACGTCGCCTTCTTCCAGGCGCTACGCGAGGTGATGCCGGAGGTCTGTCACAAGCGCGGGATGCTGGCGATCGGAGGGATGACCGCGCTCTACCCGAGCCGAACCGACGCAGCGCTGAACGAGCGCGCGCTCAAAGTCCTGGAGCAGGACAAGAAGAACGAGGCGAACAGCTTGATGGACGGCGCCTGGACCGGGCATCCGGATCAAAACGAGATCGCGGTCAACCAGTTCCCCTATCCAAACCAGCTGCAGGCGCGGCGCAAGGACGCCGACACCCATCGCGACCTCCGCCCGAGCCCCGAGGGGGTTGGCAAGCGAACCCTGCAAGGCACGCGCGACGCGGTCCGGACGGTGATCCGCTACCGCGACGGCGTTCTGAACGGACGGGGCGCGAGCCTGCTGGACGGCTACATGGAGGATCTCGCCACGGATCGGATCTACCGCTACATGATCGCCCAGCGGGTGCTGCACAAGGTCACCGTGCCGGATGCGTCAGGCGGCTCCGTCACGCACTCCCCGGCACTCGTCTCCCACCTGTTCGACGAGGAGCTGGCCCGCCTGGCCGGCGAGCAGCCCGGGACCGCGACAACCATGCGCACCGCGCGGGAGCAGAGCGAGGGGATGGTCCTGGGCATTCTGGAGGCGCAAGGCGCCCGAACGCACTAGCCCACCGGCGGCGGATCTGCTGCCGGTTCAGCGGCACGCGACACCGGCCTACCGCGTCGTCCGAATGCTCGCCCTCCCCCTCCTCCATGGCCTCTTTCGAATCCACGTCACCGGCCGCGCGCAGATTCCGCGCAGCCGCGCCTACGTGATCGTGGCCAACCATCTCAACTGGCTCGATTCGTTTGCCCTCCTCGCCACCTTTCCGATCGAACCGCGGATCCACTTTCTGGGCGATACGACCATGCTCGTGACCCATCGAGTGCAATGGGCCATCATCAAGGCGGTCGGCGGGTACATCCCGGTCAACCGAAGCCTGCACCAGGACGCGGCCCTCTTCCATCACGTGAACCGCTGCCTGCAGGCCGGCGGCGTCGTCGCGCTCTATCCCGAGGGCCACTACGGCGACGCCGAGGGGACATTGATGCCGTTCAAGAAGGGCTTCGCGCACTTTGCGCTCGACAACGGCGTCCCGATCGTGCCGGTTGCGATGGCCGGCATGAAGGATCTCTGGCTTCGCAAAATGGTCGCGGTCAACATCGGCCCGCCGATCACCCCCGCGGGCCAGTCGATCGACTCACTTGTGGCGCTCGCCGAAGCCGCCGTCCGCGACCTGATGCCGCCCTACGCCGAGCCGGGAGGTTCGAAACTCTTCCGGCGCCGGCTCAGCCGTCTCTTCTAAGGGCTACGGCCGGCCGGAACGCAGGATGCTGATCGCGACGTAACCGCCCAGCCCACTGGCGGCAAGAAAGCCGACGATCAGGACGATGCCCGCGGCGGGGTCGCTGCGCAGGTGGAAGGCCGAGATCAGGACGGCGAGGGCAATCACGAAGGCGGCGACGATGATGCCGAGCACCATCCGGTTCGCGATCCGCTCCAGCCGCCGGACGAGCGGCTCGAAGCCGGAGGGCCGCACCCCGAGCTCCAGGTCCCCGCGCTGCAACGCCGCCAGCAACCGGCGGGCCTGCTGCGGTCCCTCGACCCCCAGGCGGGCGACGTCGACGCCGGCCTGAGCCAGGGAGCGAGCCCACATCACCGGCGAAAACTGTCGGGTGACCATCTGCCGCGCGTAGGGCACCAGGACCCTCGTGAAGTCGAAGCCTGGGTCCAGCCGCGTCACCAGGCTCTCGTGCATCACAACCGTCTTCAAGAGCAGGGCGTAACCGGACGGGAGCTGCAGCCCATGCCGGCGGACGACGCCCAGAACGTCGTTGATCACCGGCCGGATCGCGATCTCCCCCACCGGCCGGCCGTAGTAGCGCGACCGCAGGTGCTCGATGTCACGCCGGAGCACGGTCCGATCGACGCGACGGCGCGCCACGCCCAGATCGAAGAGGGCGTCGACCTGCCGCTCCGGTTCTTCACTCGTGTAGGCGAGCAGGGCCCAGACCAGCTGCTCCTGCATGCGCGCCTCGACGGTGCCCACCATGCCGAAATCGACCACGCCAATGCCTCCCGCCGGATCGATGAAGAAGTTGCCGGGATGCGGGTCGGCATGGAAGAAGCCGTCCTTGAAGATCATTTTGAGCACCATCTGGGCCCCGTGAAGCGCGACGGCGCGCCGGTCCACGCCGGCGGCTTCCAGCCCGGCGAGGTCGTCGATCTTGATGCCACCAATCCGCTCCAGGGTGAGGACGCGTCTGGTCGTCTTGCTCCAGTGCACCAGGGGAATGTGGACGCCGGCATCGTCGGCGAAGTTGGCGCGGAATCGATCGGCGTTGTGCCCCTCTCGAATGTAGTTCGTCTCAGCGCGGAGGGTCTGCCCGAACTCATGCACGACACCAAGCACGTCGTACTGATCCATCAGGGCCCAACGGCGGCGCGCGGTGGCCGCCAGTGTTTCCAGGATCTGCAAATCCTGCTCGATCTGCTGCGGGACCTCGGGCCGCTGCACCTTTACCACGACCGGGGTGCCGTCGGGCAGGGTCGCGCCGTGCACCTGTCCGATCGACGCGGCCGCCAGCGGAACCTCATCAAACGCCCGGAACGCGACCTCCACCGGCTCGCCCAGCTCCGCTTCCACGACCTGCTTGACGACCGCGATCGGCAGAGGCGGCGCCGCATCCTGCAACTTCGCCAGCTCGACCTGGTAATTGAGCGGAAGCAGGTCGGCGCGCGTGGACAGAATCTGCCCCAGCTTGATGAACGTCGGACCCAGTTCCTCCAGCGCCCGGCGCACGCGCTCGGGCCGGGTCAGCCGCTGGTCGTACTGGCGGTTGAACAGGCGTTGCCAGGTCACAAACCGCTCGAGCCCGAGGATGCTGATGAAGAAACCGAGCCCATGGCGGGCCAGCACCCGGCTGATCTGGCGATAGCGCCGGGTCGTTGATTGGGCGGGCATTCGTCCTGAGGGTAACAAGGCCGAGCGGATACGCTATCCAGCGGTGAGCGTAGGAGTCGATCACCTGGCCATCCTCGACCGGATTCCGGGATGGGCAGGCCTGCCACGAACGTCGCAACCACTCGGCGGTGGGATCACCAATCGGAACCATCGAGTGCAGATCGGTACGGATACGGTCGTCGTGCGGATCCCCGCCCTGACCGGCGAGCTCCTGGGGATCGACCGGCGGGTCGAGCACGAGGCGAGCCTCCTGGCCGCGGCCAGCGGCGTCGGTCCGGAGGTCGTCGCGTTTCTCGAGCCCGAAGGCATCCTGGTGACTCGCTTCATCCACGGCGAAGCGGTCAGCGACGCCGCGGTCCATCTTCCCGAGACGCTTCGACGCGTCGCGGAATCACTCGGCCTGATCCATCATGCGGGGCTGGTGCCGGCCAGCTTCTCTCCGTTTCGTATTGGTGAGACGTACGCCGCCACGGCCAGGGATCGCGGCGTGCACCTGCCGCCCGCTCACGCGCGCGCGGTTCAGATCGCGACCGAGGTCGAACAGGCGCTTCCCCTTGTGCCGCCGGTGCTCTGCCACAACGACCTGCTCAATGCGAATTTCATCGACGACGGCGAGCTGATCCGGATCGTGGACTGGGAGTACGCGGGGATGGGCGACCCGATGTTCGACCTCGGCAATTTCGCGGTCAACCATGAGCTCGCCCCGGATGAGCAGGCCTATCTCCTCAAGGCCTACTCGGGCGAGGCGTCGCCGTCGCGGCTGGCACACCTCCGGCTGATGTGCGTGATGTCGGATTACCGGGAAGCGATGTGGGGCGTCGTCCAGCAGGGGATTTCCGATCTCGATTTCGACTTCGCGGGCTATGCCGCCCGGCACTTCGACCGACTGCTGGCGAGCGCCGGACGCCCGGCGTTCAACGATTGGCTTCGACAGGCTCGGTCGTGACGATCCCAAGCCGGGCCCGCGTCGTCATCATCGGCGGCGGCGTCGGTGGCACGAGCGTCGCCTACCACCTCGTGAAGCGCGGCTGGACCGACATCGTGTTGTTGGAGCGCGCCCAGCTGACGAGCGGCTCGACGTTTCATTCGGCCGGGCTCGTCGGCCAGTTGCGTTCGAGCATGCCGCTGACCCGGTTGATGATGGAAAGTGTCGCCTGCTATCGCCGCCTGACGAAGGAAACCGGGGTCGACATCGGTTGGCGCGAGGTCGGAAGCCTGCGACTCGCCTCCTCGCGCTCGCGGATGGAAGAGCTGCGGCGACAATCGGGATGGGGCACCAGCTTCGGTTTGCCCATCGAGCTGATCACCGCCGCCGAGGCGCACCAGCGGTTTCCAATCATGCGCCTGGACGGCGTCGAAGGCGCGGTCTTCCTCGCGACCGACGGTTACCTCGACCCCAGCGGGCTGGCGCTCGCGCTGGCGGAGGGAGCGCGCCGTGGTGGCGCTCGAATCTGCGAGGGCGTCCGCGTAACGGGCATCCGCTTGGCGCGCGGTTCGGTGCGCGGGGTCGAGACGGGTGAGGGACCGATCGAGGCCGAGGTGGTGGTCAATGCGGCCGGCATGTACGCGCCCGAGGTGGGCCGCCTGGCTGGCGTCACGGTGCCGATCATTCCCATGGCCCACCAATATCTCGTGGCCCGAATCGGGGAGCCGATCCCCGCGTCCTTGCCGACCATGCGCGATCCCGACCGCCTCGTGTACTTCCGACGTGACCCCGCCGGGCTCGTGATGGGTGGCTACGAGCGCGACCCGGCGCCGTTCGGACTTGGTGGGATTCCGGCAGACTTCAACAACCGGTTGCTCGCCGAGGACTGGCCGCGGTTCGAGTCTCTCTCGGAGAACGCGGTCACCCGCGTGCCGTCACTGGAAAACGCCGAGATCGTCAAGCTGATCAACGGACCAGAAGCGTTCACGCCGGACAACGAGTTCGTCCTGGGCGAGTCGCCGGTTCGCGGCTTCTTTATCGCGGCGGGCTTCTGCGCCCACGGGATCGCCGGCGCAGGCGGCATGGGCAACGCGATGGCCCAGTGGATCATCGACGGCCAGCCGGAACTGGATCTCTGGAAAATGGACCTGCGGCGCTTCGGTTCCCAGTACCGGAGCGAGGCGCTCACGCTGGGACGGACACGCGAGGTCTATTCGACGTACTACGACATTCATTATCCGAATGAGGAGCGGACCGCAGGCCGCCCGTTGCGGCTCTCCCCCACCTACCCGCGGCTTGCATCCCTTCGTGCATCGTTTGGGGAGAAGGCCGGGTGGGAGCGACCCAACTGGTTCGCGACGAACGCGGCCCCGGAGGATGCGCCGCCGACAGGCTGGGCAGGCCGGCACTGGTCCAGCGCCATCGGCCGCGAGCACCGAGCCACGCGCGAGCGAGCGGCGCTCTTCGACGAGACTTCCTTCGCCAAGCTCGAGATCAGCGGCGATGGCGCCTTGCCGTTCTTGCAGCGCCTCTGCGGCAACGACATGGACCGGCCACTCGGACGCGTGACCTATACGCAGATGTTGAACAACCGCGGCGGGATCGAATGCGATTTCACGGTCACGCGGCTGACGGCCGATCGCTTCTTCATCGTCACGGGCACGGCATTCGGGAATCACGACCTGGGATGGATCCGCCGCCATCAACCGACCGACGGGTCGGTAACCGTCTCCGACGTGACCTCCGCGCTGGTGTGCCTCGGGCTCTGGGGTCCGCGCGCCCGCGACATTCTGCAGCCGATCACGGCGGCCGACCTGAGCAACCGCGGCTTCCCTTACCTCACGGCCCGGGCCATGGAGGTCGATGACGTGCCCTGCCGGGCACTCCGTGTCACGTACGTGGGTGAGCTGGGCTGGGAGCTCTACTGCCCAACCGAATACGGGCTGCGCCTCTGGGACACGATCTGGGAAGCGGGCCAGCCGTACGGCCTGGCCGCCGGCGGGTACCGGGCCATCGAATCACTGCGCCTTGAGAAGGGGTACCGCGTCTGGAGCAGCGACATCACACCAGACGACAATCCCTATGAGGCCGGGCTGGGGTTCGCGGTCCGGCTGGACAAAGCGGTGGACTTCATCGGGAAGGAGGCTCTCATCAAGGCGAAAACGCGCGGGATCCGACGGCGACTACGCCCCCTGCTGCTCGACGACCCGCAGGCGATCGTCTTCGGCGGCGAGCCGGTGCGGGCCGATGGACAGATCGTCGGGCGCGTGACCAGCGGGGGCTTCGGGTACACGCTCGGCCAGAGCATCGCGTATGCGTATGTGCCCGCCGATCGGGCCGCCGGCAGCAAGGCCGAGGTGGAAATCTTCGGACAGTGGGCGACCGCCCGCGTCGTCGATGACCCACTGTTCGATCCCACTGGTTCCAGGATCCGGGCGTGAGCGAGCTCGATTCGCTCCTCACGTTTGCCATGGGGCTTGCCGATGCGGCCGATGCGATCGCCATGCGACATTTCCGCCGGGACCTCAAAATCGATCGAAAACCCGACCGGACGTTCGTGACCCAGGTCGACACCGCGATCGAACAGGAGCTTCGCCAGCGCATTGAGCGCGCGCACCCCGATCACGGCGTCCTGGGTGAAGAGTTCGGCTCGACCGCCGGGTCGGCGAATCGATGGATCATCGACCCGATCGACGCCACCCACAGCTTCATGCGCGGCCTGCCGATGTTCGCCACCCTGCTCGGCCTGGAGCGCGACGGCGAGATGCAGCTCGGCGTCATCTCGGCGCCGGCGATGCGCGAACGATGGCACGCGGCGCGGGGACACGGCGCCTGGTCCGGGTCCCGGCAGCTTCACGTTTCCGCGATCCCTCGATTGGCGGAGGCCCAGGTGTTCTACGCGTCCCGGACCGCCTTCACCGCGGTGGGAAAAGCGCGCGCCTTTGATGCGGTCGTCGAAGGCGCCTGGCGGGATCGCGGCTTCGGGGACTTCTGGGGCTACGCGCTGGTGGCCGAGGGCACCGGCGAGGCCATGCTCGAGCCCGAGCTCTATCCGTGGGACCTGGCCGCGCCGTCCATCGTGGTCGAGGAGGCCGGCGGCCGGGTGACCGACTTCAACGGGACCCGTACCCATGGTGGGGGCAGCGTCGTCGCCAGCAACGGGCTGATCCACGACGAGATCCTCGAGCGCCTCAATCGCATGTAACCGGCAGCCGTAACCCAAGACAGCACATTCAAGGGGGTTCTGGCATGCACCGATTGCTCGTCATTCCCATGGTTCTCACGGTGGCCCTGCTGTCCGGCGGGATCGGAGCGAATGCGGCTGCGTCGGCACAGATCGTCAACTGCGCCGCGACCACCTGGTGTTTCAGCCCGAATCCAATCACCGTGCCCGTCGGCTCGGCGGTCATGTGGAGCAATGGCACGGCGGCCCCCCACACGGCCACCTCGAATACCGGTGCCTGGACGACCGGCACGATCGTGCCGGGTGCGAGCAGTGGCGCCATCACGTTCAACAGCGCCGGCACCTTCGCCTATCACTGCGCCATCCACCCATTCATGACCGGCACGCTCATCGTGACAGCCGCCGTCACCGCCACCCCAACCGTCGCCCCGACGACGGCACCGACACACGGCACGACGCCGTCCACGACAAGGTCGCTGGCCCGAACCGGGGTCGGCCCCATTCTCCCGATTGCCCTCGGCCTCGTGCTCCTTGGGGTCGGGCTGCTTACGCCGGCGGGATTGCGGCGGCGTCCTCGCGGGCGATAAGGACCGGGTCCGGACGAATCACCAGTCGCACTCGCGTGCCCGCGGGCAGCGCGCTCGCATCGGACGTTGCCAGCTGGGCGAGGACGGTCACCTCGCCAAGATCGACAGTCACGCGACTCGTCGCTCCGAGGAACGCGGTGGCAATGACCGTGCCGACGAGCGGACCGGCGGCGCTCTGCGCATCGCCGACGACCGTCACCGCCTCCGGGCGGACCAGGGCGACCGCGGGGCCGTCGCGTTCGTCGCGCTGAACCAACGGAAGGCGAACGCCTCGCACCTCGACCTCGCCGCCGCGCACGGTTCCGGGTAATCGGTTGGTAAGTCCGACGAACGATGCCACGAACGGCGTCGCCGGGCGCGAGTAGACCACCGTCGGTGGCCCGAGTTGTTCGAGGCGGCCCGCCTGCATCACGCCGACCCGGTCCGCAATCGCCAGCGCCTCTTCCTGATCGTGTGTGACGAACAGCGTGGTGATCCCGATCTCGAGCTGGACCCGACGGATTTCGTCTCGGAGCCGAGCCCGGACCTTCGCGTCGAGCGCGGAGAGCGGCTCGTCGAGCAGGAGGACCTTTGGTTTGATCGCCAGGGCCCGCGCAAGAGCAACCCGTTGTTGCTGGCCGCCGGAAAGCTGGTGCGCGTAGCGATTGGCAAAGCCGGACAGGCCGACGACCTCGAGCATCTCCCCCGCCCGTCGGCGCCGCTC
>JALYYC010000162.1 GCA_030946755.1 Candidatus Dormiibacterota bacterium
TTTCCGACGATGATCTCGAAGTCATGGATCGGGTTCGCAAGGTGTTCGATCCCCACGGCCTCATGAATCCGGGCAAGGTGTTTCCGGGCAACGGCCTGCATCCATCAGACCCTGCAACGCCGCCGCCCGGCCTGATGCATCGTCGGATCCCGGCCACGGCGAACGGCGAGGAGATGTGGGTGTGAAGACCGGCGCCCCGCCGCTGCCGGGTCACCAGATGAGCGTTGACGAGCAGCACCGACTGGCGGTGGATGGGTCGCTACCCGCCAAGATCATGCACCCGGGCGATTCCGACGACGCGGCGCGTGGGCTTCGGCTCTGCGACCTGAACCGGGCCGCGGTTGTGCCCTGGGGCGGCGGGACGCAGATGTCGCTGGGCGCGGTCCCGAGTCGGTACCAAATTGCGTTCTCCACCGAGCGGATGACGAACCTGCTCGAGTACGAGCCCGGAGACCTCACCTGCCGCGTGGAGGCCGGGATGCGGCTCGGGGACCTGCAGGCGACGCTGACGGCGAAAGGGCAGCGATTGCCACTCGACCCGCCTCATCCGGAACGCGCCACCCTCGGTGGGATGGTCGCGGCCAACACAAACGGGCTGGGTCGCGCACGACACGGAACGGTGCGCGACTGGGTGATCGGGATCGCCGTGGCTTACCCCTCGGGCAAGGTCGCGCGCGCGGGGGGCAAGGTCGTCAAGAACGTCGCGGGCTACGACCTGATGAAGCTCCACACCGGCGCGCTCGGCACCATCGGGGTGATTACGGAGGTCAATTTGAAGGTGCAGACTCGCCCGGAAGCGGAGCGCACCCTGCTCGGCCATTTCGAGGATCCGGCGGTAGCGCTCAAGGCCGGCATCGAGCTCGCGCACCAGTACCTGGCACCGGCGGCCATCGTGCTCATGGACCGTGCCACGCTCTGGAATTGCGGGATGACGGCCGATTGGCGCTGGACGCTGGCGATCAAGCTCGAGGGCTATGCGCGGGAGATCGATCCGGCCCAGGACGCGGCCGCGACGATCGTCCGAGCGGCGGCTGGCCGCCTCGAGGGCCAGGCGGCGCCCGAGACCTTCTGGGACGAGGTGCGTGACTGGTCGGCACCTCGCGATAACGACGCCGTCGTGCTCTACGGCATGACCTCGCTCACCGGCTTGCACACATTCCTGCCGGCGGCCAGGGCGGAAGGACCGCTCCTCGCGCATCCGGCGGCCGGCGTCGTCTATGTTCGCGTCCCGGCGGAGTCGGCCGGCAAGGCGCTTGCGCGAATGCGGGCCGCGGCTGGGGCGGACGGCCACGTCATCGTCGCGCGCGCGCCGGCCGCGATCAAACAGCAGCTCGACGTCTGGGGCCCGCCCCCGCGCGGGTTCGACGTGATGCGTTCGCTGAAACAGGCGTTGGACCCAAACGGCACCTTGAGTCCGGGTCGGTTCGTGGGCGGCCTATGAAGTCCAGGCTTCCCGACCTCGACTTCAAGCACGAGGTCGAACGCCGGGGCTCGGTCTCGGCGGCGGCGGGCATGGACATGGATCTGGTGCGCGATTGCATCCATTGCGGGTTGTGCCTCCCGAAGTGCCCAACGTTCCGCGTCCTCAACCATGAAGGAGACAGTCCGCGGGGTCGCATGTGGCAGATCAAGGAGGCCAGTCTCGGCCTGATCGAGTTCGATGACCCGCGCTTCCAGGCGCACATCTATCAATGCTTCAACTGCCGAGCCTGCGAGACGGCCTGTCCCTCCGGGGTCCAGTTCGGCGCCGTGATGGAAATGGCCCGAGCCAAAACGCCGCCCCAGAACGCTCGCGACCGGATGGTTCGGACGATCCTGCTCAACGGTCTCCTGCCGCATCCAGGCCGGCTGCGCCTGGCAGGCCGTTTCTACCGTGCCGTGCAGGCGCTTCGGATCCCGGCGTTCCTCCGGCGCACCGGGGCCTGGCGTCTCCTGCCGCTCGGAAAGTTCGCGGCCTTCCCGCCCTTCGCCGATCGGGCGGCTTCCGCTGCGCCGCTGCCGCCGACAACCGCCGCGCAGGGCAAGCAACGAGGCCGCGTCGGCCTGCTGACCGGCTGTATCCAGGACGAGATGTTCCACGGGACCAACCGCCGCACCGCGCTGGCCCTTTCGATGAACGGCTACGAGGTCCTGACTCCGGGTGAGCGGGTCTGCTGCGGAGCCTTGCCCTCGCACGCGGGCGAGGCAGCGACCGCTCATCGGTTAGCCGCGGCCACGCTGGCCGCCTTCGGCCGCCTCGACGTCGAGGCCGTCGTCGTCAATGCCGCGGGATGCGGGTCGAACATGAAGGAGTACGCCGTGCAGCTGCGTGGCGACCCCGCCGCGATGGAGGCCGGGGCCGCGTTCTCGCGAATGGTGAGGGACGCCTCCGAGCTGCTGATCGCCCACGGGATGCGCCCGCCGGGGCGACGGATGGAGCTGCGGGTCGCCTACCAGGACCCGTGCCACCTGCTGCATGGCCAGCGCATCCAGCAGCAGCCACGACAGGTGCTGCAGATGATTCCGGGCGTGCGCCTGGTCGACATCAAGGAAGGGGACTGGTGCTGCGGCTCGGCCGGCATCTACAACCTGACCCACCCAGAGATCGCGGAAGAGGCGTTGGGCTGGAAGGTCCAGCACATCGTCGAGTCCGGCGCCCAGGTGGTGGCCTCTGCGAATCCCGGCTGCATTCTGCAGATCGCAATGGGGCTGCAGCGTGCCGGCCACGATATCCCGGTCGTGCACGTCATGGACCTGCTGGGCTGGGCCTACGGCGACCCGGGCGAAGCGCCCCAGGTGGTCCAGCGGGCCATGGGGTGATGGCCCTGGCGCAGCCGGGCCCCCTCAATGATCCATGGCTTGACAAGCTGGCAACGACGATTTGGGCCAAGTCGGAGTTCTCCATGGTGCCGATCGACTATGACGAGGTCCCGGCGCACCCGTACGCCGGCCTGCGAGAGGTCACCGGCCAGCGCATCCTCTTTGTCGGCATCCCCTCCGACTATGGAACGGCGTTCCTGCTGCACCTCATCGCGCGGCGCGCCAACCTCGTCGCCGCCGTCTGCAGCACGCGCTGGCAGCGGACGCATCCCAAAGCCGACCTGATCGCGCGGATCGCGGGGCACCTGGGCCGGCCGGTCGAGGTGACGGCTAATGCCAACGCGGACACCTTCGTGCGAAGTCTCAGGGCGTATGAGCCGGACGTCGTCGTGATGGCCAGTTTCGACCAGATCCTGACCGAGGATACCCTGGCGGTGCCGGCCCGCGGCTGGCTCAACATCCACCCCTCACTGCTGCCCCGCCATCGCGGGCCGGAGCCGATCTACTGGACGATCGCGCAGGGCGATCGGGAGGCCGGCATCAGCGTCCACCTGACCGTGCCCCGCATCGACGCCGGCCCGATCCTGGCCCAGCGCCGCATCCCGGTCGGCCGCGAGGACACCGCGGGGACCCTCTGCAAGCGGCTGGTCGCGGAGGGGCTGGACGCGCTGGATGACACGCTGGCGGCGCTGGAGGGGGGTGACGAGCGGGGTGTCGTCCCCGACGTCGCGAAGGGCAGCTACGAGCCGCCGGTCCGGCAGACGCCGCTTGACTGGGATCAGCCCTACGCGCAGCTCGACCGGCTCGTTCGGGCCGGCGACCCCGACCAGCCGCCCTACTTCGACTTCGAGGGGGAGCGGCGCTTCGTGCTTGCCATCAGGAAGGTGCGGAGGCGGGCTGCCGAGTCCCTCGGGGTCCTTCAAGCGCTCCCCCCCGACGAGATGCTGGCAGCGGCCCGGGATGCCGTCGTGGCGGTGCGCTGGAGGCGCTTCGGACACACCCACGCCGTCCGTCCATTGCGGCGCCAGCAATTCCCGTAACGCAGTTGTTACAGGGACTGGCCTTATAATGATCGAGACATGGCTCAAGAAATGATCGATACCAATACCAGTCTGATCAGCATCTCCGACTCCGCCCTTACCCAGCTGCGCGACCTGCTGGGCAAGCAGGGGAAGCCCGAGATGGGTCTGCGCGTCTTCGTCCAGCCCGGCGGCTGCTCGGGGATGTCCTACGGGATGGGCTTCGAGGACCATGCCGAGGAAGGCGACGCGATCACCGAGGTCGGAGGGGTCCGCCTCTTCGTCGATTCGGTCAGCGTCCAGTACATCAAGGGCGCGGAGATCGACTTCGTCGACAGCCTGATGGGCGGCGGCTTCACGGTGCACAACCCGAATGCCGTCTCGAGTTGCTCATGCGGCAGCTCGTTCGACACCGGCGCGGACGCCGGCACCGCCCGCGGCTGCTCGCACTAAGGCAGAGCATCGGCTCGATTTACGGGCCCTGAGCTAACGCGCGTCGAAAGCCCGAGTTGGCCTCGCGCTACGGTTCCAGGATGTGGACGGCCGGGAGGTTGCGATAGAGCTCATCGAAGTCGAGGCCGTAGCCGACGACGAACTCGTTGGGGATGTCGAAGCCCTTGTACGTGATCGGCACCGGCTTCTCGCGACGCTCCTCCTTGTTCAGCAGGACGCAAAGCTTGAGCGACGCCGGCTTGTGGCGCTGGACGTGCTCGAATAGAAAGGCCGTCGTCAGCCCGGTGTCGATGATGTCCTCGATCATCAGCACGTGACGATCGGCGACGTCCATGGTCAGGTCCTTGAGCAGCTGCACGTGGCCTGATGACACCGTCGCGTGGCCGTAGCTACTGACAGCGACGTAGTCGAAGTTGACCGGGACGGTCAGATGGCGGCTGAGGTCGGTGGCGAAGCAGACGGACCCCTTGAGCACGGACAGGAGAATCAGCGGACGATCGATTACCGCATAGTCGCGCGAAACCTCGGTGGCCATCTCGCGAACGCGTCGCTGGATGTCCGCGGCGCCGAGCAGTTCGCGGCCGAGTTTCATGTGAGGCGGAGAAACTTAGAGATTGGTCACCGCAGAATCCGGATAGTTTACCGCGACAACCGGCTCATTCCGTCGGTGCGATCAGGAAGATCCAGATGTCCCAGGCGACGTGGCTCACGATCAACGGCGCCATCCGCTGCTCCACGGCATAGAGGCCGCCCCAGAAGAGTCCGGCCGTAGCGGCGGCGCCGGTCAGGGTCAGGTTCTCGGAGACGAGGTGGATGCCGCCATAGATCGAGGAGGCGATCACCGCTGCTCCGATGCGGCCGAAGCGGGGCTGCAGCCCGCGCTGCACCAGGCCGCGCCAGAACAGCTCTTCACCAGGGCCGATCGCCAGGGCCAGCGCCGTCGCGATTGCCGCCTTCGGCGCCTGTGCTCGCAGCTCGTAGATCTGCCCGATCTCGCGGTCGCCCGCGGGCATGACGCGGCGCGCCAACCGGTCGCCAATCTGGAACACGCCATACAGCCCGGCCGCCGAGCCAAGGCCGGTGGCGAGGTCGCGCCAACGGAATCGCTCCTGTCGCAGTTGGCGATCTGTCGTGAGGGCGAAGAGTCCAAGACTGCCAACCCCGATCGTCATCCTCGGCCAGAATTGAGCCCGCGGTCCACGGAACGCGGCGGTCCACACGATGCCGGCGAGGCCGAGCCCGGTAAGGAGGCGCCTCAATGGGTCGGCGTCCCGACCAGGAGGCCAACCACCAGGAGGATTCCGAATGCCGTATGGAGCCGCGCCGTCATCAAGTCGATCATGGCGATCGATCGCAGGTCGCCCTGCGCACCAAGATCGGCGAGTCGAAGGACCCAGGCCATCAGTGGCAGGCTGACCAGCGTGAGGAGCGCCAACCTCGGGAGGGCGCCGAGCATGACGCCAAGACCGATCGCAATATAGGCGCCGATCACGAGCATGACGTAGATCCAGTGCGCGCTGTTCCGGCCGACCTGCGCCGAGAGCGTGGTGAACCCGTGGCGGGTATCCTCGGCCACATCGCGCCATTCGTTGCCGTGCAGGATGGCGGTGACCAGCAGCCCGACCGGCAGCGCCACGACAAACAGGCCGCCGTCGAACAGCCCGGTGACCGCGTAGTAGGAGCCGAATACCATCAGCGGCCCCATCAGAACGAAGACCAGGGGCAGGCCCAGTGCGCGGTATTTGTACTGAAAGGGGGGCGCCGTATAGAAATAGCCGCCGATGAAGCCGACGATCCCGAGAACGACGATCGGCCAGCCCCGGTTGACGATGAGAAAAATCCCCATCAGCGCGGCAATGGTGAACCCGGCCCAGGCGACCGCGAAGGCGCCACGCTCGCTGACCCGGCCTTTGAGGATCGCCATCGACATCCGCGGCGAGGTGATCGAGTCGATGCCCTGACGAACGTCGTAGATCTCGTTGATGACGTTGGTGCCGATGTGAAGCCCAAGCCCGCCGAGCAACGCCGCCAGGAACAGCCACCAGTGCATCTGGCCGCGCTGGAACGCGATCGCCCCACCGACCGCGACCGGCAGCAAGGACGCGGTGAAGCTGAAGGGGCGGACCAGCTCCCAGATCCCCTGGGCGCGCCGTCCAACGGTGGCCGCGCTCCGCTCGCGCGCAGCTTCAGGCGCCGCGGAAGGGGCAATCCCCGCCGTGGTCGCGCTTCGACTGCCGTACTCGACCGCGGCCTGCATCACCGCATTGACCTGGGATTCCTCTTGGAGGATGGGCTGAAGCAGGGGGACCGTCATGCCCGCCTCGTGATAGG
>JALYYC010000175.1 GCA_030946755.1 Candidatus Dormiibacterota bacterium
TCACCCGACACCCCGGATAGAATCGACGGGCGCGGAGCGGTCGCCTAGTCCGGTCGAGGGCGCGGCACTGGAAATGCCGTAACCGGGGTAACTCGGTTCGCGAGTTCGAATCTCGCCCGCTCCGCCATTAAGCGCCTGTAACGCGACCACGAATATAATTCGAGGCGAGGGGCCGAAGGCAAAGAGGGAGGGATCGTATGCGCGCCTTGAGGACACGTGCTTTCGTGCGCCCGGCGGTGTTGGTTTCGCTGATGACAGGCCTGGTGGCGGGAGGGATACCGCTCGGGGCGTCAGCTGGAGCCGCGCCGGTCAGCAACTACAAGAAAGTCGAGGTCGGAATGGCCAGCGCTGGTGCGCGGCTCACGACTTCCGGCTCAACCGTCCGACAGGACCTCAAGGGGGCGAGGCAGCCGCAAAAACCCACTCGCGCAGCGGCGATCCGGGCCGCCGGCAAGACCCCATCAGCAGCCGATTCATCGACGCGCCACTCCACCGGCCCGCTGCTCCGCGCCTTCAACGGTGTCAGCAGCCGTGACAGCGAAGTGACCAACTTCGGAGCCAAGTTCGAGCCGCCGGACCAGGGACTCTGCGCTGGAAACGGCTTCGTGCTGGAGCCCGTCAACTCGGCGTACACGATCTATCACCAGGATGGGCGACCGATCGCCGGTCCGTTCAACGTCAATGATCTCTTCGGGCGCGGAGGCCTGAAGTTCACCAGTGATCCACGCTGCTACTACGACAAAACGACCAAGACATGGTTCGCGGTCATCCTCTTCATTGGCGACAACAGCGACAATTCAGCACTGGACATCGCCGTGAACCCATCCGGCGATCCCACCAACGCCAGCTGGAAGCTGTACCACATCGATACCACCAACGCCGGCGGCCCTGGCTGCCCATGCTTTGGTGACCAGCCTCGGCTGGGGATCGACCGGTTCAACCTGTATGTCACCACCGACGAGTTCTCGATCAATGGTCCGGAGTTCAACGGGACGCAGCTCTACGCGTTTGCCAAGCGAGATCTGGTGCGAGGCTCTGATGCGGTTCACTTCGTCCACTTCCAGGGAATCACCTCCGACGGGTCCCTGGTGACGGCCCCTCAGCCGGCGATTACGACAGGACGGGCCGATGCCGAGTATCTCCTCGGACAAATGGACCCTGACAACACCGGTGACAACCGCCTGGTGGTCTGGGCCCTGACGAACCAGGCGGCGGTGCAATCGGGAGGCACGCCGACGCTCTCGAGCCTGATCATCCAGTCGGAGGCTTACGCGATCCCGCCCCATGCCATCCAACCGAACGGGGTGCTGCCCCTCGATTCCGGCGACGACCGGATGCAGCAAACGCAATTCATCGGCAACAGCCTGTGGGGCGAGCTGACAACCGCCGTGACGCTGCCGTCCGATCCGGCTCCGCGGGCCGGTGCCGCATGGTTCAAGGTTCGCCCACAGGTGGCTCATGGTGTACTCACGGCCGCGACCATGGTTCAGCAGGGCTATGTGACTCGGGCCCATCGCGACATCATTTACCCGGCGCTCCAGGCCAATGCCTCCGGCAGCGCGGCGATGGTCTTCACGATGACGGGCGCTGACCTGTATCCGAGCGCCTCGTACGCCACCCTCGATCCTGGCGAGGTTGCCTTCGGCCGGCCGCAGGTCGGTCTGGCGGGCACGGGAAACTACTTCAGGAGGCCGACAGGGTTTCAATCCAACCGCTGGGGCGATTACTCGTGGGCTCAGCTCGATCCGGACGGACGCTCCGTGTGGATGGCGACGGAGTACATTCCACCGCGCGGGAGCCAAACGACGACCGGTTTCCGAAACTGGGGAACGGCGGTCCTGCAGGTCCGGCTTTCGGGAGATAACCAGGGCGGCGATCAAGGCGGCGGCCAAGGGTAGGACGCCACTGAATCAGGGCGGCCCGGGTGCCGCCCTGATTTGACCCAACTTCAGGCGCGATACGATGCGATCGATGTCGCAATTTGAACTCGTCGGCGCGCCGACAAGCGCCGGGGCGCACGGACCTGGCCAGGAGAAGGCTCCGGCTGCGTTACGGCGGGCTGGCTTGATCGAGGCCTTGCGCTCGGCCAACGTCGACCTGGACGACGCGGGCGATCTGCCGATCGCGCTCTTTCACCCCGACCCGGCCAACCGGCGAGCACAAAATGCATCGCGGGTAGCCTCGGTGGCCACGCAGGTGGCGGATCAGGTCGTCGCCGTGGTCCGCCGGGGTCATCTGCCATTTGTGATTGGCGGTGACTGCACGATCACGATTGGCGTTGTCAGTGGGCTGCTGGACTCTGGGTCGGCCGACCTCGGTGTGCTCTACTTCGACGGCGATATCGACCTGAACTCGCCGGAGACCACGCGCAGCGGGATCCTGGACAACATGGGGATCGCGCACCTCATCGGAATGGCCGGGACCCCACTCCAAGACGTTGGACCGCGGCGGCCGCTCTTAACGGATGGCCAAATCGTCCTGTTCGGCTATGAGACGGACGAGCAGGAGGTGATTCAGCGGTCGGCCCTCAAACGCCGCGCGATCCGGCACCACCCGGCCGACGAGGTTCGGGGCAACCCATCCGGCATCGCCCGCGAGGCGATGGCGGAACTGACCAAACATGCCAAACGCGTGCTCGTCCACTTCGATGTGGATGTGATCGACACGACCGAACTGCCCCTCGCCGATTTTCCGCATTTCAATGCCGGTCTCTCGCTCGAGGATGCCATGGCGTGCCTGAAGGTCTTCCTCAGCACACCCGCGCTTGCGGGGGTAGTCATGACCGAGATCAATCCGGATCATGACCCGGACGGAACCATCCTGCGTGATTTCGTGCATCGGGTCGCTGCGGCCTTTCGGCAGAGCTGAGCTGGGTTCCAGAGCGCATGCGCTGGGAGGAGTTCGGGGTGGCGGCTTCCGAGCTCGCGCGCCTCGGCCGTGAACGCTTCGATCGCTATCAACTCTGCATGATGGGTACGCTGCGGCGGGATGGCTCGCCGCGGATCAGCCCTTGCGAGATGGATTTCGCCAGCGGCGAGTTGCTCCTCGGCATGATGTGGCAATCACCGAAGGCGCTGGATCTCTTGCGCGATCCGCGCTGCGTCCTCCACAGTTGCACGACGGACAAAGACGGGACAGAAGGCGGTTTCAAGCTCTATGGACGGGCGCGCGACGTCCTCGAGCCGGACCTGCGTGCGGCTTACATGGCTGCCCTTGATGCGCGAACGCAATTCAAGCCGCCAGAGGCTTAACAGGGTCCGATCATCCGTGAAGGTAGTCAAAGGCCAGCTTTGCGCCGATCACGACCAGCACGAGCCCGGCGACCGGCTTCAACCACGTGAAGCGCTGGACCAGGACCGACCCGACGAGCGTAAAGGCGAGCAGGCTGAGTGCCGCCAGTAA
>JALYYC010000201.1 GCA_030946755.1 Candidatus Dormiibacterota bacterium
AAGAACGAGAGCCGCGGCGCGAACGTATCGACCGCAAGACCGGCACGGATCGTCGCCTCGACGTAAGCCATGCCGTCTGCGAGGGTGAAGGCGAGCTCCTGGATGGCGGTCGACCCCGCCTCCCGGATGTGGTACCCGGAAATCGAGACGGCATTCCAGCGCGGCATGTGCTGGGCTGCGAAGACGATGGTGTCGACGACGAGCCGCATCGATGGCTCGGGCGGGAAGATGTACTCCTTCTGGGCGATGTACTCCTTCAGGATGTCATTCTGGAGCGTGCCACCAAGCTGGTCGATCCGCACGCCGGCCTTTTCGCCAACGGCGATGTACATGGCGTAGAGAATCGCCGCCGGCGAGTTGATCGTCATCGATGTGGTGATGCCGTCCAGGCCGATCCCGCCGAAGAGCGTCTCCATATCAGCCAGTGAGTCGATGGCCACGCCACAGTGGCCGACCTCGCCGCGGCTCAGTGGATCGTCGGAGTCGTAGCCCATCAGCGTCGGCATGTCAAAGGCGACCGAGAGCCCGGCCTGGCCCTGCGAGAGCAGGAACTTGTAGCGCTGGTTTGTCTCCTCGGCGGTCCCATAGCCGGCAAACTGGCGGATCGTCCACAATTGCCCCCGATACATCGAGGGATAGACGCCGCGCGTGTAGGGGAACTCGCCCGGGTAGCCCAGCTTCTCGTCGTAATCCCAGCCCTTGAGGTCGTCCGGGGTGTAGAGGGGCTCGATCGGAACGCCCGATAGCGTCGTCGCCGTTTCTCGCGGCGAGCGCTTGCCGCCGCGGTACCGCGTCGCCCACTCTTCGCGCGCCGTCTTACTCCGCAGGGCCATCGCCACCACCTTCTCGTGTACTCCGCCGCGCCATGACCTCGGCGGCCAGGGCGTATGGGTTCAGTTTCCCATTCTGGTTGTCCCGTAGGCGCCGGCCCATCTCGGTGTCGCCTTCCAGCGTACGGCGGGCATCCTCGCGAGCCTGCTCCGCCACCAGGGCGATCACCTCTTGCTTGACCCGCTGGAGGCGCCGAAGCTCGAACGTGCCACTCTCGCGCAGAAAGGCCTGGTGCCGTCCAATGGCCTCCCAGACCGACTCGATGCCCTCATCCTTTACGGCCGAGGCGAGCACGATCGGGGGCTTCCAGGCCTGCTTTGGACCCATGGCCATCGCATCCTGGATCATGCGCCGGGTCTTTTCGGCGCCACCGAGATCCGCTTTGTTCACCACGAAGATGTCGGCGATTTCCAGGATTCCCGCCTTGATGCTCTGGACGGCATCGCCAGACTCCGGCATCATCACCAGCACGACGGTGTCGCAGATGCTCGAGATCTCGAGCTCCGATTGCCCGACCCCGACGGTCTCCACGATCACCACCTCTCGACCAAATGCGTCGAGCAGATGAATCGCCTCTCGCGTGGCGGCGGCAAGGCCGCCCAGGTGACCCCGAGCCCCCATGCTGCGGATGAACACCCCCTTGTCCAGGGTATGCCGGGACATCCGAATCCGGTCGCCGAGGACGGCGCCCCCGGTGAAGGGACTGCTGGGATCGACGGCGATCACGCCCACGGTCTTGCCGCCATCGCGGATCACCTTGACGAGGCCATCCACCAGGGTGCTCTTGCCAGTCCCCGGGGAGCCGGTCACGCCGACCAGGTGGGCGTTGCCCGTGTTCGGTTGCAGTTCGGCGACCAGGGCGGTCGCCTGCGGGTCGCGATCCTCGGCCAGGCTGATGGCCCGGGCCAGCGCTCGAACGTCGCCGGATCGCACAGCGCCGGCCAGACTCATCCTGCGCTCAATCGTAGTGCCTCGCCCGGACGGAAGGACCGGCTCAGTTGATGCGGCTGCCCGGCGCCGGAAAGGCCCGCTGGGTGAAGTCGGGGCCGAGCACAACCGTGATGGTCGGACCGCCCGGCGGCGGCGCCTCGACCACGACCTGCGCCTGAAAGTACGCCTGCAGCCAGGCCAACGTTCCAGGAGCCTTGCCGGCGGACGCGTCGTGAATCACGGTCTGCGCCGGCCGGGCGCCGGTCAGCGGGGCCAGGGTGGCGGGCCAGCCGGCATTTTGCAGCAGCCCGGCGACAATCGAGGCCGGGGTTCCGGTCCCGTACGGAAGCCAGTAACGGCGGCTCCCGTCCTCGACCTGCACCTGAACCTGCTCCGTAAGCGCGGCACGTGCCGGCAGCACCGCGGCCACATAGCGCTGGAGGGTTGCATAGGTCGGGTCGAGGGGGACCAGGATGTACTGGCCGTCACCGCTGACCGTGCTCCGCAGCAGATTCGAGGTATCGATGCCGACGTGGCGGATGTCTTTCTCCTTGAGCTGCCCCGTCAGGTTGGCCAGCTGCTGCATCTCGGCGGGACGCAGGTTGGTCCGAACGTTGTCCTGTAGAGCGCTCAGCAGGCTGAACAGGCGCGGGACCGCGTTCAGGGAGAGCGCCCGCTGCCGAACGGCCAGCAGGATCAGTTGCTGGCGCCTCGACCGGTCGAAGTCGGATGTGGTTTCCCGAGAGCGGGCATACTCGAGCGCCCGTTCCCCGTTGAGCTGTTGCGGACCGGCGTTGAAATGGATGTGGGTGGTGCTCGCCGTCTCGCCCAGCGGGTAGGACGGATCGTCGAGGGGTGTCGGCACGGCGACCCGAACCCCGCCGAGCGCGTTCACCACGTCGCGGAAAGCCTTGAAATCAACGCCGACCCAGTAATCGATGTGCTGGCCGGTTATCTGGGACACGGTCGCCGCGGCGAGGTCGCCACCGCCCGTGCTGGTCTTCCAGGCGCTGCGGACGTTCGGGTACGCCGTGTGATCGGTCCCAATCGCATAGGCGCTGTTCAGCTTGCCGGTGAGGGAGCCGTTGTTGGGCAGGGCCGGGATCTTGACCCAGAGGTCGCGCGGCAGCGAGATCATCACCGCCTGCCGCGATCCCGGCTTGATCGACAGCAGCATGAGCGAGTCGGTGAGGTAGGGGCCATCGTGACCCGGGCCTCCGTAGCCCACGAGGAGGATGTTGAGCCGCTCATCGTGCTTGATCCGCCAGCCCAGCGAGCCGGGCTCGTCCGATTGCGCGTGGACGAGGGTCACGAGGTCCTGGGGTTGGGCACGCGGCGAGATCGCGTGGAGCACGGACCAGAGCCGGACCGTGAAGAACGCCAGCCCGATCAGGATCGCCGCGATGATCACGGCGACCGCGGTGCCAATCAGGCGAGAGGTCGGCAAGGTGGTGGTGGCAGCCGACGCGCGGCGCCGGCGAGGCTGCATAGGCAAATGCAGCGCTCAGTCTAGCGAACGGCGAAGGGAATCCAGGGACCGCCCGTAATATTGGGACGATGCGATCCTCGACTCTCCGCGCACCCAGGGGACCGTTCGTCGCCCCGGCGCGAGGCCTGTTACTGGCGGCCGGCGTGATCGCCCTGGCACTTGGCGCGCTCAACCTGTTCCACGAGCGGCACGCATCACAGGTCGACAACCTCTACGCCGGCGTCGCGGCTGTCATTGGCGTCACCTGGCTGGCCAGCCTCGTGCTGGCCTTCCGCGGCGTCAAGCCCGCGGTCATGGTCGCCGGAGCGATCGCCTTCGTTGAGTTCGGCCTCATCTCCTCGAGCCACTTCGTGAGCGGACCCGCGGCGATGAGCTCCTTCGCCAAAAGTGAAGGCCTGAGCGTCGCGCCGGTCCTGATGACGTTGATGGTCGCGTGCCTGACCACCTTCATGGTGGCGGTCGTCAGCTGGAGCCATCCGACCGGGCGCCTCCGGCGCGTCCGCATGCTGCCGTTTCTCCTCACGTCCATCGTCGGCGCCACCCTCGTGATCCTCTACGCGACGGACGCGGTGCATCGCAATGATTTCGGTACCGCCAGCCCCGAGGACGGCACGTTCGCCGCCAGCGTGTCCGCCACGTTCTGGCTCTTCGGCGGACTGTGGATCGCCCGGGCGCGGAAAACCGGCGCGCTCCTGATCGGGCTCGGCACGTTCATGGCCACCTTCTCGTTCATCGCGCTCCACATCGTGAAAGGCGGTCACACCCTCGGCGAGATCGCCGCCACAAGCGGCCCGGGGTGGGGAGTCGTCGCAGCCGCCATGGCCGGTCTCGCGGCCGTTTCCCTTCTCGTCGCGCTCGCCATCCTCGGTAGCTCCCTGCTTCGCCAGGGGAAGGCAGCACCACCGGCCAGCGCGGCCCCGCAGGCGCGCCGCGCAGGCAGCGCCTGACGCGGGTCAGCTAATCGGGGAGCCGGGCGCCGTCCGCGCCGTACCGATAGAAGCCTCGGCCTGACTTCCTTCCGTAGTGGCCGGCATCGACCAGCTGCTGAAGGAGCGCGGGAGCCGCAAAGCGCGGGTCGTGGAGGCCCTCGTAGAGCACCCCGCAGATATAGAGATGCGTGTCCAGGCCGACGAAATCGGCCAGCTCCAGTGGCCCCATCGGGTGGTGCAGCCCCAGCTTGGCCCCCTGATCGATGTCTTCGCGGGTCCCCAGGTTCTCCATCAATGCCCGGATCGCCTCGTTGATGAACGGCACCAGCATCCGGTTCACGATGAAGCCCGGATAGTCGAGGGATGTGATCGGGGTCTTTCCGAGCGTCTTGGCCAGCTCGAGCGTGGTGGCCAGGGTCGATTCGGACGTCTCGCGTCCGCGAGTGATTTCCACCAGCGGCATGACCGGGACCGGGTTGAAGAAGTGCATCCCGATGAAGCGGTCGGCGCGCCGCGTCACCGCGGCCATCCTGGTGATCGGGATCGACGACGTGTTGCTGGCGAGGATCGCCTCTTCCTTGCAGATGCCGTCGAGCCGCTTGAAGAGCTCCCGCTTGGCATCGAAACTCTCGGTGATCGCTTCGACCACGAAATCCGCCCGGCCGGCCGCTTCGAGCGAGCTGGTGGTGTGCAACCGCGCGAGCGACGCGTCGCGCTTCCCGGGATCGAGTTTGCCGCTCTGGACCTGGCGCTCCAGTCGTTTCGTGATGCTGTCGAGTCCCCGGCCCACGACCACGTCGTCGACATCACGAAGCAGAACATCGAACCCACACGTAATGGCGGTCTGGGCAATCCCTGCCCCCATCAGTCCCGCGCCGGCGATATACAACTGCTTCACTCGTTACTGCTCCTTTAGTAACCCGCGGGCGATGACGAATCGCTGGATCTCGTTCGTTCCTTCGTAAATCTGGGTGATCTTCGCATCCCGCATCATCCGCTCCGCCGCAAACTCGCGAAGGTACCCGTAGCCACCGAGCACCTGGACGGCATCCGTGGTGACGCGCATGGCGATGTCCGACGCGGCCACTTTGGCGATCGCGGAACTGACGTTGATGTCCGGTAATCCGCGGTCGATCGCGTCTCCGGCGGCGTATGTGAGGACCCGGGCCGCTTCGACCTGGGTCGCCATGTCGGCCAGCATGAACTGCACGCCCTGGAACTCGGCGATCGACTTGCCGAACTGGCGGCGCTCCCTGGCATAGCGCCGGGCGAGGTCGAACGCGCCCTCTGCGATGCCGAGCGCCTGGGCGGCGATCCCGGGCCGGGAGTGATCGAGAACCCGCATGGCGAGCTTGAAGCCGTCGCCCTCGAGCCCAACTCGGTTCGCCTCCGGCACGACGAGCTCATCGAAAAACAGCTGCGCGGTCGGCGAACCGCGGATCCCCAGCTTCTTTTCCAGCTTGCCAACGCGGAAGCCGGGCATCGTCTTCTCGACGATGAACGCCGAGATGTTCCGCGCCGGCGCGTCGCCATCCTGATCCGTGCGCGCGAAGACGACGATGGTATCCGCCACACTGCCACCGGTGATGAACGTCTTGGAGCCGTTCACGACGTAGCTGTCGCCATGCTTGATGGCACGTGTCCGCATCCCGCCGGCGTCCGAGCCCGATCCCGGCTCGGTCAGCGCGAAGGCGGCCAGCTGTTTCCCCGCCGCAAGCGGCGGCAGGTACTTTCGCTTCTGCTCCTCCGTCCCGCCCAGCCAGATGGGCAGGCTGCCGAGCGATTGCACGCTCAGGATGAGCGAGGACGTGGCGCAGAACTTACTGATCTCCTCGATCGCGACGATCAGGGTCACCGCGCTGCCGCTCACCCCGCCGTACTCGGGCGTGAACGGGATCCCCAGGATGTCGTGGTCGGCGAACAGGGCCTTGATGTCCCAGGGGAATTCCCCCGACTCGTCGATGGCCGCCGCCCTCGGCTCGACCCGCTCGAGGCAAAGGTCGTGCACCATCGACCGGATTTGCTCCTGCTCCGGCGTGAGCGCGAAATTCATCAGGCAGACAGGACTTCGCGCGCGATCACGATCCGCTGGATCTGGTTGGTTCCTTCATAGATCTGGCAAGCCTTGGCGTCGCGTACGCGCCGCGCCATCGGATATTCCTCGAGGTAGCCATAGCCGCCCAGGACCTGCACGGCCTCGAGGGTGACCTCCATCGCGGAATCAGTGGCATACAGCTTCGCCATCGATGCCTCCCTGGTGAACGGAAGGCCCGCGTCGCAGCGAGCAGCCGCGTTCCAGGTCATCCAGCGCGCCGCCCGGACCTTGACGGCCATGTCGGCGATCTTGTTCTGAATCGTTTGCAGCTCACTGATCGGTTTGCCAAACTGCTTCCGCTCGCCGGCGTAGGCGATGGCGTCGTCGAGGGCTCCCTGGGCCAGGCCGACCGCCTGCGCGCTGATCCCGATCCGGCCGCTGTCAAGCGCGCGCATCGCGATCCGAAAGCCCTGGCCCTCGTCACCCAGCCGATCTGCGGCCGGGACCTCGCAGTCGGTGAAGAAGACCTCGGCGATCGCCGAGCCGTTGAGACCCATCTTTTTGAAGGGAGGCCCCACCGTCAGTCCGGGATTGTCGCCTCGCACGATAAAGGCGGTGACCCCGGCGGCGCCGGAGCCCGGCCGGGTGCTGGCCAGCACGATGTAGCAGCCGGCCTCGCCCGCGTTCGTGATGAAGATCTTGCTGCCATTGAGGACGTAGGTGTCACCACGACGGACGGCTGCGCTCTTGAGGTGTGCCGCGTCCGACCCGGCGTCTGGCTCGGTCAGGGCAAAGGCCGCCAGCATCGTCCCGCTGGCGAGCTCCGGGAGCCAGCGCCTTTTCTGCTCGTCCGACCCGAAGAGCACGATCGGCTCGGTGCCGACCGAGGTGTGCACGTCGATGATGACCGCCGTGCTGGCACTGTATTTCGCCACCTCCTCGATGAAGATGGCAAAGGACACGTGGTCCAGTCCCGCGCCCCCAAAGGCCTCCGGGACGAGCATGCCCAGCAATCCCAGCGCTGCCGCCTTCTCGACCAGGTCATGCGGAAATTCGACCTTGTGGTCGATCGCCTCGGCCCGGGGCTTCACCTCACGGTCGGCGAAGTCCCTGGCGAGCCGGCGGATCTCCTCCTGCTCGGGGGACAGGGACAGGTTCACGACGTTGGAATCCGGACGATCGTCGCTTCACCCTGCGCCATCCCGGAACAGATGCCGGCGGCGCCCAGGCGGCCGCCGCGGCGCCGCAGCGCGTAGACCAGGTGCATCAGGATGCGGGCACCGGAGGCGCCGATCGGGTGCCCGACGGCCAGCGCCCCGCCGTCGACGTTGACGCGCTCTTCGTCCACGCCGAGCAGGTCGGTGGCGGTGCAGGCGACCGCGGCAAAGGCCTCATTGATCTCGAAAAGAGCCATGTCGTTGACGCGCAGTTCCGCCTTCTTGAGGGCCGCCTGGATGGACGAGGCAGGTACCGTCGCCAGGTAGGGAGTGTCGGCGGCCGACTCCGCGTAGGCTACCCACTCGGCAAGGACCGGCAGGTCACGGCGGCGCGCCTCGCGCCCGTTCATCAGCAGGATCGCCGTCGCGCCATCGTTGACGCCTGGCGCGTTGCCGGCGGTGACGGTGCCCTCCGGCTGGAAAAGGGGCTTCAGCCTCGCCAGGCCCTCGAGCGTCGTGTCGGGTCTGGGCTGCTCGTCCGCCGCGACGGTGGTCTCACCCTTGAGGCCGGGGACCATGACCGGAACCAGTTCGTCACGGAGGTGGCCGGCGGCCAGCGCCGCGGCGTAGCGCCGCTGGCTCTGGTAGGCATAGGCATCCTGGCGCTCCCGCGAGACCTCGAACTCGCGGGCCACGTTGCTTCCCTCGACCGCCATGTGGCTGCCGTTGGCCGGATCGACCAAGCCATCATGGACCATGCTGTCCACCAGCGCGCTGTCGCCCAGGCGATAGCCGAAGCGCGCCTTCTCGAGGAGATAGGGCGCCTGGCTCATGCTCTCCATGCCGCCCGCGACCACGACACTGGCATCGCCGTTGCGGATCAGCAGGGCACCGAGGTTGACGGCCTTGAGCGACGAGGCGCAGACCTTATTGACCGTCAATGCCGAGACGGTGGTGGGCAGACCGGCTGTGATGGCGGCCTGCCGCGCCGGAATTTGCCCCATCCCGGCGGTCAGCACGGTGCCCATGATCACCTGGTCGACCTCTCCGCCGGGCACATGCGCCCGGTCGAGGACTTCGCGGATGACGGCGGCGCCGAGGTCGGGCGCTTTGAGGGAGGCGAGGCTACCGCCGAGCTTGCCGAATGGCGTCCTGGCGGCCGCGACCAGCACGACGTCCTCCACGAACTCATTCTAGGCAGGCCACGCCACGATCAGCGAAATCTCGGCCCATATACTGCTTGCGTGAGTGCCGCCGAGCCGCAGGAATCCGGAGTGGCGCACACGGACCTTCGGTCGCGGGTCGATGCGGCGCGGGCCGGTGGCCCAGCTCGCCACGTCGAGAAGCTCAAAGGCGAGGGCAAGCTGCCGGTACGCCGGCGACTCGAGCTTCTGCTCGATCCCGATTTCCAGGTCGAGGACGGACTGCTGGCGCACAGCGAGGAGCCCGGCTACGGCGCCGACGGCGTGGTCACGGTCGTGGGCCAGATCGAGGGTCGGACGGTCTGCGTCATGGCCAACGACCCTACGGTCAAGGCCGGGTCCTGGGGTCCTCGAACCGTCGAAAAGATCATCCGCATCCAGGAAACGGCCGAACGCCTGCGGGTCCCGATCTTTTACCTCGTTGACTCCGCCGGCGCCCGCATCACCGACCAGGTCCAGATGTTTCCGGGTCGACGCCATGCCGGACGCATCTTCTACCAGGAGATCCAGCTCTCCGGCGTCGTGCCCCAGATCTGCCTCCTGTTTGGTCCTTCGGCCGCCGGCGGCGCCTACATCCCGGCGTTCTGCGACGTCACGGTCATGGTCGAGGGGCATGCCAGCATGTACCTCGGGTCGCCACGTATGGCCGAGATGGTCATCGGCGAGAAGGTCACCCTGGAAGAGATGGGCGGCGCGCGCATGCACTGCGAGCAGAGCGGCTGCGGCGACGTGCTCGTGGCATCGGACGAGGAAGCGATCGACTGGGGCCGACGCTACCTCACCTATTTCCCGCAGAACAGCACCGAGGTACCGTTGATGCGGCCGCCGTCAGCGCCGCAGCCGACCGTGGACGTGACCACCCTGGTCCCGGTCGAGGAGGGACGCGCCTTCAACATGCAACACCTGATCGACGCGATCGTCGACGAAGGCAGCTTCCTCGAGATCAAGAAGCTCTTCGCGCGGGAGATGATCTGCGGGCTCGCCCGGATCGACGGGCGTGTGATCGGCGTCCTCGCCAATCAACCGATGATGAAGGGCGGCATCCTGTTCGTGGACTCCGCCGACAAGGCGGCCCGTTTCATCTGGCTTTGCGATGCCTTTAATATCCCGCTCCTCTTCCTGGCTGACGTCCCCGGGTTCATGATCGGCACCGCCGTGGAGCGCCAGGGCATCATCCGCCACGGGGCGAAAATGATCGCGGCGGTTTCCGAAGCGACCGTCCCGAAGATCTCGGTGATCGTGCGGAAGGCCTACGGCGCCGGCCTCTATGCCATGTCCGGTCCGGCCTTCGACACCAACGCCACGCTCGCCTTACCGACCGCGATGATCGGGGTCATGGGTCCCAGCGCGGCGGTCAACGCCGTCTTCTACAACAAGATCCAGGAACTCCCAGAGGCGGAGCGCCCCGCGTACGTCAAGAAGCTGCAGGACGAATACCGAGAAGATATCGACCTCTACCGCCTGGCATCCGACCTTATCGTCGACGCGGTCGTCGCGCCCACCCAGCTGCGCGCTGAACTGGCCGCCCGCTTCGCCCTCTACGCAACCAGCCGGCGGCCGCGAGTCAACCGCAAGCATGGCGTCTTCCCAGTCTGACGAGCGGGCCGCCGAGGCCGAGGTCGACCCCGGACGCCTGCTCGAGGGCGAGGATCCCGATGCCGCCGACCGGGACGACGCCCGCCACTGGGCGACGGTCTACGAGGAGCTGCGGACCTTCAAGCGGCGCATGATCCAGACGGCCGAAGCTTCGATCGCCGACGGGATCGCGAAGCCCGCCAGCCGGGAGATCATCACGACCGATCTCGTCGCCCTGCGTGCCGAGCTGCGGCGGTTCGAGCGCCGGCTGGCGTTCTGGACCCGCCGCACCGAGGCTAACTCGCAGTAATCGAGATCTGGCAGGCTGCCGCCGTGCCAAGCTCGAGCGTCAGCCGGGACACGGCGGCATCCCACGTTGAGCGCCTGAGGCACGATCCCGTCGCGGCCGGAGCGCCGAGTGTCGCGGCTGACCAGGAGACGATCACCGGGAGGTCGGCGTGCGAGCGGTCGACCCGCAAACCGAGCCGTCCGTGCAGCCCGTCCCCCCGGCCCGCATGGACGCCGGCCGGCGCCGCGCGGAGAAAGGGCCGCGCGAGGTGTCGCAGCGCGTCCGAGTTGCCGACCTGACCGGCCCTGTCGACAATGCCCCAGTAGCGGTTCTCGCGCCACTGCCACCAGGCCCAGCCGATGCGGAGATCATCCATACGGTCCAGCGCGGCGTCCGCGTATGAGAGGGCGCCCGGCTGCGTCCAGTCGTAGCCGAGTTCGCCGATCCAGAGCGGCGCCGGGACCTCGGCCGCCTCGTGCACCCGCTGTTGGATCCTGGAGTTGACGAAGGTCGGGTCACCGTTCCAGAACGGGGGGATCAGCGAGCCCTCGTAGAGGTGCGTCCCGTAGACGACATTGGGCGCCTTGAGATGGACCACCACGGTGTCGAGCGAGAGCAGGAGGATGCCTTCGACAAAGAACAGGTGGTTCGGATCCGCCGAGCCGATCGCCTCGATCGCGTGCTGAAACATAGGCCAGAGGTAGGACTTCTCGAAGATGCCGGGCGGAATGGGCAGCGGATGGGCTTCGTTGAAGATGTCGTACCCGGCGACCCCGGGATCATCCGAGAAACGCCGGGCGACCGCCTGCCAGGCCTGGTAGAAGTCGTGCTTCCAGTCATCGGAGAGCCAGAAGTAGAGATCGGAGGCGGCCGCTGCCGGTATCAACGACGGGCTCCAGGAGAATTGCGGCAGCGGGTTCCATTCCGGGGCCCCGATGGTGGCCCACGCCGGTGCCCCCGAGTACCCGAAGCGAGGGCTCCAGCCCAATCGGAAGTGCATGTCGAGCACGACGTAGAGCCCATGGCGATTGACCAGGGCCACGGCTGACGCCACCCGGTCGAGATATCCCTGGTCGATCCGACCGCGGGTCGGTTCCAGCTGGGCCCAGTCGATCCCCAACCGGACCACGTCGAAGCCCGCGCGCTGCAGCAATGTCGCGTCGGCCTCGTCGAGCTGCGCGGGCGGATCTCTCGGGTAGGAGACCAGCGCGTCGACATTGAAGCCGCGTAGCAACACGGTGCGACCGGACGAATCGACGATCTGGCCCCCCGCGGTGTGCAGCCAGGGTAACGGCCCGTCGGGCAAGGCCTGGGCCGCCCGCACCGACGCCCTGAGGGTTCCGGGCGGCCAGTAGGCGTCGATGACGAGGGCGCCGACCACGATGAGAAGCCCGATGCCCACGCGGCACTTCCAGGGGTGGCGTCGACCTTGACGAGGCAGTCTAGCGGCGGGGGCCTGGGGCGGCGGTCCGGCCGATCGCGGCCGCGGCAGCGGCAACCACCTCCTCGATCGTGTCGCAGACCTGCGCCCCGGCGCGCGTCAGCGCCTCCACTTTCGACGCTGCGGTCCCCTTGTTGCCGGAGATGATCGCCCCGGCATGGCCCATTCGCTTGCCGGGCGGCGCGGTCCGGCCGCTGATGAAGCCGATCACGGGCTTCCCGAAACCGGGGCCGATGACCTCCTCGGCCGCCAGCTCCTCGTCGCTGCCGCCGATCTCGCCGATCATGACGACGGCGCGGGTGGCCGGGTCGGCCTTGAAAAGTGACAGGACTTCCCGAAAGGAGAGGCCGAGGATCGGATCGCCGCCGATTCCAACCGACGTCGTCTGCCCGACCCCGGCCTGGCTCAATCCCTGGATCACCTCGTAGGTCAGCGTGCCGCTGCGGGAGACGATGCCGACCGAGCCTGCCTTGTTGATGTGGTTGGGGATGATGCCGACCTTCGCCTCGCCCGCCGTAACCAGGCCAGGGCAGTTGGGTCCGATCAGGCGGACCCCCGCGTCCTCGACGAAGGCGCGGGCCCGCACCATGTCATATAACGGGATGCCCTCCGTAATGCAGACGATCAGTTCGATCCCGGCCGCCGCCGCCTCCATGATCGCGTCGGCCGCGAAGGGCGCCGGCACGAAGATGCCGCTCACATCGGCGCCGGTTTGCGTGCGGGCCTCTGCGACGGTGTCGTAGACCGGG
>JALYYC010000063.1 GCA_030946755.1 Candidatus Dormiibacterota bacterium
CCGCCTTCGCCGATGCCTTTGACGCCCATCGGGTTGTGGGGTGAGGGCGTCACCGTGCGATCGGTCTCGAAGCTGGGCAGGTCTGCAGCGCCCGGCAGGAGGTAGGTCGTGAAGTTGCCGGTCAGCAGCTGGCCGTCCTCGTCGTACTCGACCCCCTCGTAAAGTGCCTGCGCCAGTCCCTGGGCGATTGCCCCGTGGACCTGGCCGTCGACGATCATCGGGTTGATCACCTTGCCGCAGTCGTCGACGGCGACGTAGCGCAAAACCTTGACGAAGCCGGTGTCGCGATCGATCTCGACCTGGGCGAGGTGGGCCCCAAAGGGAAAGACGTTGTCCGGCGGAGCAAACTCGGCAGTGGACGAGAGCTCGCTTTCGCGGCCGGCCTCCGTCGCCCAACCGGCCAGCGTTTCCAGCGTCATTCCGCGAGAGGGAACACCGCGCACCTGCGCGCGGCCATCCTGGAGCACCACGTCCGCCGCGGCCGCCTCGAAGGCGGAAGCGGCCAGCTCACGAAGCTGCCTCGACAGTTTGGCTGATGTCTTAAGGACGGTCGCTCCGGAAATGGCGGCGCTGCGGCTGCCAAAGGTCCCGATGGCGAAGGCCGGCTGGTCCGTGTCGCCGTAGATGACGCTGACCCGATCCATCGGCACGCCGAAATGGTCGGCCGCGATCTGAGCCCAGGTCGTCTGATGTCCCTGGCCGTGCGGCGTCGAGCCCGTGATCACGGTGATGCCGCCATCGTGCTCGAGCCGGACGGTTGCTTTGTCAGCATCGGTGCCGGCGGCAATCTCGACATACGTCGCGATGCCGACGCCCTGCAGCCGGCCTTGCTTGCGCGCCCTGGCCTGCGCCTCGCGCAGCTCCGGATAGCCAGCGATCTCCGCCAATCGTCGGAGTGTTCCGGCGTAGTCACCACTGTCGTAGTTCAGGCCCGCGGCGTTCTTGTAAGGAAATTCCGACGAGGCGACGAAGTTGCGCAGGCGGAGCTCGACCGGATCCATCTCGAGCTCCTGGGCCAGCCGATCCACCATCCGCTCGATCATGAAGATCGCTTCCGGGCGGCCGGCGCCCCGGTACGGACCGGTGGGCGCGGCATTCGTGTAGACGCCGGTTACCTTGCTCTGCGAGGCCGCGATCCTGTAGCAGCCAGTTTGCAAATCCGGTGTGAACACCGGCACGAAGGCGCTGAAGGGCTCCAGGTGGCCACCCATGTCGGCCAGAATTTGCGAACGGATCGCCAACATGGTGCCGTCGCGCATCGCCGCCAGCTCCACGTCCTGGACATGCCCGCGGCCGTGACAGGTCACGGCACAGTTCTCCGAGCGCCCCTCGATCCACTTGACCGGACGCTTCAATCGGCGCGCCGCCGCCGCGACGACGATCTCTTCGCCGAGGCAGCCACCTTTGCTTCCGAACCCGCCCCCCACGTCCTCGACGATGACGCGAACATCGTCTTCCTCCATGGCCAGGCAGCCGGCGACCGCATCGCGGACGCCATAGGCCGACTGTGACGACACCTGCAGCACCAGGCGCCGGTCCTCCATCCAGGCGAGGGCGCCACGCGGCTCCAGCGCCGCCGGGATCAACCGTTGATTGACGAGGCGCTCGCGAACCACGACCTCGGCGCGGTCGAAGGCTCGCTTCACCGCACCCCGCCGCAGCTGCTTGATAAAGGCGACGTTACTGCCGATTTCCGGGTAGAGGACGGGCGCATCCTCCTGCAGAGCCCGGTCGAGGTCGGTGACCGTCGCGAGGGGATTCAGCTCGACCTCGATCAGCTCCAGGGCGTCGCGCGCTTCTGGCTCCGATTCGGCGATCAGCACCGCGATCGCTTCCCCAAAATGTCGAACGCGACCGCTCGCCAGCACGCGACGTTCGGGCAGCGGCATGCCATCGACGGCCGCTTCGATCTCGAGTGGCTTGATGTCCGCCAGGTCGTTCGCCGACCACACCGCGATGACCCCTGGCGCCTTGCGAGCGGCGTCCAGGTTCAGCCGCCCGACGACGGCATGGGCGAGATGGCTTCGCAGAAACACGGCGTGGAGACAGCCCTGGGGTTGCAGGTCGTCGACGAAGCGCCCTGCGCCACGGACCAGATGCGGGTCTTCGACGCGTCGGATTGAGGCGCCGAACAC